>ONGJ01000044.1 GCA_900317375.1 uncultured Eubacteriales bacterium
CGACTGAGCACTTTCTCAGCTTTGATTCTGGCAGCTTTTGCTGCTGCCGCCAGAACAGCCTCGCCAAGTCTGATTTCATAAGAATCCGCTGGTCGGTCCTTGATCAGCTTCTGAAATATCCCGTCTCTTTACTTGCCCTGCTTCTTGAGCACCTTATAGAGCTCCGCATTGGTGCTGAACTGATAGGGATTGGCATAAAACACGCCAACCAGACCAAAGGTCAGCAGGGAAAGCAGGTTCCAGCCGATAAAGGACAGGTCCAGCACGAAGGTATTCCATTTGTGTCCGTCCATCATCTGGCGGGAGAGGATGATTGCATCCTTGGCGCCGATCTCGGGATCGTCCGCAAGAATGTAGGGCACCATGCGATAGGAATAGATCTTGATCAGGCCGGGAATGACAAACAGCAGGAACCACAGGAAAAGGAAGACATCGCGCAGGAGCATCGCACCCACCGTGCGGCCGTAGGGATGGAAGCCCTTCTTCAGCTCATTCAGCTCGGCGGGAGCCTCCGTGTTG
This sequence comes from uncultured Eubacteriales bacterium, assembly GCA_900317375.1. GTDB lineage: Bacteria > Bacillota > Clostridia > Oscillospirales > Oscillospiraceae > Limivicinus. The sequence goes on from ONGJ01000044.1 coordinate 520, forward strand.
CGTGTAAAGAAGCCGCGGCAGCCGACCTCCAGGGGGTTGAAAACCAGCAGGCGCAGGCAGAAGCTGACCAGGGAGATTACGAGCAGGACAGCGCCCACTGCGGTGAGCATCGAACGCACCGCCATCTGGAACGCGGGGTCCTGCATGGCCGTCATGACTTCCGACTGTTCGATGGCCTCCGCTATCTCGCCGGCGGTCTGATTGTCCATGACATAAGTCGTGCCCGTTCCGTCGGAGACAACGGTGACGCCGTTGTTGTAGGTTGTGTTCATGCTGTTGGTGGTGGTCCTGCCGGTGCTTGCGCCGGTGCCTGCCGCAAACAGAACCAGCAGAATCCCGACTACTACGCATTTCCAATAGTTGGCTTTAAAGGCGGCTTTGCCTCTCTCTTTTAAATCTTTTCTGTCCCACATAATCCATACATCCTTTCTTCATGCTGTCGCATTTTCATTTTATTATCACAGCCCTCAAAGGCGCCGGTCAGATCCATAGATTCCGGCTGACGCTTTAGCTTGCTTATGATCTTCGCTGCGCACGGGTGCAGATCCGGCCGGGGAACGGCTTTGACGGATCTCTGTCCATCCGGTCCCCCTGATCACCTGACTTGCTAAAGGTGATCGTGATATTTGGCATATTATATAATTCTTCCCTGTGCCCGTCAAGACTTTGTTCCCGGATGTCGGGGATCAGGGGCTGAAATGACTCCTCTTCAATCCCGGCATGGGAAACATCTTTCGTAACTTCTGAATGACTTTCATCTGCTGTCTGAACTCCTAAGATCCGTGTTTCCCGATCCTTGTTCTCTCACAGTTACCGGGATCTCTTAAGACACCGGAATACTACCCTTCAAAGAAGCCGGTTCCCCAGAAGCCGTTGCCTCCTTCTTTTGCCTGCTTCTCGAGCTGCTCAAAATGATGATGGTACCTTGTATTCGGCTCCATGGTCAGTGCTTTCGCCATACCGGCCATCAGAAGAACATCTTCCAGCATCATGCCGTCAGCATAAACATAGGCGAGCGTACGCCCGTACTGGTCTTTCAGTTCCTGGTCATATTCCAGTGTCACTCGTTTCCCTTCCAGGAAGGTCTTCAGCCAAGCCGAGGCGAGTTCACCTTCCGGGGTGTTTTTCTCCTTCTCGCGATGGACGCTCTCCGGCGCGTCCACCCCGATCAGGCGAACTGTCGTTTCAGCTCCGAAAATGGAAATCAGGAGGGTGTCTCCGTCAATGACAGCAATCACTTCATAGGACAAAGCATCCGGACTCGGCTCCGGTTCCGGCCATATTCTGTGTTTTGCCGTCCCAACCCACTGCCTGACGGTATAGGACGCCGGGAGCAGCTGCTCAGGCAGTCGGGATGGCGGGCAGAAGTAAAGAACTGCTCCGAATAAAAGAACAGCAGCGAGTAAAAGAACTATCAGTTTCTTCACAGCAGTTGAACTGGCAGATGCCAGCAGGAATGGAACTCTGATAAATATGTCAGGGATTCTTTTGGCGTCTGGGTCAAGGCGTTAAACACGCTCAGATTCTCCGGTTCGATTACAAACAGCATGCTCTGCATCGGTGTTCCGCATCTGTGACAGTTCATCATCGATCTCCTTGCTTCCTCTCTCCCGGTTTCCTTCCGTCCGACCGAAGTCTGTTTACTCTCTTAATAGTTATACTGCCGGTAATGGTCAAGTGCTATAATCGTTTTCTGCAATAATCAGCTGACAGCAGTTCCGGAACCTAAATGAATTGATTTTGAGAGAAGGAAAGTGTACAATTAAAAATCAAAGTGCCATATTTCAAAGGTACTGTTCAATGACTGACATGAAAGAAGGAGAACCGGATACGATGAGCAGAATCAAAGAGTTGAAGAAGCAGGCTCGCAAGGTGCTGGAAAAAATCGATGATCATGAAAGATGAAACACCAAAAAAGATCAAGATAAGAGGGGCCAGGGTCCATAATCTGAAGAACATTGACGTGGACATTCCCTTAAACGAGATCGTAGGGATAGCGGGCGTATCAGGATCCGGAAAATCCTCCCTTGCGCTTGGCGTGCTGTATGCAGAAGGTTCCAGACGCTATCTGGAGTCTCTGTCAACTTATACAAGACGACGGATGACTCAGGCGGCAAAAGCGGATGTGGATGAGGTGCTGTATGTTCCGGCGGCGCTGGCCTTGCATCAGAGGCCGGCAATTCCGGGAATTCGTTCGACGTTTGGAACAGGAACGGAACTGCTGAACTCCCTTCGTCTGATGTTTTCTCGGCTCGGCAGCCACAGATGCCCAAATGGCCACTATCTTCCGCCTTCGATGCGTGTTGCGCTGGAGCAGGAGATGGTCTGCCCGGAATGCGGAGCGCATTTTTTCGGTCCCGGAGCGGAGGAACTCGCCTTTAACAGCCAAGGGGCATGCCCCCGCTGTGACGGAACAGGAATTGTTCATGTCGTCGACGAGACGACCCTTGTCCCGGACGAATCCCTGACGATTGATCAGGGCGCAGTGCTTCCCTGGCAAACCCTGATGTGGTCGCTGATGAAGGATATCGCCAGAGAACTCGGAGTCAGGACAGACGTGCCGTTCAGGGAACTGACAGAAAAAGAACGAGATATCGTCTTCCATGGCCCGCCGGTAAAGCATCACATGATCTATCAGAATCAGACAAACGGCGCGGCAGGGGAAATGGACTTTACCTATTTCAATGCCATCTACACCGTTGAAAATGCCCTTTCAAAAGTGAAGGACGAGAAGGGAATGAAACGGGTAGAGAGATTCCTGAGACTGTCGACCTGCCCGGACTGCGGCGGAACGAGACTCTCAGAAAAGGCGAGAGCCCCGAAGCTTATGGGAATCTCTCTGGCCGAAGCCTGCACCATGACGCTTGCAGAATCCCTCGAATGGATTGCGCGTGTACCGGAAACAATGCCCGAAGAGATGAAAGCAATGGCGAAGAGCATTTGCGAGTCTTACAGGGGAGCTGCCGGACGCCTCATGGACCTCGGCCTTTCCTATCTGACTTTGGACAGGGCGGCATCTACACTTTCTACGGGAGAAAGACAGCGGATGCAGCTTGCAAGAGCGGTACGCAACCGAACAACTGGCGTGCTGTATGTCCTGGATGAGCCGTCAATTGGACTGCATCCGGCTAATATTGCAGGCTTGAACGGCGTTATGCACGATTTGATTGCCGATGGAAATTCGGTTCTGCTTGTCGATCATGATGTCCAGATACTCAATGAATCTGACTGGATAATCGAACTTGGCCCGAAAGCCGGCGCGAACGGCGGCAGGGTAGTCGCAGAAGGGACTGTAGAACAGATTAAGGCAGACCCCAGGTCTGTGATCGGACCGTTTCTCGCCGGAAACCAGGCTATCAAGCGGCATGTCGGAACCGGAGAACTGTTTGCTAACGGGTTCATCCGTATGGAAACAGCGCCGATCCATACCGTCAAGGCTTTGGATGTCAGAATCCCCAAGGGGAGACTGACAGCAGTAACCGGTGTGTCCGGCTCTGGCAAGACCACGATGGTACTGGAAAGCCTTGTCCCCGGCCTGGCTGCGAAGGCTTCAAATGAAAAACTGCCGGAGCATGTCATCCGTGTGGAGGCAGACGGAATCCGTCATGTGAAGCTGATCGACGCTTCGCCGATCGGCATCAATGTGCGCTCTACCGTTGCCACCTATGCCAACGTGCATGATGAACTCCGGAAGATATATGCCCGCATTCAGGACGCAAAAAGCCTCGGATATAACGCCGGGGACTTCTCTTACAACACTGGGAAGCTTCGCTGCCCGATCTGCGACGGAACCGGGTCGATCAGCCTGGACGTTCAGTTTCTTCCGGACGTCGACATTCCCTGCCCGGAGTGCAAAGGGTCCCGATACGCAAAAGAAGCCTACAGGGTTTGCCATGTAAATAAAGACGGAGAAGAGATGTCCCTGCCGGAACTGATGGATAAGGATATCAATACAGCAATCGGTTTCTGCCGGGACATGAAAAATGTTTTTCCCAAGCTCCAGGTGCTTCAGAACCTTGGGCTGGGATACCTGACCCTGGGCGAGGAGACACCGAGTCTGTCGGGCGGGGAAGCACAGCGGCTGAAACTGGCAAGTGAAATGGGGAAAGGACAGGCCGACTCCGTTTTCGTGTTCGATGAGCCTACGATCGGTCTTCATCCGTTGGATGTTGAGACTTTACTTGACGTGTTTCAGACGCTGATTGACAGCGGCGCGACCGTAATCGTCATAGAACATGACCTCGATGTCATCCGAAATGCGGATTACATCATCGATATGGGACCTGGAGGGGGAGAAGCAGGCGGACGCATCGTTGCCTGCGGCACCCCCAACGAGATAAAAGACTGCGCCCAAAGCATTACAGCCAAATACATCTAATGATTCATAAAGAACAGAAAGAGCAGGATGAGGGAGCGCTTTATGAAAAGACTGGCAATTGTCTTTCCGGGGATCGGTTATACCGCGGAAAAGCCCCTGCTGCACTACAGCAGAAGAATCGCGGAGCAATTTGGATATGAGACCGGAATCGTCCCGTACAGCGGATTCCCGAAGAAAGTGAAGGGCGACAAGAAAAAAATGCTGAGATCCTGTGAGATCGCTCTCACGCAGGCAAAGGAGTTCCTGGCTGAGGTTTGTCTGGCACCTTATGAGGATGTTCTGTTTATCGGAAAGAGCATAGGTACAGTTGCTGCCGCGGAGATTGCCGCCGGGTGCCCGGAAAAAAACAAGATCCGCCTGATCGCCTATACGCCTCTGGAAGAGACCTTTGCACATCCGCTTGGAGATGCTGTCGTTTTTACCGGCTCGGGAGATCCATGGGTCGGCGGCGAAGCCAGCCCGATTCCGCAAATCTGTGCGGAGCGAGATATCCCGTGCTTTGTCATAAAGAATGCGAATCACTCTCTTGAAACGCATGACCCGCTGCTGGACATCAAAAATCTGCAGGAGATCATGGAGCGGACTACCTCATTTATCCGGAAAGAGCAGCTGTGAAGAATCGCCTCTTGTCAAGCGGGTACGGCTTGCTGCCCGGAGTTATGAAAGGAATCGCAAATGACAGATTTGACGCCCGAAGAGCTCAGAACCGCCTGGAAAAACGAAGAACGCCGTGCTCAGATCAAAGGCTGGGATTTCTCGCATATCGAGGGACGCTGCATAGAAGAGCCGCTGCCATGGGACTATTCGGCTGTTATTCATACGTATCTGAAAGATGAGATGAAACTGCTTGATTACGATACGGGCGGCGGAGAGTTCCTGATGGGGCTCCATCACCCGTATGAAAACACTGCCGCGACAGAGGGCTACCCGCCGAACGTTCAGCTGTGCAGGGAAAAGATGCTGCCGCTCGGAATTGATCTGCGCGAGTGCAGCGACGCTTCGAACATCCCTTTTGAAGATGCTGCGTTTGATCTCATCATAAACCGCCACGGCAGCTTTGACCCTCGGGAAATCAAGCGATTGCTCAGACCGGGAGGCATCTTCATTACCCAGCAGGTGGGGGATGAGAATGACAGGGAACTGATAGAAGCGGTCCTTCCGGACCTCGAGCCCCCGTTTCCGCATGCAAATCTTGCTGAGCAGAGAGCGGCTTTTAAAAATGCCGGCTTTGAGATTCTGGAAGCGGACGAGGCCTTTTGCCGGATCAGTTTTTCCGATGTCGGTGCCTTCGTGTGGTTTGCCCATATCATCGAGTGGGAGTTTCCGGGGTTTTCCGTTGACCGCTGTTTCAACCGGCTCATGCAGATGCAGGAGACCATACAAAAGAGCGGAGAAGCTGCCGGCCGGGTGCACAGGTACCTTCTCGTCGCGAAAAAACCGGAAGGGGAATAAGAGCCCCTTATTCTGCGGACCGGATCACCGGACCCAGCCTATGTAATAAAACAGGAAGCCAAATAATATCCCCTGGATCAACAATCCTTGATCGAGGGGATATTCAGCTGCAGGGCGGATCGTTCGGGGCGGCAGAGGAGGACGCCGCCTGAGAATCCAGCCACTCCTGCTCGGTCATCACAGCGATCCCGCTCTCCATCAGCAGCTGGGCCGTCACGCCGTTGCCTTGAACCAGGCCGCCGTCGAACAGACAGTTATGGATGATCCCTTTGCCGCAGGAAGGACTCTTTGCTTTCAGAATGGCCAACCGACAGCCCTCTTCTTTGCAGACCCAAAGAGCTTCCTCGGCGCCGTAACGGAACTCCGCGGTAACGTCTCTGCCGTCGCTGCTGACAACGCGGCCGCCGATGCGCTCGCTGGGAAGCCGCGGTGTCGGCAGACCTCCCAGTTCCTCCGGGCATACAACAACTGCGTTTCCGGAATCAACAAGCGATTTGATTTCCGGAACCAGATTGGTGCCGCCGTCCCAGCGGCAATACTCTCCCGCAAGACAGGCGGAGACGAGGATTTTCCCCTTTCTGCCGGGACCGGGATTGTGTTCCTCCATTCTTATATCTCCCTCAAAATCAGATCGGTCTCGCCTTGATTCAATCCAAGCTCGATACGGAGCACTTTCGGATTGCTCCTGTAGTGCGCCCGGATGGCATCTCTCAGAACCGTGCCGCCGTGATAGCCGTGGATGACGCGGAGGGTGTAGACCGTGCCGCCGGCGCGGCGCAGCTTCGCGTCGATTGCCGCAAAGGCCTGCGTCCTGTTCATGCCGTGGACATCGACCTCCTGAAACGCGCCGATCACAGAGAAGCCTCCGGAAGCCGGCGGATCTCAGACCGCATTTCATCTGCCGCGTCTTCCAAGGCGGTGATTTCGATTCTGTCGCCCATAATACACCTCCAAAGGCATGCTGCAGTCCCTCAGGACTCGGCCTCAGCACATCTTACCATATCCGGGAAGAAGCGTCAAACGGGAATGCCCTTCCATTTTGCTATTTCCCTTTAACCGGTAATCTGGTATAATGGATCAGCAGCATAAGCAGGAGAAAACGCGCCGAAACGGAAGAAATCTGGAATACCATGAAAAGCCGCTTGCATCCGCTTCGGGCGGCTGCGGTCAGGAGGAGGAGCTTATGAAACAGGAAGCAAAGAAAAGACAGGCGCTGCTGATCACGCTGGCGATTCTGCTGCTTGCGCTGGTCCTTGGCCTTGCCGTTTATCGCGAAGCGACGAAGGACCCCGTTGACCGTATCATGGAGCGCATGTCCCTGCGGGACAAGCTGGCGCAGATGATGTTCTTCTGCCCGCGCTTTTACAGGGAAGACCCCAATGCCGAAAAAGGGGAGAGCGTCACCGCACTCAGCGACAGACAGCGGCAGTATCTTGCGGACCACCGCTTCGGCGGCATCCTGATGTATGGGGAGAATTTCTCGGATGCCGAACAGACCCTGCGGCTGGTGACGGATTTTCATAACGCGACGCTCAGCAGCGGCGGCCCGGCCCCCTTTGTCGCTGCGGATCAGGAGGGCGGCAACGTGTCGCGCATCAGCTTCGGCACCGCCGGCGTCGGCAATATGACACTGGCTGCCACCGGTGATCCCGCCTGTGCGCGGGACATGGCACGGGTGTACGGGGAAGAGCTGCAGCTGCTCGGCCTCAATGTGGATTTTGCTCCGGTTTTGGATGTGAACGACAACGCGGCGAATCCCATCATCGGCGTGCGCTCGTTCAGTGATGACCCCCGGATCGTCGGACAGTACGGCATCGCCTGTATCGAAGGGCTGCGCGATGCGGGCATCATCCCCTGCGTCAAGCATTTTCCCGGGCACGGCAACACCGACACCGACAGCCACACGGGCCTGCCGCTGGTAGACCGCAGTTATGACGAACTTCTTGACATAGAACTCGCCCCCTTCCGGACTGCCTTTGATGCGGGCGTGGACATGGTGATGACCGCCCATATCCAATATCCTCAGGTGGAGACCGGGACCTGCACCTCGATAGCAGACGGGAGTGCAATTACCATCCCCGCAACAATGAGCAGGACCATCCTCACGGACATCCTGCGCGGCGAGATGGGCTATGAGGGCCTGATTGTCAGCGACGCGCTGGATATGAAGTCCATTTGGGACCATTTCTCTCAGGACGACATGCTGGCGATGTGCATCAATGCCGGCGTGAACATGCTTCTTCTGCCCAGCAACGCCCAGTTCGACGTGTGGGCTTTGAGCGATGAGATGCTTACGCGCGCGGTGGAGCTCACCGAGAACGGCGTGATTGACATCAACCGGGTAAACGACTCGGTGCGCCGGATCCTGACGCTCAAGCAGAGATATGGCCTGCTGGACCGGGAGAGCACGGCTCTGACCGATGAGAAAGTCGATGCAGCCGTGGAAGGATGCGGTAGCAAAGAGCACCGGCAGATCGCCTGGGACATCGCCTGCAGAGCGCTGACGCTGCTGAAAAACGAAAACGATGCCTTTCCGCTTCGGGTGAATAACGGTGATAAGACGGTGATTCTCATCTCAGCGGCAAGCCGCGTCGGAGCCGGTGATCTGGCCCGTCAGATCCTGGAGGAGATGGGCGCACTGCCGGAGGGGGCCGAGATCGAAAGCATGGTGATCGAGCCTGACACGGCTGAGGCCTGTGAAGAGGCGGCGAAAACGGCCGATCATGTACTGATCGTCAGCCGTTCCTGGCTCATTGACTGCCTGGATCCGACCACCGAGAACGGCTTCCCCGTGGGGGTGATCAACCGCGTGATCCGCCAGCTGCACCGTGACGGAAAGACGGCCGTCGTCATCAGTGCGCAGCTTCCCTATGACGTCGCCTGTTATCCCGAGGCGGACGCCCTCCTGGTGAGCTACTGCTCCGGCCCGATGAAGACAGTGCCGAATGCCTCCGGGGCGGGCAGCGCCTGGGTACCGAACCTGCCGGCAGCCATCTGTGCGGCCTTCGGCGTGGGAGAACCCGCCGGGTCGCTGCCGGTCGATGTGCCCGCGCTGGATGCGGACTTTCATCTGACCCCGACCGTGCTCTATTCCCGGCGGACGAACGAGCTGAACCCGGACGCCGTTCTGCAGCTGCCGCCCGAAACCGCGGAAGAGGAAGCGCCTGTCCCCGCCGCAGCTTGAGACGGGATGACAGATAAAAAGATAAAAAGGAGAATGGAACATGAGAAAAAGCATATGCCTGCTCTGCGCCTGCCTGATTCTGGCTTTCGGCATCCTTTCCGTGCAGGCGAGCGCCGAAAATGAGACCCCTGCATGGGTGACAGCCTATGAACAGCTTCTGACGGAATGGAATGCGCAGATCCCGGATGGAGGCGGCGATTTTGATGTCGTCCCTGAGGTCAGCTATCTGGTCTATGATGTCGACAAGGACGGAATACCCGAGCTGATCGCCAAAATCGGTACCTGTGAAGCCGACTACCACGGTGCTCTCTATACCTTCCGCGACGGAAAGGCCTTTCAGGTCGGTGAGGAGCTCGGCCTCGGACACGCTTCCCTTTACAGCGATCCCGGAGAAAACGGCATCATCCTGATGTGGGGGCATATGGGCTTCGCCTCTGCAGTGCGGATTTCGATTGCAGACGGATATACGGAGGAACCGCTGTACGAGGATGACCTGAATGCCCGCCTGGAAGAGGATCCGGATGCGGACTATATCTACCCCGGCGATGTGATCCCCGGCTCGGTTTATCTGACGATGTGCCGCGGAGGCCTGACCCTGCCCCTGACGCACTATGATGAGATCAGGCGCATCCTCGAGGGGGAAAAGCCTGCTGTCACGGAAGGACAGTATCCGAACCGGGACCCTGCCTTTTTTGAGAACCTGATAAACGGCAGCGGTGAGGTATATGCCGTAACGGCGGACGGGTTTACGAACAGCCCCGGGCGGATCGGATTTCAGGATCTGCTGCGGAAGGACATCGCGGCAAACTGGATGCAGGGCGATCTCAGCATCCTGTCCGCCGTCCCGGCGGACCTGAACGCAGACGGCCAGCTGGAATACTGGATCGCCGCGAGCGACGGCAGCAGCGAGGTCAGGATCATCCTCCACGAGCAGGACGGCATCGTCTACGCCTATCTGCTGAACTACACAGACGGCTATGAGCTGGATGCCGACGGAAACATTGTCTGCAGCTCCCCATACTATTCCTTCCGCTTCCGTCTGATCTTTGACCGGGAACAGGCCTTTTTGCTCAGCCTGCCGGATTGAGAACGGAGGAAGGCCCGGTACAAAATACTTGACAAACACCGGGAATCAGAGTATCGTCTTTAGCAGAAGCATAGCCGCCTGTTTTGAAAACAGGGTGAGGCCTACATTTTTTGATTCTGTGGAGGAGAACACCATGAAGAAGATCATCGCACTGTTGATTCCCATTCTGCTTTTGGCCTGCTGCTTGTTCACACATCGCCGCGTGATTAATGCCTGGCTGAACGGCGAGCCGATGCCGAAAGCACCCAAATGGCACTGCTGGGTGAAACCGGAAAAGAGAAGAGACTGAATACAAACGAATAGAGAAAACCGGCCACAGTGCCGGTTTTCTTTATATTCTGTTGATGCCGGGCCTGTTTTCTGATATACTGCACGACAGGACCGGGCAGGACAGACTGCCGTGTTTCTGCTTGAAGAGCACAGAACATGCGGGATGAAATGACCAGCATCGGATGGATTCAAATCAGGAAGAGAGAGGAGCCCATTGTATGTCCGGAGAAATAACGTTGATTGCCCTGGAGTCGGCACAGAGGGCAGGCAACCGTGTCAATCAGATCCTTTCTGAGTGGCGCGGCGGAGAAGTACGCCTGATTCAGGCGGAGTGCCCTCGCTTTTCGAGCGGGGAGGCAAAGTGCGTCCTCAAGGAATCCGTACGGGACCGGGATGTTTTCATCCTGGTGGACGTATGCAACTGGTCGCTGAAATATCAGATGCACGGTATCGAAAACCACATGTCGCCGGATGACCATTATCAGGATCTGAAACGCGTGATCGCGGCCTGCAACGGCAAGGCGCAGCGGATCACGGTCATCATGCCCTTCCTGTACGAAGGCAGGCAGCACCGGAAAACGGCACGCGAATCGCTGGACTGCGCGGTGATGCTGCGGGAGCTGGAAAACATGGGTGTGCACAGCATTCTCACCTTCGACGCACATGACCCCCGTATGCAGAATGTGGTGCCGCTGATGAGCATGGAGAACGTTTCACCGGCCCTGCAGTTTACGCAGGCGATGCTGACCGAGTATGAGGACCTGATCATAGACAGTGAGCATATGATGTTTATTGCCCCGGATGAGGGGGCAACGGAACGGGTCGTGTTTCTGGCAACGCTCTTTGGCGTAAACATCGGGATGTTCTACAAGCGGCGGGATTACGGCCGGATTGTGAACGGAAGCAACCCTGTCATCGCCCATGACTTCTGCGGCGGGACGGTGAAAGGCAAGGACGTGATCATCGTGGACGACATGATTTCTTCCGGCGGCAGTATGCTGGATACCTCGCGCCAGCTGAAGGAGATGGGGGCCAGACGTGTGTTCATCTTCTCCACTTTCGGCCTGTTTACAAGCGGACTGGATGCATTCGACCGGGCGTTTGACGAAGGACTGTTTGACCGTGTCTTCACTACGAACCTCATCTATCAGACGCCCGAGCTGTTAAGCCGTGAATACTATTTTTCCGTTCATATGGACCGCTATATTGCCGCCCTGATCGATACCATCAACCGCGGCGAGGCCATTTATGAGCTCATCCGGCCAGCGCCCCGGATTCATCAGGCGATTGCCGTCTACCAGGACAGATAAGCGGAAGAGAAAGGGCAGGATCAGTCGATTTCCATGATCCTGCCTCCGTATACGGGAAGAACGGAAATGCTCACGTTCATCCCTGCTGTTGCTTTGACGGCGCTGTCCAGCGCCAGCTCGGGGCGGTTATTCTCCTGGCTGAGATGGGCAAGGAAGAAGCGACGGGTGCCTTTTTCCGCAAATCGGGCGATGGCCTCGGCGCAGCTGACATTGGAAAGATGGCCCTGATCGGAAAGAATCCGCCGTTTCAGATATGCCGGGTAACTGCCGTAACGCAGCATTTCTTCGTCATGGTTCGACTCGATGACGATGCATCCGGCACCGTAAAGCAGGTCCATCGTGCTCTCGGGAATACAGCCGAGGTCCGTGAGATAGCCGACACAGACATCCTCCGTCTCTATTTTGAAGCCGACGCTGCCCGGACAGTCGTGCGAAGTCGGGATCGCCGTGACCCAGAGCCCCGGCAGGATTTCCGTCCGGGCAGAATAGAGGAGGGGCTTTGCCCGTTCCATCATCAGTCTGTCTCTGGAGCTGCCGCTCATAAAGATCGGGGCGGCAATCCGCTTCATGCAGACTGCCAGGCCCTTCACATGGTCCGAATGCGTATGCGTGATCAGTACGGCATCGATGGCGTCAAAGCCATAGCCGTTCTCTGTCAGGGCCTGCTTCAGTATGGATGCGCTGACGCCCAGGTCAATCAAAAGCCTGCGGCCGTCCAGGTCCAGAAGCATGCTGTTGCCGGTTGAGCCGCTGGCGATGGGGAGTATTTTCATCGAGTTACCGTCCGTCTTCTGTTCTTTATACTGTGAATAGGAAAACCGGTCAGAGCATATCACAGGTTCTGCAAAATTACAATCCGCTGCGGAAAGATGATCTGTATGCCGGTCTCCCGGACAAAAAGCGTCAATAAACGGCTTTTCGGGCGGGAAAATATGTAAAATTATTGATTGTAGTTGACCTCGGACGATATTCGGAGTATAATCCAAGATTGCTGAATGTTTGCAATTACAACGGCATAGGACACTGCCGTTCAGGACAGGTTGAAATATGGAAGAGAAAACGAACACGGTTACGGGCATACCGGCTGGGAAAGTCGTCATGCCGATCGTTGTGCTGACCGGGGTGCTGCACCTTCTTGTCATCATCATGATTCTGATGATCAATTCGGTCAGTACCGAACTCAGCACCATCATGCAGAATGCAGGGAAATACAATCAGGATGCCACCTCGCTGCTCGCGGGGTCCAGTCTGCTTTCCGAGACGTCGTCAAACTTTATTCTGATGCCGAAGACGGAAGGCGGCGAGGTGAATATCAATCCGCTTGCGGCCTATGCAGCGGAACTGACCCAGGACCGCCGGGGACCGCAGGTCGTGGCGCGCTTCAAGACCTATGACGTGCCGGAGAAGGCGCTGGAGCAGCTCGAAATTGCCGCAGAGAGCGCCGACAATATGCTGGATGCCCAGCTTCATGCCATCGCCCTGATCCGGACAATCTATACGGTCCCGCCGATTCCCGCCCTCGCGGCGATTCCCGGTTATGAGCTGACCGAGGAAGAGCTGGCCATGCCGGAGGCAGCACGTGAGAACGCTGCCAGGGGGCTGATACTCGGGTCTGCCTATGGGCTGAACAAGCAGTCGGTTTCGCAGAACGTCAACGCATGCGTAGAGACGCTGCAGCAGGAATCGGCGCGCAAGGCAGCACAAACGGGACAGCAGATTGCGATTCTGCGTGTGGTTCTGTGGGCTGCCACGCTGAGCATCATCGCCATCGTTACGACGACTTTCATTCTGCTCTTTACCCAGGTGATCCGCCCTCTCGAGGTGTTTGCAAAAAGGATCCCTGCGGGTCAGGACCTGGATGAGAATCACGGGGCACGCGAGGTGCGCACGGTGGCGGCTGCCTACAACGGGGTGCGAAAGCGCCGGGATGAACTGGACAACATTCTTCGCTCGGCTGCCGAGACGGATGCCCTGACCAACCTGCCGAACCGCTACCGTTTTGAACAGTTTGTTCTGGAAGCGAAGGAGAGCGGTTATTCCGCTGCCGTGCTGCTGTTCGACGTCAACTACCTGAAGCAGACCAATGATACGCGCGGCCATCTGGCCGGGGATCAGCTGCTGTGCACGGCGGCGGACTGCATTGCCTCGAGCTTTGGAGAAAACTGCTTCCGCTTCGGCGGGGATGAATTCGCCGCCATCATCATCAACTGTACACCGGAAATGATCGAAAGCATGCTGCGCCGTTTCGAGAAGGCCGAGGAGGAGAAGAACATCAGCATCTCCTATGGCTATGCCTATACCGATGATATCGGCAAAACCTCGTTTAAAAGGCTTCTGGATGAGGCCGATCACAAAATGTATATGCATAAGGAACAGATCCACGCACATCATTAACAAGCGGGAAGGGCCTGCATCATTCTGTTACCGGAGGTACGGACATGAAGAAAATGTTTTCTGCTTTTCTGATGCTCTGTCTGCTGCTCAGCTGTTCCTGCGCTGCTTTCGCCGACCAGACCTATCGGATCCCCGTCTGCGAGCTCTACAGCGTGGACGGCTATTATGAGGACGGCGCAGGGAACGCGAGCAGGTATTCCTATCACGTCCCTTTGATTCACGCATCCACCGCCGATGCCAAAGCCATCAACGCCGAGATCGCTGAGCGATTCGGAGAACGTGTGGAGGCGCAGTTTGCGAACATGGAACAGGGGACCTCTCTGTGGTCCCTGAAGACGGAATGGCACTCCTGCTGGAGCGGCAGTCAGCTCTTCCTCGTGATCCTGTCTGAGATGGACGGTGACTGCAGCGACGCTGCCGCCTACGGGTATGACTTTGAAACCGGCACCAGGGTCACCAACGAGATGATCCTGGCGCAGCGCGGCATCAGTGAGGAAGCGTATCTCGAGAACCTGCGGGAAAAGGTCACGTTCATGTTTGATGATGCGTTTGTACCGATTCCCGAAGGCGCAGAGACAGACCTGAGCCATGACAGTCTGCTGGCGGAGACGCTCGGCTGGCTGGATCTGGAACAGCCGATGTTTATCAACCGCTTCGGTGAGATCGAGACGATTGTAAGGATTGCGGTTCCCGCCGGGGCGGGCTGGTATTACGCCTTTGCCACCCCCTTCGTGTACGGCTGACAGCCGATAAGAATCTGCCATGAGAACAGAGAACAACAGCCTGTTGCATGATCTTGTGGACCCGGTGAAGAACTTTGCCGAAGAGGTGCACAGCGATACCATCGGTGACGCAAAGCGGTTTTATTCCGCTCAGGCGCAGAAAATGAAAAAGAATGCCGAGGCGGCAAAAGCGGAGGCGGCCCGCAGAAGGGAAGAACTGAAGCGCGAGCAGGAGGAGCTGAAAAAGCACCGCCGGACTGCCATGAAGAGGGCGGCCCTGGTGGCTGCAGGCCTCATCGTGATCGCGGTCGTGATCCTCTCGCTGATCCTGAACCACGGCATATAAAACTGCATGACGAAGCTGCCGAAAGGCACGCAAAACGGAGGGGCTGTGAAAAAGTCCCTGAAAAAAGAAGAACGTCTTCAAGCGAAACTGATATGATCCTCCTGAAGTAGACAAGGTAAATAACCAAATCTACTTCAGGAGGATTTTCATGTCTAAAAGGAAACACACAGCAGAGTGGATGATAGCAAGAGTCGAGGATTATCTAGTGGGCAAAGGATCATATAAAACCATTGCGGAAGCTTACGGTATTGGCGAAACGACTTTTAAGAACTGGGTTTACAAGTACAGGGCGCACGGCAACACCGCATTTGTAGAAACGAAAGGAAATAGGAAATATAGCAAAGAATTCAAGACTGAGTGCGTTGAGGCAGTTATACAGGGTAAAGGGAGTGTCGATGATATCGTATCGAAATATAATATTTCCAACAGGTCTGTTCTCTTGAACTGGATAAAGCGTTATAATGCCAATATGGAACTCAAGGATTACGACCCGAAACGGGAGGTCTATATGGCGGAGTCGAGAAGGAAAACAAGACTTGAAGAGCGGAAAGAGATCGTCGAATACTGTCTCTCACACAAAAGGGACTACAAGAGTACGGCTGCACTCTATGATGTCTCTTACAGTCAGGTATATTCCTGGGTAAAGAAGTATGTTACAGATGGCGAAGCCGGTCTTGCAGATCGTCGGGGACACCATAAGGCCGACGATGAGGTAGACGAGCTTGAGCGCCTACGTCGGGAAAATCTGCGGCTGAAACGGCAGTTGGAAGAACAGGGAATGTTGGTAGAACTGCTAAAAAAAGTGAAGGAATTCGAAGGGATGTGAGGCTTGGCAGACTCAGATTTGCATCAAAGTATTTGACGATTCAGTACTTCTACCGTGAAAAGCAATGGAGCATCAATTGGATGTGCGAACATCTCAGGGTCAAAAGAGCAGCATATTATAAGTGGTTAAAGCGAACCGTTCCGGAAGCAGAAAAAGAGAATGAAATCATTGCTCAGCTTATTCTCGAATACGATGACAGATTCCAGCACATTCTCGGCTACCGCCGAATGACGGACTGGATCAACCGTCTCAACGGTACACATTACAGCCGAAACCGTATCCATCGTATCATGAAGAAACTTAATATCCACTCGATTATTCGCCGAAAGAAGAAAAAGTATATGACAACCACGACAGAAACCACGGCCGAAAACATCTTGAACCGCGACTTCAACGCGGAAATACCAAACCAGAAATGGGCAACGGATGTTACGGAATTCAAATGGTATGAGGGGCCGATGATCCACAAGCTCTATCTGAGTGCAATCCTGGATCTCTATGATCGATCTATTGTTGCTTATATTGTAAGCTCTCACAATGACAATAAACTGGTGTTTGACACCTTTGAGAAGGCAGTCTTGGCAAATCCGGATGCTCATCCTCTCTTCCATAGTGACCGTGGTTTCCAGTATACCGGAAAAGCTATAATGGGCCCCTTGTCAAGACCACTTACGAAAAAAACATTGTGAACATGTTATCTGCAAAATAAGCCATCCAAAACGTACTATTCCATCAGAGGAAGACCAGATGGAGAAGTGCTGGCTCCGTCCGACATCATGCTGCGTGAGTAAAGTAATCAGCAAAGACTTTGCTCGGAGTTTT
>ONGJ01000047.1 GCA_900317375.1 uncultured Eubacteriales bacterium
TCTCATCCGGAAAACTGAAACCGTATTCCGGCGAGGATACCTATCTCGGAAGCGACGGCAAGACGCACAGGATCAAAAAAGGCGAGGATCATCCGTAAGAGCACAGCTCCCGCGTGATGCCTGCTGAAAAACGGATTTGAGTATCTGCTTACAAAACCGGAGGATTGGGGATACAGTCAGCCGTGCGTCGCAGATGTGTATACGTTTGACTGCTGAATGCCAGTTTGTCGAGGGGCCCTTACGGCCCCTCGATTTTTCTGAGGATACCGTTCACGCCGTTCTCTCTCAGCAGGGTATATGCCCTCGCGAATCCTTTCTCATGCTGCTGCCGGCGGCGCAACCTGATAGGCGGCAGCATCCGCAGTCACGGTCAGCGGCTCGATGGCCTTCAGCTCGTCGAGCACCTCGTGGGTCTCGGGATTGCGGCCGTTTTTCAGGGTGTTGCTGTTCTGGCTGTGATACCAGCGCACGTCGTTGAGCAGCTGCCCCGCGTCGGCGAAGGCCTGCTCCTGCATGGCGGTGCAATAGTCCGTGATGACCTGCTTCGCCGCGGCGGTATCCTCCATCCGGGCGGCAGCCTGCAGAATCTCGGGCATCTGCTTTGCCATGGTCTGCTCCGCTGCATGCCAGTAGGCCCTGACGGGCAGACCGTAGATCTGATAATCCTTCGGCTCCACGCAGAGCGTGTTCAGCTCCTTGAAGCGGTAGTAGGGATACTGCACCGTGTCGAAGACGCCGGCCTCCTCCGCGCTCTGGTTGCGGCTGTAGGGCTCGCTGATGGCGGTGACGGCGTTCCGGGAAGCGGAACAGCCTCAGTGTGAGCGGTTCCGAACGAAGCGAACATCATGACAGCCACGATCATGAGAGCAACTGCTTTCTTCACAGACGTATCCTCCGCGTCAATATCTGATTATTCGAGATGATTGTACCACAGGACGTCTCAAAAAGGAAGCGCAGCGGCAGGGGCAGCAGGGAGATGGGCATCCATGCTGCTTCTGCCGCTGTCTTTATTCAGGGCTTCATCAGTTTATTCTTTTATCCTTTCAAAAGCGCAATCATGCAGTAGAGTATCAGCGCCAGTCCTACGGCTGCAACACACCCGGCAATCTCCCGCGCAGCTTTCTTCGCTTCTTTCAATCCCATCTTCTGAGAGGTTCTTGCCATCAGAGGCGATTTCCTCGGATCTTTTGAAAAAGCAAGGCAGGCGGCGGTCAGCAGAAGGGCAGCCCCGAATATGATGAGAAAGACGAATGCATATTCCATAACGGCCTCCATGTGCGGTTATGAAGAGAGTCTATCACGGTGTGGATTGTATGTCAATTTCAACACGCTCTTCCTATAAAACCCGGCAGACCCGGTGTCGACCGGGCAGCAGGCTTTCTTGTTTTCGGCGGCAGTACATGGTATAATCATCCCTGCGGATCGGGTTTTCTGCGGCGGGAATCGGACACAAGGCAGCAAAAAGAAACAGGAGGTAAGATGCCGTGAGAAGAACAGGAAAGCGTCTGCTGTGCCTGATCAGCTGTATGCTGATCGCGCTGGCATTTCTGACGATGGGATCGGCCTTCGCGGAAGGCGAGGGCAAAGCGCAGCTGGAGAAGGATGTCGTGGTGCTGTTCACCAGCGACGTCCACTGCGGTGTGGACCAGGGCTTTGGGTACGTGGGGCTGATGGCTGTCAAAAACCAGTTTGAGAGCGAGGGCTGCCACGTGCTGCTGGTTGACAACGGCGACGCCATACAGGGCGAATCCGTGGGCCTTCTGACCCAGGGCGAGGCGATCATCCATATGATGAACAGGCTGGGCTATGATATCGCCGTCCCCGGCAATCACGAGTTCGACTACGGCGTCCAGCGCTTCCTGGACCTGACGGAGACGGCAGACTTCCCCTACGTCTGCTGCAACTTCAACCGGGAGGGAAAGCTGCTGTTTCCGCCCTATATCATCAGGGAATTTGACGGCGTAAAGCTGGCCTTTGTGGGCGTCACCACGCCAAAGGTGCTGTTCACCGCCACGCCGAGTACCTTCCTGGATGAAAACGGCAGTCTGATCTATGGATTCATGCAGGACAACGACGGCGCCGACCTGTATGCCGCCGTTCAGAGGGCGGTGGATGCCGCCCGTGCCGAGGGCGCGGATTACGTCATTCTGCTGGGGCATCTGGGCAACAAGGATTATGTCATCCCCTTCACCTATGCGGAGGTGCTCGAACACACCGCCGGCATCGACGCCATGCTGGACGGCCACAGTCACGACGCGGACAAGGTGGTTATGAAAAACCGGGACGGCAAAACGGTCGTCCGCCAGGCCTGCGGTACCAAGCTGGACGGCATCGGCTGGATGCGGATCTCGGCGGCGGACGGGAGCATCGACACCGGCCTCTACACCTGGGGCAACCCGGTGCCCGCGCCGGAGCTGCTGGGCATTCAGAACGAAATGTCCGAGGTCGTGGACGGCACACTGACCTCGCTGGGCGAATGGCTGAAAACAAAGGTGGGCGTCTGTACGGTGACGCAGACCATCTTCGATCCCACGGCTGTGGACGCATCCGGAAAGCCCGTGCGCATCGTCCGGACAGCGGAAACCAACCTGGGCGACCTGGTCACGGATGCCTTCCGCGTTCAGGCCGGCACGGACGTGGCCATTGCCTGCGGCTCGGGCATTCGCGCCAGCCTCCCCCAGGGCGACATCACGCTGAACGACCTGCTTTCGATCTATCCTTTCAACAACCACATCGCCGTCATGGAAATCACCGGCCAGCAGCTGCTGGACGCGCTGGAGTGGGGCGCGAATGCCGTACCGCATGAGTTTGCCGCGTTCCTGCAGGTCTCGGGCCTGAGCTTTGAGATCCGTACCGATATCGAAAGCAGCTGCCGGACAGACGAAAGCGGCCGGTTTGCCGGCGTGGGGGGCGAATACCGGGTCAGGAACGTCATGGTCGGCGACGAGCCCCTGTCGTTGGATAAGACCTACACCATCGCCGCCGTGGGCTACCTGCTGCTGGATCACGGAAACGGCTTCACCATGTTCGAGGGCGGCAAGGTACTCGTGCAGTCCGGGGGCACGGACGTTGATACCGTGGCCGCCTACATCCGGGATGAGCTCAAGGGCGTCGTCGGCGACGGGTACGAATCTCCCTACGGCCAGGGACGCATCGTGGCCGTCGAGGAACCGGACCGGTAAGCCTGCGCGGCCGATCCCTGCGGAAAGCAAAAGAAATCCACCGGAGACCCATAAAAGTCCCCGGTGGGAAATCTTTGCCGGCTGCTTTCCTGTTCTATCTTTCCGGGCGAACGCTCACCTCGCCGGAGTTCAGCCTCGTCGTGCTGCCGTCGGGGAGCCGGACCAGCAGAGAATAGTCCTCGAGCAGGGAGAGCGCCTCGGCGGGAAGCGGGTCTTTGCCGGGGGCGAGAATCAGGATCGCCCTGCCCGGCACGAAGGAGCGCCGTCTGTATGCCTCAAATACAGCCGGCGCTTCCGGCTTTTCCGCATATTCCGCAAGCCTGTCCAGGATGCCCGCCGCCAGGCGGCAGCGCAGCTCCGGAATCCGCTCAGTGTCGAAGGCGGCGCCGGCAATGCTTTTGAGTTCTTCCGGAAAGTCGCCCTTCGGGACGTGGGTGTTGACCCCGAGGCCGATGATGACATACTGCATCATCCCGGATTCACAGTCGATGCTCGCCTCGGTCAGGATGCCGCAGACCTTGCGCCCGTTCACCAGGATGTCATTGACCCACTTGATCTGTGCCGGGCGGCCGGAAAGCTCTTCAATTGTCTCGGCTGCGGCCACGGCGGCACAGGCCGTCAGATGCGTGGCCTGCACGGCGCTCATATGCGGGCGCAGCAGCAGGCTCAGATACAGCCCGGAATCGGCGGGTGAATAAAAGCTTCGCCCCAGACGGCCGCGCCCTGCCGTCTGCTCGCCCGCGACGAGGGCAAGCCCCGCAGGCGCGTTCTGCGCGGCAAGGGTCTTGAGCACCGTGTTGGTGGACGTGATGGTCCTGTAAACCTGAAGCTGCAGCTCCTGATGCTGCAGATGGCGCCGGATCCCCTCCTCGCTCAGCACATCGCTGTCAGACAGCAGGCGGTAGCCCCGGTTGGGTACGGATTCGATCCGGTAGCCGTCCCGGCGCAGCTGGCCGACAGCCTTCCAGACCGCCGTGCGGCTGACGGCCAGGCGCTTTGCCAGCTCCTCGCCGGAGATATACGCATCTGCACTCTGCCAGAGAATGGCGAGAAGATCCTCCCGCGTCATACCGTTTTCACCTCGCGATGCAAAAGCGGATACAGCCGTCGTGTCAGCACCGCTGCCAGCACGATCTTTGCCGCGTCCGGCAGCAGATAGGGAACCACGCACCAGCTCAGCGCCGTGCCGAGCCCGATGGGGCCGGTCTTCCGGGCGTAGACGAAAAGGAACCAGAGGGTCCCGAAGGCATAGCACACCAGCACCCCGAGGGCCATGGAAACGATCAGGACCGGCAGGCTGCGCCCATACTTCTCGGCCGCAAAGCCGACCACAAACGCCGTAAACAGAAAGCCGATAATATATCCGCCCGTGACCCCCAGCAGACTGGCGATGCCGCCCATGAAGCCGGAGAACATCGGTACGCCCACCGCGCCCAGCAGGATATAGCACAGCACCGTCCACATGCCGCGCCGGCAGCCGAACAGCGCCGCGACAAGGCATACGGCAAAGGTCTGCATGGTGAAGGGAATGGTCATGGGGATGGAGATCCAGGCGCATACGGCAAGCAGCGCCACTCCCATGGCGATCAGGGCGATGTCCCGCGTTGTCAGAGAACGGTTCATGGCCACCTCCAGAAACAATGTGATGGCCGCATCATAGCACAGGCCGCCGCCAATTGTCAACCTCGATAAATACAATCGGTTGACAAACAGCGCCTCTGAGCGCGGCCGCTCGCCTTCCGGGCCGTCAAAAGCAGGATTGCTGCCCCGCAGGCAGGGCAGCAATCCTGTTTTCTGTTTTTGTGTCAGCTTTTTTTGGTAACGCCCTCTCCGAAGACGGTCAGCCAGTCGTTCTTCATCGAGATGGGGGTCCATCCGTTTTCGGCGCAGAAATCGTAGATCGGCTGCGCTTTCTGCTGACTGCCGTTTTCACGGACATCGTCATCGCAGCACACAAAGAACGCCGCGGTTCTGTACGCTTTGTTGCCCATGACATAATTGGTGATGCTGATATCCCCGGCGCTGTTGCCGAAGGACAGGACGGGGCATTGGCCGATCTGTTCGGCAACCATGGACACCTTGGTCATCTTCAGGTTCTTTTCCGCGATCCTGCCGCTTAAGACCAGCTCGTCCCGGTTGCTGAAAACATAGTCCGTCCCGGCTTTGTCGCCCTGGTTTTCAGCCGAGATCATCTCTTCCGTGCCGATGACATATCTCGCGGCCAGAATCAGGCCGCCCTCGACGATCGCGCGGACCACCAGACGGTCGCTGCCGCTGCAGACGTAGACGGAGAAGCCGTTGTCCTTCAGGTAGTCGATGACCTGGACCATGGGCATGTAGAAAGCCTCGCCGGCGTTCATGCCGTTGAAGCCGGGGGACGGTCTGTCCGCAAACGCCCGGACATACTGCGTAAAGTCCGAGACCTTCATGCCGGCAAAGGCAGCGGCGATGCAGTGGCCGATCTCGACCTCAAAGCCGGCCGGCACGACGCCGGTGTCGATGACGGACTGGACGCCCTCGGCGATTTCCCTTTCGTGCGCACTCGCCCTGTCTTTGTAGGTGGGGTCCTCCTGAATCCGATGCTTGTACAGCATGAAATCGAACCATGTCGGGTCCGACTCGCAGAACAGGGTGCCGTCAAGATCGAAAACCGCGATCCGGTCCACCGGGGGAATATAATCCGGGCTGTCCTGATCCGTCACGGCGTCCACATAGTCGATCAGTGCCTGTTTGGACGCCGCATCCTTCACCCAGAGCGAGAGCTGGCGCTCCTTCCTGCTCTCCGTCATTCTCTTTTCCGTGGTGATCTGCCGCAGATAACGCATGCCGAGATCGAACATCAGATCATCCGCGTCGATGCCTTCCTCGATCGGTTCGCCCAGGGCCTCGCTGATCCTTTTTCTCAGCAGTTCGTCAAAGTCGTTGCCTGTTCTCATATCCTACTCCTGTTTATCCAAAGCCGGACAGGGCCGCCCGGACCTGTCCGATCAGCGCCCGGTCAGCCGGAAGCCAGTCCACGCTGTCCAGGTCTTCGGCGCCGAGCCATCGGGCGTCCGCGTGTTCCTTCAGGACGGGCGTCCCTTCCGTGATCCGGCACCAGAAGCACTGCATGGAGAGATGAAAGGCCGGGTAGTCGTATTCCAGCACAGCGAGGGAACCGCCGACGGCGATCCCGAGGTCCAGCTCTTCCCGGATCTCGCGGATCAGCGCCTGCTTCGGGCTCTCGCCCGGTTCGATCTTCCCGCCGGGGAACTCCCAGCCGCCCCCGGCACGCTGCGCGGCAAACACCCTGTCGCCGTCACGGATCACCGCGGCCGCCACGCGGACGGTCTTCATCCGTCCTTTACCGGGTCAGGATGACCGGCGTTTCGTAGATGTCGTCCGCGCCGACGCCGTAGGCATTCACCGTATACCAGGCCGAGGTGGCCGTATGCTTGACGCCGTCCAGGTCGACGACCTCATAGAGATGGATGGTGAAGCTTCCGTCCTTGTTCTGCTCCACATCCGCCTTTGGCGGGAAGAAGCCGTGATTCTTCATATAATACTGCTGCGCCATCACACCGAGCTCGTCGGCGGTATAGGGGCCGCTCTTCAGCGGGACAAAGAAGGTCTTCGGTTCAAAGAGATAGACATTGGAGGGGATGATGACATTGCCGCTGCGGGCATCGCTCTCGGCCACCATGAGGATCGCGCCCTCGACATCGCTGAGCATGAGAGAGCGGAAGCTGTCGGAAACATCGCAGCCTGCCTCGTCATATACCGTGTGGATGCTCAGGAGATAGTCATCCTCCTGTTCCGCCGTGTTCAGATCCAGCGTGTAGACCTGCTGCTCGCCGGAGGACGTGATCTTATAAAGCAGGATGTCCTGGGTGTCCAGATTCAGGCGATAGGTCACCTGGGCGGCATTGTCGCGGTATTCATAGACGACGCCGGTGCCCATCGGCTTCATGACATATTCACCGGTGAGGATGTTGTCCTCGCCGCCGCCGGCCAGCGTTCTCTCATCGCGGCTCACGGACATCACAAGGCTGTCCCCCTCCTGCCGGATGGTCAGCATCCGGAACCAGTTGGAGTGGTCGAAGCCGTGGGAGTCATAGACATTGCGGAAGCTGATGGTATCCCCCGTCCTGTCGGCGGTTTCGAGGTCAAGAATGAACCAGCTTTCATAGAAGGTCGGATCGCCGGAGCGGAAGTAGCAGTGAAGCACGGGGTTGTGGCTCATGACGCCGGTCAGGTCCAGCCAGTATTTCGGCATGCCGTTGTCCTGGCAGTAGAGATACATCAGGGCGGCGGCACTGTCCCCTGCTTCCGTGGTGGTGGAGGGGTTGCCGGTACTGTCCGTTTTGTCATCCGTGCCGTTCTCGATGGGGAGAAGATCCTCCTCCTTATCGGAGAGGAACACCGCGTCCCTGACAACCTGCTCGAGCAGATCGCCGACCGTCAGATCCCTTGCCGCCACCTCTTTGGAGGCGAACATATAGGTCCTGCCGCCGTGGACGGTGATGATGCGCCGGTCCGTGACCACATTGCCGCCGCTGATGGTATAGCTGTAGTCGCACTCGCTGCAGGCCTTGCTGCCGATCGTTTTCTGTTCGGGGCCGGCTGTCACCCTGAGGTCGGCGTACTCGCCGCGCATGTAGTCGGTGAACTCGTCAAAAAAGGCCTTGTCGGTATCCCGCACGAGGTTGTAAACCGTCACCATCACATAGGGAATATAGCCCTCGGTCTGCGGATAGATATAATAGTTGTTCCCTTTCAGGACGGCCGTCGTGTCCTCGGGCGTGGTGATTTTGATATCCCAGTTGACCAGGGTATCGGAATTGGCCCCGGCCGCAGAGGCCGCGGCCGACAGCAGCATGGCAAACACCAGAACCATGCTCAGGGCAGTCAGCAGTTTTTTCATTGCAGGCTCCTTTCTTCGTCTCGTCAAATATCCATGGACGCTGTCCACTTTTCTGCATTTCGGACGGTTTTATCATATCACAGGACGGGGAGGAAAGTAAAGCTCTGTTCCGTAAACAATTTCTCGCATTTTTCTTGTGAAGCCGCGGGACTGATGGTATACTGAACCCGTCAGGAAGCCTCTCCCGGCCGGGCGGAGGGTTCCTGCGCAGGAGGCTGTTATGGACGAATTTGTATACGATGCATTCATCAGCTACAGTCACCGTGACATGAAATGGGCACGGTGGCTTCAGCGCCGTCTCGAGACCTTCCGCATCCCGAAGGACCTGTGCGGGGGCAATGCTCCCCGCGGCCATCTGAAGGTCTTTCGCGATCAGACCGACCTGAGCGGCGTTGAGCTGCAGAACGCCCTGCAGCGTGAGCTCGAGGCCTCGCGCTTTCTGATCGTGATCTGCTCGCCCTTCAGCGCGGCCTCGCCCTGGGTGAACGACGAGATCCGCTCGTTCCAGACCAGAGGACGGTCGAAATTCATCATCCCCTTCATCGTCGACGGCGAGCCGGAGAGCGACAAGCCCGAGCTGGAATGCTTCCCGCCTGCCCTGCGCAGCGTCGAGGGCGAGCACCCCCTGGGCGCCAGCGCCGTCGAGCTCGGGAAGAACAAAGCCTTCCTCAAGCTGATGGCGGTCATCCTGGACGTCCGTTTCAACCGTCTCGTCGACCGCGAAAAGCAGAGAAAGCGCAGGACGGTCCTGCTCTCATCGGCCGCCGCAGCGGTCATCATCGCTGTGCTCGCTTCCCTGCTCTGGCGCAATGCCGTCATCCGCAAGCAGAATCAGGAGATGATCTACGACAATTACCTTGCGGCCCTGGTCGCCGCCGGTCAGCAGAACAATTTCACCCCCGAGGACATCAGCCGTCTGAAGGCATCGGCCGAGGCCGGCAACCGGGATGCGGCCTTCTACCTGGCAAGCTGCTATAAAAACGGCTGGGGCACGGAAGCCAACCCGGAAGAGGCGTTCCGCTGGTTTTCCGTCGCCGCGGAGGCCGGCGACACGGTATCCATGACCTCGCTTGCCAACTGTTATATGGAGGGGGTCGGAGCCGAAAAAGACCTGGCCAAAGGCTTTGCATGGCAGCTGCGGGCGGCGGAGGCAGGCGACCCCGGCGGCATGTACCTCACCGGCCTTGCGTACGAGGGCGGGATCGGCACGGACAAAAACCCTGCGGAGGCCTTTCGCTGGTACCGGAAGGCCGCAGACCTCGGATATGAGCAGGGATATGCACACACGGCAAACTGTTATCTGATGGGCATCGGCACCGACGTCAATCTCGAAGAGGCCTTTCACTGGCTTAAAAAGCTGGCGGAAGCCGGGAACCCGGAGGGGATGTACTACCTCGGCATGCTGTACCAGTTCGGCAAGGGGACCGCGGAGGACCCGCGCCAGGCCTATCTCTGGTACCGCAGAGCCGCCGAAGCGGGATACCCCGACGGCATGTACATGACCGGCTGGTGCCTTGAAAACCAATACGGCGTCGGGGATGAGGCACTGGAATGGTATCGCCGCGCACAGGAAGGCGGCGTCGAAGCTGCCGGGGCGGACATCGCCCGGCTCGAAGCTGCGGAAGAAAACGAAAGCCCCCCTTCAGGCTGACAGGAACAGGAGCTCGACGCTGCCGTCAGCCTGCTCGCAGACAGAGGCTGAAAACAGACTTCCGGCCAGTTTGACAAGTTCTTCCGTGTCGGATGAACCGCAGGTCTCGTAAGGAGAGTGCATCGCAAGCTGGGCAATGCCGACATCGGCCGTCCTGAGGGCAAGCTGCTGGGAAGAGATATTGCCCAGCGTCGAACCGCCCGGGATATCGGCATGGTTGGTAAAGGTCTGGAGGCGTGCCCCCGCCTTTTCAGCCAGAAGCCGCACGATCGCGGCGGAGGCCGCGTCGGTCGCGTATTTCTGATTGCCGCTGTGCTTCAGCACCACGCCGCCGCCCATGACCGGCTGGTTGACCGGGTCGCATTTTTCCGGATAATTCGGGTGAAACGCATGGGCGTTGTCGGCCGAAAGCATAAAGCTCTGCGGCAGCCTGCTCAGATACTCCTGATGCGAAAGCCCCAGACTGTCTGCGATTCTTTCCAGCGTGTCCCTGAGAAACGGCGATGCGGCGCCCTGCTTTGTCATGGAGCCGGTTTCTTCGTTGTCAAACACCGCATGAACGGGGATGCTGTCAGACTCTCTGCTCTCCAGGAAGCCGCACAGGGATGAGAAAGCACATTGCAGATCATCCAGTTTCGGGCTGGACATGAATTCGCCGGAGGCGCCCCAGACGCTCGGGGCCTGGCGGTTGTAAACGAAGAGATCGTATCCGACGACGGCCTCCGGCGGAACATCCGCCTCGGCCGAGACCAGCTCCTTCAGGCTGATGTCCCCGTCGAGGCCATACAGCGGCAGCAGCTCCTTCTGGACCTTGATCGCCCGGCCTTCGTTGACGCTTCGGTCCATATGGATGGCAAGGCTCGGGATCATCAGCAGGTCTCTAGCAACATTGACAAGCTTTGTCGAGATGCGGCTGCCCGATCGAAGCATAACACGCCCGGCCACGGAAAGCGGTCTGTCAAACCAGGGTGCCAGGAGAGCGCCGCCGTACAGCTCGACGTTCAGCCTGGTGTACTTTCCTTCTGTCCGGATCTCCGGATTCTCTTTGATTTTCAGCACCGGCGAGTCGCTGTGAGACGCCATGATCATAAAACCGCGAAAATCATTCCGGGGAATCCGGAACGCAATGATCGCGGAATCGTTGCGCGTGACGAAATAGCGGCCGCCTCTCTGCAGATGCCACAGGCTGCTCTCGGGTAGCGGAACGTAGCCGGCTTCAAGAAGCCGGCTGCGCTGCCCGTCAACAACATGGTAAACGCTGGGATGCTCCTGAATGAAACGCAGCAGTTCCCTACTGTACCGATCCATCTGTCTGTCTCCTTTTCCGGCACTCTTTTCTGATATAGGCTTGCATGTCGTTATCGTCCTCCTATTCGACTGTTTTTCAACTGTCAGTTATCATTGCCGCGGTCACCGCGGCGGATATGTCTCTGCGGCAGAACCGCATACAGGAAGTTCAGCCGGCGCTCTCGTAAAACCTCTCTTCCGTCTCCAGCCGCAGGCACGACAGGCGGCCTCCCTGACCGGTTCCGTAGGCGCAGCCGCAGTCGATCCAGATGATCTTGCCGTCCTGCAGGATCTCCATCGGGAAGATCCCGGAGAGGAGGATCGTCGGCGTATGGCCGCAGATCATCAGGTCCTGCGGGAAGTCCAGGCCGCTGCCGGGTGCAAGTCTGTTCCACACGGCAAACTCCGTCTCGTCTTTCATGCCGGGCCGGCTCTCGCTGTACAGGAATGCCGGCGAGGCATGCACCAGCAGGACCCTCCGGCCGCCGACGCTGATCTCGAGATTCACAGGCAGCTGCCGCAGGAAGGCCATAATGCGGTCCTGTGCCCTCTGCGACTCTCGGAGGAAGGCGTGGTATGTCACCCATCCGCCGTTGCGGTTGCACCAGCGGTCCATTTTCTGAGCCCATGCGTCCAGGTCGTCCGCCTGATCCGTATCCAGAAAATCCCGCATCATATACTCGTGGTTTCCGAGGAGCATGCGGATGTTGGGCGTGTCCATGATCTCTTTCAGGATAGAGATCCCGCTCGGGTTCCGGTCGATGACATCGCCCAGGATATACAGGGTGTCGTCCTCACAGAAGCCGATCTGTTTCAGCATTCTGTGATAGGGCCTGATCCTGCCATGGATATCCGACATCACGTAAGTCATCTCACCACTCCCCCGGTCCGGGTCTCGGCATCCGCTTTCTCCGGTTTCGTCAGCCTGTCCGGTCTTTCCCAATCCCCCGCGGATCGGAAATCTCCGGAAACTATCATACCACAACTGCGGGGAAAGCGCCATAGCTTCTTCCCGTCCTTTGAGAAGCAGAGGGCTGCGGGCTTTGCTGTGCACCCTGCCTTGACGGATCGCTGCGGTCCCGCTATAATACTCGCAAGTCAGACAAATCATACGGAAAAGGAGTACCGTCTATGAAACAAAAAACGACGCCCGCCGCTGCGGAAAAGGGCCCCATCACCGAGGAGCTGCTCGGCAGAATGGATGCCTGGTTCCGTGCGGCAAACTATCTCTCGGCAGGACAGCTCTACCTGCTGGAGAACCCGCTGCTCAAAAAGCCTCTGACCCTGGGCATGATCAAGAAAAAGATCGTCGGTCACTGGGGCACGGTTCCCGGGCAGAACTTCGTTTTCGTCCATCTCAACCGCGTCATCAAGCGCTACGATCTGGATCTGATCCTGCTCTCCGGTCCCGGTCACGGCGGCAACTTCTATATCGCCAACGATTATATGGACGGCACCTACAGCGAGGTCTATCCCAACATCTCGCAGGACGAAGCGGGTATGCAGAAGCTGTTCAAGCAGTTCTCGTTCCCCGGCGGCGTGCCCAGCCACTGCGCGCCGGAGACGCCCGGCTCGATCAACGAAGGCGGCGAACTTGGCTACGGCATTGCCCATGCCTTCGGCGCCGTGTTTGACAACCCCGATCTGATCGCCGCGGTCACCGTCGGCGACGGCGAAGCCGAAACCGGGCCGCTGGCCACCTCCTGGCAGTGCAACAAGTTCCTCAACCCGGCCACGGACGGCGCGGTCCTGCCCATCCTGCACCTGAACGGCTACAAGATCGCAAACCCCACCCTCTTTGCGCGCATGTCCCGGGAGGAGATCACGGATTTCTTCCACGGCTGCGGCTGGGAGCCCTATTTCGTGGAGGGCGACGAGCCCATGCCCATGCACCGGCTGATGGCTGAGACCATGGACAAGGTCATTGAGAGCATCCAGGCCATCCAGAAGCACGCCCGCGAGACCGGCGACAGCCGCCGTCCGCGCTGGCCGATGATCGTGCTGCGTACCCCGAAGGGCTGGACGGGTCCCAAGACGGTCGACGGCAAGCGGATCGAGAACAACTTCCTGGCCCACCAGGTGCCGATCTCGATGGAAAAGGGCGAGGAGCATCTTGCCCTGCTGGAGGCGTGGCTGCGCAGCTATCACCCGGAAGAGCTGTTTGACGAGGCCGGGCACCTGCTGCCCGAGATCGCCTCCCTCGCGCCGGAGGGGAATGCCCGCATCGGTGCCAACCCGCACGGCAACGGCGGTCTGCTGCTGCGCGATCTGCGCATGCCGGACTTCCGCGATTATGCCTTTGAGGTCTCGGAGCACGGCGAGCGAAAGGGCCAGGACATGAGCGAGCTGGGCAAGTTCGTGCGGGATATCCTTGCCCTCAATGCCGAGAGCCGGAACTTCCGCGTGTTCGGGCCTGACGAGACCAACTCCAACCGTCTCAACGCGGTCTTCGAGGTGGAAAACCGCACCTGGAACGCCGAGCGCTATGACACCGACGATCATCTGGCCGCCGACGGCCGCATCATGGACTCGATGCTCTCGGAGCATATGTGCGAGGGCTGGCTCGAGGGCTATCTGCTCACCGGCCGCCACGGCTTCTTTGCCACCTACGAGGCCTTTGCCCGCATCATCGACTCCATGGCCGCCCAGCATGCCAAGTGGCTCAAGGTCTGCAGCCAGCTGCCATGGCGTGAGGAGATCGCCTCGCTGAACCTGATCATGTGCTCCACGGTCTGGCAGCAGGATCACAACGGCTTCACCCACCAGGATCCCGGTTTCATGGATCACATCGCCAACAAGAAGGCCGACGTCGTCCGCCTGTATCTGCCGCCGGATGCCAACTGCCTGCTGAGCTGCTTTGACCACTGCATCCGCAGCCGCAACTATGTCAACGTCATCGTCGCGAGCAAGCATCCCCGCCCCCAGTGGCTGAGCATGCCGGAGGCGATCAAGCACTGCACCCAGGGCATCGGCATCTGGGACTGGGCCAGCAACGACCAGGGGCAGGAACCGGACATCGTCTTTGCCTGTGCCGGCGAGACCCCGACGCTGGAAGCGCTGGCCGCGGTCTCGATTCTCAACAAGGAACTGCCGGAGGTGAAGATCCGCTTTATCAACGTGGTGGACCTGTTCAAGCTGCAGCCCGCCAATGAGCATCCCCACGGTCTGACGGATGCGGAATACGACATTCTCTTCACCCAGGACAAGCCGGTTATCTTCAACTTCCACGGCTATGCCTCGCTTGTGCACGAGCTTACGTACCGCCGCCACAACAACCGTCTGATGCACGTGCGCGGCTACAAGGAAGAGGGCACCATCACCACGCCCTTTGACGTGCGCGTACAGAACGATATCGACCGCTTCCATCTGGTGCAGGAGACGATCAAGTATCTGCCGCAGCTAGGCAACCGCGGCGCGTATCTTTATCAGAAGATGAGCGATAAGCTGGTGGAGCACAAACAGTATATCCACGAGTACGGACAGGATCTGCCGGAAGTGTCCAACTGGAAATGGGAAGACTGAGGCGGGAAACGTATAAAGCACCGCGGGGACAGCAGCTTCCGGATCGGTCCCGTTCCTGGGGCGCTGTGAAAGCGCTGCGCGAGGGAGCCAAGTGATATGAAAAAACAGATGAAAGTCCTTCTCCTGCCGGTCATCGCCTTTGCCCTGGCGGCGGCCGGCCGCCTGACCGCCTACGGTGAGGAATTCACTTACAAATATGAAGAGTTCCCGCTCGAAAGGAACGGAATCGCCCTTCACCTCGACTGTGTGAAAGCCGAGAACCGGTCACCGGCCGGTCAGATCCTTCTTGTTCACGGGTCCACGTATTCCTCCCATGAGTTTGATATCGACTATCAGGACTACAGCCTTGTGAGAAGGCTGGCCAGAGAAGGCTATGCCGTCTGGCGGCTCGACATCGCCGGATATGGGCAGTCCGGTCCGGTAAAAGACGGATGGATGCCGGATACCGCCTATGCTGCGGAGGACATCCATGCCGCGGTTGAGAAGATCGTACAGATCAGCGGGGAGGAGAAAATCGATGTTCTCGGATGGAGCTGGGGCACAATGACAGCCGGCCGCTTTGCCGCTGAACACCCGGATCACCTCGGGAAGCTCATCCTGTATGCGCCGATCCTGTCAGGTCTGGGAGCGCCTGAAAGCCGGGAAGCCTTCAGCCATAACACCTGGGCAGGCGCCGCAGAAGACTTTCAGACGAACCCGGACGGTACCTTTAATCGGAACGTGACGGACCCCATCCTCATTGAACTGTTCTGTTCCAGCTGCTGGCATTATGACGGAGACAGCAGCCCCAGGGGATGGAGCAGGGATGCTTTCACTGATCAGAGCGTAAAGCTGATCGACCTGCAGCATATCCCTGTCCCTACGCTTGTAATCTATGGCGATAAGGATCCGTATATGGACCTTGAGCGCCTGAGCCGCGCGCGAGCCGATCTTCCGGCCGGGTCAGAGCTTCATCTGATCGAGGGAGGCTCGCATATTCTGATGTATGAGAAAGAGCACTACAGAGAGTTTCAGGACACGATCGTCTCATTCCTGAAACAATGATCCCCGGACAGGGAATGCGAAAAGGAAAAGCTTGACAAGTGACCTTTCGTTCACTATAATGAGCGAACGAAAGGTCACTTGCTGACCATGGAGGTTATGATGGCGAACGATACGAAAGAGAGAATCCTTGACGCTGCGCTGGAAATGTTTTCTCAAAACGGCTATGCAGGCACAAACATCCGCGAACTGAGTGCATCGCTCGGGCTCGTGAAGTCCGGCGTCTATAAGCATTATGAGAGCAAGGAAGCGATCTGGAATGCCCTGCTGGATGAGATGATCGCCTATTACGGAGAGCATTTCGGCTCGGCGGAGCATCTCCCGCCTGCGCCGGATTCTCTGGACGAGCTGGTGGAGATGACCATGCGGATGGTGAAGCTCACCGTCCAAGATGAGCGAATCGTCATGACGCGCAAGGTGCTGACGCTGGAACAGTTCCGGGATGTGCGTGCGCGGGAGCTGGCGACAAAGCACTTCCTCACCGGCCTCACAGACATGTTTACGCAGATCTTCACAGGCATGATGGAAAAGGGGCTGCTTCGTCGGGATGATCCCGCCATGCTCGCACTGGCCTATACCGCGCCGATTTCCGCGCTGATCCACCTGTGCGACCGGGAACCGGAGAGGACGGAGGAAGTGCTCACGCAGATCGAGGCATTCAGCCGCCACTTCATCAAAACATACGGTGAGGCCGGACAG
>ONGJ01000031.1 GCA_900317375.1 uncultured Eubacteriales bacterium
TTTTTGTATCACTTTTTGAGTGAAAAGTCAGAAATGCTGAGATTTTCGTAACTACAAGGCTTTTCAGTACACCTTACCGGAAACGGTGAATAATCCAGGGTCAATTGTAAAAATTGAATCCGGTACAAGAAACTTCCGAATTCTTTCTCTCATCTCAATCGCTTGTGCGCTTGGGGTAAGTACAGACTCTCTCCTTGGGTTGACAAATCCTGATGACTTGCAAAACATACAGTTACTATCATCCATGTTGGATTCTGAAGGGAAAGCTTTCATCAAAGGCACAATTCAGCTGTATTTACAATTTAACAAACAATAATTACAATCGCCTTCTATCCCTGACGTATATATAACGCGGGAAGAAGGCTTTTTTGGACAAAGAGAGAATCTTTTTTCGCCTTGGAGGAAAGCCTATGTTCATCTATCTTCAGATGATCGAATCTGACAGCGACAAAGACAAGTTTGAACAGATATATCTAAAGTATCGAGGTCTAATGTATCATTCAGCGTTTACCATATTACGAAATAGAGAGGATTCAGAAGACGTTGTTCATCAAGCATTTGTTTCTATCATTGAGAATTTTGATAAAATACAAGATATAAATAGCCCGGAAACCCGGTCATTCTGCGTATTATGTTGTAGGAACAAAGCGCTTGATCTATACCGTAAAAAATGCCGCTGGGGCGAAATAGAACTTATTGACAACCTTCAGGAACTTGCAGCGCCACAATTAGATGACCGTTTGGATATAGCTATCGCCAATTTGCCGCTGAAGCTTGGAACGGTCATCCTATTGCATTATGACAATGGATACTCAATGGAGGAAATTGCAAAAATGCTAAACATATCAACTGTTGCAGCACGAAAGCGGTTGACGCGAGCAAAAGACATGTTGAGAAAAGCGCTTCAGGAAGAGGAAATGATTAAATGAGTAATAAAGAGTTAACTGATTCAATGCTCCAGGCGTCTGCAAGGCGGGTGCGAAACTCAATGTTAGCCGCCCTTCCTGAGCCAGAAGCATGCCAGCACTATTTTTCTCATCGATTCGAATTACGGATGCAGCGTCTCATCAAGCGAAATCGAAAAAGGATGAAATACTCTCATATTATTCGCAACATCGCTGCCATACTCGTTTTTTGTTTCATGGGCACTTTCATGTGGTTCATTTCAGCTTCTGAAGCCCAAGCTGATTTCATGAAATGGATAAGAGAACTTTTCTCTGGCACTGCTGTATATCAATTCTTTGGAGAGGATCTACAAAGAGAACTCCCCGAGTATTCCTTCAGCTGGTTACCTGATGGTTTCTCACAAGAAATTGCAGAAAATGATCCTGACTTTTATATCATCGTTGCCACAGACACTGACGGGAACGCATTTGTCCTTGAGTATCATTACATGGATGAGGGCTCTAATCTAACCGAGTCGGCAGAAGGTGATCTTATCATCACAACGGTAACTGTGCATGAACTACCCGCTCACTTCTACTCTGACTCTATGGACGATGCTCCTTCTGAATTAGTGTGGATGGAGAACGACATTGTGTTTCGCCTTAGTTCAAATATGGAGGAAGAAATAATAATAACGGTTGCTGAAAGTATAGTTAAATCAAAATAATAATGTCTCATTTTCTGTCTCTCAATCGTTATCTTATTAGAAAGGGGGAAAGCAGATGAAAAAAATAATGTCCATCCTGCTTATCTTTTTTAGTATTGCTGCAGTCGCAGTCACCGCCCATGCTATAGGTCCACAACGTGTCGGGGCTTCTCCAATGTTAAGTTTTAACGGCACAACCGCAACCTGCAAGCTGTCCGTCTCAGCAGCGGCAAGTACAATCAATTGCACGATGACTTTGTATGAGGGGGATACGGTAATTGACTCTTGGAGCGATTGCAAAACAAGCTATTTACTGCTGTCAGGAAGCGCTACTGTTCAACACGGCCACACTTATACTCTTTCCGGCACTGGTACCGTTGATGGCTCTCCGATAACAATTACCCCGGTAACAAGAACTTGCCCATAAACCCCCATGATTATGGCGAACAATCCGAATGGATTCATTGCCCATACTGCCAAAGGAAAACGCGGGCAAAGGTGTTCCCCAGTACGGTCGTAGTTAATTTTCCACTGTATTGTCCAAAATGCAAACAGGAGATTCCTATTACTATAGTCAAAAATCAGATGACGCTGTGCTAAGAGCCAGACGCAAAACCGGATCGCAAGACGTAAAGCAAGCGGTCCGGTTATCTATTTATTAATCAAATGGGTATTTGCTCCTCTGAATGAACGCTGGAAACTATCACTTCACAAACTCGAAGGACAAGCGCTATTTCCTCGTCTGAACAGGAGGCTGTTAGAATTTCAAATCTATTCAACGCTTCTGCACTTTTATTATTGTCTGAGAAAAAGATCTTTTTCGGATTGATTTCCAATTCGGTAACCAAATCATATAAAGTATCTAATTTAGGGTTACCACGATAATTCTCAATATTAAGAATTGTACGTTTATCAGAATGTATGAGTTCTGCAAGTTCAGCCTGTGTCAGTCCTTTTCTTTTTCTTGCAGCCCTTACACAATCACCAAGCGCCTTGGTGTACGAGTTTACTTTCAATTTGACCACACCCTCTGGTGTATTTTACTACATTCGTAATTAACTCCACATCTCATAGTAGTTCATGTTTATATGCAATATATTTCACTTATAGCAGATTGGTTATAATGAATATCGCTTTTATATGGAATAATTTACATTTTTACAGTTTAATAGTAGTCAATTTAACAGCAGATGTGAAATAAAATTCATATCTGCTGATTTTTTTCATTGTCGGTCTCCTCCTGCTTCCGAGATTTCTAGTTTCATAATCTCTCAAGTAAGGAGGTCTGCCCAATGGCAGAGAAAAAATACTATATTCGCGTCTCAAATGGACTCGTTGAGGTTTCACCGGAAATCTATAGAGAATATTACCGTTTTAACCGTAAAATGCGGACTATCGAGGAGAAAGACCTTCGAAATGGCGTCATTTCCTATAACAGCTTCGATAATGACGAATCACTCGGAGAAGAAATCATTACCGATCCATTCGCGTCAAGCGTAGAGGAGACAGCAATCAGTAATCTCATGGTCTCAAAGCTTCGTTATTGTCTCACATTTCTTTCAAATGAAGAGAAAGATCTAATCCACGCAATTTTCTATGATCAGATTTCTGAGACAGAGATTGGCAAGTTTCTCGGCATTTCGCAAAAAGCAGTCAATAAGAGGAAGAAGAAAATTCTCCATAAATTACAAAAAAGTATCAATCGGTAAATTTTTGGTTCTAAGCATGTTCTGGACTCGGATAAGTAGTGAGGGGTTTTCTTTCCTCACTACTTTTTCCACCAGGAGGGCAATATGAAACACCTGTCAAACAACAATGATTCAACAAGCAATCACGATGAGATCAGAGCCCAGTTCACATCATGGATCAACGTCGTCGTGTGGAGAGCCAGGAGGGACTACTTCAAGTCTCAGCAACGCCACTTTCGGGAAATCCCCATTGAAGAGATTGATGAAATCCCGGATAACAGCAGTTTTGAAGTTTTGGAGAAAGACGAGTTCATCTTTGCGGATGAACGACTGGCAAAAGCATTTCCGAAGCTCCCCTTGTGTCAGCAGCAGGTAATCACCCTGCGGATTGCAAAGGATCTTTCTCCTGCCGAGATCGCAGAGATCATGGGTTGTGACAGTGCCCGGATTTCCCGCCAGTACTATAAGGCCATAGCAAAGTTGCGAAGCATTATGACCCAGAAGTGTGGCCCCTATGACTTCGGCTGATTTCCGGGAGACACTTCTCCTTGCAACTCGGGGAAATCAAAATGCGGTTTTACAGATCCTTCGGCTCTACGCTCCGCTGATCAGTCACGCGAGCATGATCGCCGGATATCCGGACGAAGACTTGCAGCAATTTATCTGTCTGCGGGTTATCATTGCCATTCGCAAATTCAAAATCTGAAAAATCTTTTTGCTCAGGGGGGAGATTTTATGGATTCGCTTCGTTTTTATATTACGAGAACAATCCTCAGAGAGATGTACCTTGACAACAGAACACAAAAGCCATCTCTACGATCCCGGGCCAGGAGCGGCCCTGCCTTCCTGACGGCACAGTGAAGACGGAGGCATTAACAGAGCAGGCGGCACCTGCTCCCAGCCATGACCAGCCCGGGGATAATGAGACTTCCGTAACTCGCGGCCCGGTCATAATGAAGACGGGGAGATGAAAGATCTATGGATCTGCCAGCCACAGGCGGAGATGGTTTTCCCAGGAGGAATATAAACACGATGAAAGCAACCAACAGCATTGAATCTCTTTACTGCGACCTGTTCAAAAGCTATCCGGATGTTCTGAGTCTTAGTGAGATGAGCGAAATCCTGCATATCAGCACCAAGACCGGCGGGAAATTGCTTCAGAATGGCATCATCAAATCCCTGAAGATCGGAAAAACTTACCGCATCCCGAAGCCCTATCTGATTTCCTATCTCTATGAGATTTCATTGAATCTCTGACCTATCTTACAAGCGACAAACTTGCTTCCGACGTGCTGATCTGATACAATCAGGCCTGTCAATGGCAGGTAAGCGCGTCGACCGGACGAAAAGGAGGTTAAGAACATGGTCGCAGGCCACCTGCGTGAAAGAAACGGCATTTATCACATGGTGCTCAGCTATATGGATGAAACCGGCAAGCGAGTGACACCATACAAATCTACCGGGCTTCCGGTAAAAGGCAACAAGCGTCGGGCAGAAGCCATGCTCGACAAATGGAGATCAGATACCGAAATCGACCTTGAAAAGCGGATTCAGGAATGTGCCCGCAATTATTCCTCTGTTCCCCAGGATATTCAGTTCACAGAATTTATGCTGGACTGGCTGGCTATGATGAAAAACAACGTGGAGATCACCACGCACGCGAGTTACAGCCTGACTATCAAAAATCAGATTAATCCCTACTTTGACAAGCATTATCCACATTTGAAGCTCCGTGATCTCACCCCTCTTCAGATTCAGGAATACTATAGTTGGGAGCTGAATGAGCAGGGCGTTTCCGCAAACACTGTTATCCATCGACATGCCAACATCCGAAAGGCTCTTCAATACGCCTATAAAACTGGTCTGATCGACAGTAATCCTGCCGACCGAATCGAACGTCCAAGGAAAGATGTATTTGTCGGCAGCTTCTACAACGAAGCGGAGCTGAAGCAGCTTTTCGAGGCTATCAAAGGGGACCCTTTAGAACTTCCTGTGCTTCTCGCCGCGTATTACGGTTTGCGTCGCAGTGAAGTCCTCGGCCTCAAGTGGGACGCTGTTGACTTTGAGAAGAAGACCGTTACTATCCGGCATGTTGTTACGGAGGCAGAAATTGACAGCAAGCTGACGATTATTGAAAAGGATCGAACCAAAACCAAGTCCAGCCATCGTGTACTGCCCCTGGTAAAGCCCTTCGAGGACGCGCTTCTTCGCCTGAAGGAGAAGCAGAACGACAACAGAAAACTCTGCGGGAATTCCTACAGCACGAATTATCTGGACTATATCAACGTCAATGCCATTGGTGAGCGTTTGAAGCCCGGTTATCTGACCGCTCACTTTCCCCTCATCCTGGAGAGAAACGGGCTCCGTCGAATTCGCTTTCACGATCTCCGGCACAGCTGTGCAAGTCTTCTGTACTCCAACGGCGTGAGTATGAAGGAGATTCAGGAATGGCTCGGTCACAGCAATATCTCCACCACGGCAAATATCTATACGCATCTTGAGTACAACTCCAAAATTGCCTCAGCCAACGCAATTCTTTCTGTCTGCCCTGCGGAAATGTAAAGGCAGAAAAAAGGAAGCTTTCAGAGAGAAATACAATTCTGAAAGCTTCCAGAAAATGGTGCCGATGGCCGGATTTGAACCGGCACGGGAATCCCGTTGCATTTTAAGTGCAATGTGTCTACCTGTTCCACCACACCGGCAGAAAGTATAAAGTTGGAAATTTGGAGGGCAAAATGGAGGGCACGGCCCTTTTTGAAGGATTTTCAAATTGGAAGAAGCCCTGTATATGGGCTCATTCGTCGGCTCCGCTGGAATTCGACACGTCGGATTTTAAGTCCCTGGTGTCTACCATTCCACCACGCCGGCATATTCAGAACGCAGTCACTGTATCATTTTCCGGGGAAGGTGTCAAGCAAAAGCCTGCATTTCTTCTGTTTCCCCTTGTGTGCGGGGCGCAGATATGATAGGATGAGCCCGTAAATTTTGGAACCCAGGGGGTATCACCATGGAAAAGACCAATCCGAACGGAAAAGCGATCTCTTCGCTGATCAGCGAAAAAAGCAAGGTCGTATGCATCGGTCTGAACTACCGCAGCCATGCCGAGCACGCCGGCTTCCCCATTCCGGAGACACCGGCAATTTTCTGCAAATTCAACAACGCCCTCGCCTTTGACGGCGACACGGTGGAGCTCCCGCCCTGGGAGCATACCTATGACTATGAGGCAGAGCTTGTCATCGTCATAGGCAAGACGGCCTGGGGCGTCGCGGAGAAGGATGCCATGGACTGCATCTGGGGCTACACCTGCGGCAACGACCTGAGCTGCCGCGACAGCCAGAAGCGCAGCGGCCAGTGGCTGATCGGCAAGACCATGCCCGGCTTTGCCCCGGTGGGGCCGGTCATCGTCCCGCGCGAGGATTTCGACGCTTTTCAGCCGCATTTTGTCCGCAGCTACGTCAACGGTGAAGTCCGCCAGAACGGCAACATCTCGGACCTGATTTTCGACTGTGCCAAAATCGTCAGCTATGTGTCGAAATATGTGCGCCTTGAGCCGGGCGACCTGATCTTCACCGGCACCCCCAGCGGCACCGCGATGGAGTACAAGGACGAGGAGCACTGGCTGAAGCCGGGCGATGTCGTCGAGATCGAAATCGAAGGGATCGGAACCCTGCGCAATACCATGAAGTAAGGGAGCGACCGCCTTCAGAAATTCCTGAAAAGTTGCCAAAACAGAAATAAAATGATATAATAACTTGTTGTCGTCTGATTCTGACACGGTAAGGAGGAAGCGGTTTGGTATTCAGCTCGGCGATCTTTCTGTTCTGCTTTCTCCCTGCGGTTTTCCTGCTCTATCGCCTGCCCTTCGGCCGGCGCTGGCAGAACGCGCTGCTTGCCTGTGCAAGCCTCGTGTTCTATGCCTTCGGGAACCTGCACTATGTGCCGCTGTTTCTGCTGTCCGTGCTGCTGAACTATGCCACGGGCCTGCTGCTCGGCGGGCGTCTGCAGCGCTCAAAGCCACTGATCGCGCTGAACATCGTGCTGAACCTCGGCATCCTCTGCGTTTTCAAGTACACCGATTTCCTGATCGGCAACGCCAACGCCCTCTTCGGCCTGACGCTGAAACCCGTGGGACTGATCCTGCCGATCGGCATTTCCTTCTACACCTTTCAGGGGCTCAGCTATACCATCGACGTCTACCGGAAGCCGGAGGAATACAGCAGGAGCTTTCTGAAGCTGCTGCTGTACATTTCGTTTTTCCCGCAGCTGATCGCAGGTCCCATCGTCCGCTGGGGCGATATCGCGGCGCAGATCGACGAGCGCGTCTGCACGCCCGAAAAGACCTCGGCCGGGATCCGGCGCTTCCTCGTGGGGCTCGGGAAAAAGCTGCTGCTGGCCGACACGGCCGCCATCGCGGCCGACGCGGTCTTCGCGGCCTCTCTCCCGGACGCCCGCCTCGCCTGGCTGGGCGGGATCTGCTACAGCCTGCAGATCTATTTTGATTTTTCCGGCTACAGCGACATGGCCATCGGCATGGGGCGGATGTTCGGCTTTTCGCTGAAAGAGAACTTCCTCTTCCCCTACACGGCCGATTCGATCCGCGACTTCTGGCGGAAATGGCACATCTCGCTGTCCACTTGGTTTCGCGAATATCTCTACATTCCGCTGGGCGGCAGCCGCTGCAGCCGGGCCCGGGCGGCGCTGAACCGCCTGATCGTCTTCTTCTGCACCGGTCTCTGGCACGGCGCCAACTGGACCTTTGTGCTCTGGGGTCTGGGCCACGGTCTGCTGTCGAGTCTGGAGGGCAGCGGCATCATCCCGGTCGAGCGCCTGCAGAAGAGCATCCCGGGAAGGATTCTCTGCCGGGTCTATACCCTGCTGGCGGTCATGCTGCTGTTCACGCTCTTTCGGGCTGACACGGTGGCCCAGGGCTTCACAATGATCGCGGCGATGTTCCGCTTTCAGGCCCTCCCGGAGGGGGCGCTTCTGCTGGCAAAGCTTTCCTCGCCTGCGATGTGCGCAGTCCTCACCGCGGCACTGATTATGGCGCTCAGCCCGCTGGGCGGGCGCATCCACGCCTTTCTGACAGAGGAGCATGAGAAAGAGCTTGTGCCGGATGTCTGCTGTCTGCTGCTGATGGTGCTCAGCATGCTGTCGCTGGCCCAGAGCGGCTTCCACCCATTTATTTACTTCCAGTTCTGATGCCATGAAGAAGAAAGCTGTTCTTCCCGTTCTGATGGCCGGCGCCTTTCTGCTGCTGTGCCTGATCCCCTCGGTCGGTATGCTCCTATGGGGACCGTCGCCGCTGCTGGCCAACGAGACCGCGCCGCGCACGCCGTCGCTGAAAACCCCGGACGGCAGGCTGAACGAAAATTTCCTGAACGAGATCGCAGACTATGTCGGCACCCGCTTTGCCCTGCGGCCGGCCATGGTCTCTGCGCGCTCGTATCTGTTTGAAAAGCTGTTTCACAGCTCCGCCGAGGAGCAGGTCGTGCTCGGGCGGGGCACGGAGATGTATTACGCCTCAACCCTGAATGATTACTGCGGCGTGTCGCTGTCGGAGGACGAGCTGCATGCCGTCGTAAGGCAGCTTAAAGCCATTCAGGAGACGGTCGAGGGGAACGGCGGGCGCTTCCTGTTCACGGTCGCGCCGAACAAAAACACGGTGGCGCCCGGCGGCATGCCTGACCGCTTCCCGGCGGGGCATGCGCGGTCGAACCTCGCACGGATCGTTCCGATGCTGGAGGAGGCCGGCATCCCGTATGTCGACCTGCAGACGG
This sequence comes from uncultured Eubacteriales bacterium, assembly GCA_900317375.1. Classification (GTDB taxonomy): domain Bacteria; phylum Bacillota; class Clostridia; order Oscillospirales; family Oscillospiraceae; genus Limivicinus. Next base: position 9,057 of record ONGJ01000031.1, read on the forward strand.
TGCTTCAGGAGGGCGCGGTGCTATATTATAAAACCGACTCGCACTGGACAGCCCGGGGCGCGGCGCTGGCAGCGGATGCGCTGCTGCAGGCGCTGGGCCGGGAAAGCCGCTATGCCGACGGCCCCTTCCGGGAGGAAGGCATGCACGTCGGCGACCTGTACCAGATGCTCTATCCCGTCGGAAAGGGCCGCGAGACCGAGCTTGTCTACGCGCCCGGCCTGAAGTATGAGACGGAATCCGACCCGCGCGGCGGCAACGCCCTGACGATCCGGACCGCTTCCCCGGACGGGCAGGGCAGTCTGTACTGTCTGCGCGACTCCTTCGGCATTGCGCTGTATCCCTATCTGGCGGACGCCTTTTCCGAGGCCGTGTTCTCACGCTCGTCGGACTATTCGCCCGAGGCCTTCGCAGACCGTCAGGCGGACACGGTCATTCTCGAGATCGTGGAAAGAAATCTTTCCTCGCTTCTTCCGGACGGAGGGACGGCATGACGGAAGACCGGACAAAACAGCATCTGGAAACCCAGAGCCGCTATTCCCGCGGGCGCGCGGTGCGGCGGCCGGCCAAGCCCGGTACCCGGCAGGCCCGCGGCACGGAAGAGACCGCGGCCGATGTTGAGGAGGTCCTGCCTCCTTCTCCGGAGGCGCCGGCCGAAAAGCCGAAAAAACCGAGGAAGCCGTTTCGCTGGGATATTCTGGGCTTTCTGCTTGTCTTTGCAGGGCTTGCAGCCGGCACGGTTTCCCTGCTGCGGGGAGCCGACAGGCTGCAGCGGGACCTGAACGCCGCCCGCGAATCGTCCGTGCTTCTGGACGAAAAGATGGCGCCGGTAAGCTGTGAGGTACGCTATCTGGTGCCGAACCGGGAAGACGCGGTTGAAACCGTGCCCTACGGGGAAACGGTCAGGCTGCACGACCCGGTCGAGCTGGACGGCTACACCTTTCTCGGCTGGCAGCGTCCGGACGGCAGCATGGAGGATCGCGCCAGCTTTCCCGTCCTTGCCGACACGGTCTATACCGCACGCTACGCCCTGACCCTGGAAACGGAAAAGCATCTCCCCTATCTCTCTGCGGATGAAAACGGCGTGGTGGACGTCCGAGCCGAGGTCACCGTACGCGAGGCGGTCAGCACGCTTTACCGTCTGCTGGACATCGGCCTCGTGGGCAGCGGGGAATTCCTGGACGTGGCGGAGGACGACAGCTGCCGCAAGGCGGCCGCCACGCTGAAGGATCTGGGCGTACTGCAGGGAGACTTCCTCTATCCGGACGATGCCGTGACGCGCTACGAGCTGCTGCGCATGCTCTGCTGCTTTTACCCGGAATCCGATGCCGAGGTCTCCTTTCGCGACCTGAAGGCGGAGGATGAGTTCTATCCCGTATTCCGTACGGCCGCCGACCGCGGCTGGATCGAGTCCGGCCCCGACCGGGATGCCGATCCCTCCGGGACGGTCTGCCGCGGCGAGCTGGCGAGGATCCTGAACCGCGTCCTCGGCCGCACGCCCGTAAACGCGCCGGGCAGGAAGGCCGTGGGGATGATCCTGGACGTCCCGCCGCAGAACCCCTGGTATGCCGATGTCGCCGAGGCGCTGATCCCGCATGACTATGTCCTCGAGGACGGCGTTGAGACCTGGACGGACAGCGAGCCCCTTCCGGCGCACGAGCCGGGACAGTTCTTTGCCGGGGTCCGGATGCACCTGATTCTGCCGGGGGGCACCCCTGCCGTCAACACCGTTGTCGACGGGCGGCAGTATAATCAGAGCGGTGAGATGACCAGCGGCGACGACGAGCTGGACCGCCTGCTCTGGGCTTTTCTTGAGGAGGCCGTCGACCCGGAGACCATGTCGCAGGAGCAGATGCTGGAGGCCGTGTACGACCGGCTCTGGCAGTCCTGTCGCTGGCGCGAGGGCTATGTCTATCCGCTCGGCGCCGAGGGCTGGGCCGTACCGGAGGCGAAGCAGCTGCTGACGGACGGTGCGGGCAATTCCTACGGTTTTGCCGCGGCCTTCTATGAGCTGGCCGCCTTCCTCGGCTATGACCCCAGCCTGATCAGCGGCATCATCTACGGCAATCAGGAGGAGTTCGACGCGCGCGACGGCAGCCGCGTCGAGGCGATCCGCGGCTTCCAGCCCCATGCCTGGGTGGAAATCACCGACATGGGCATCCCCTTTATCTACGACGCCGAGCGCGACGCGCGCTCGGACGGCAAGAACATGATGTTCCGCCGCTCGGGCGATATCCGGTGGCAGACCGGCTACCGCACCTGGTAAGCGGACCTGTATCATTCCAAGGAAGTGTTTGAAACATGAAAGAAAAATGGATTTCGATCGTTCTCTGTCTGCTCTGCGCCCTGCTGCTGATCGGCTGCGGGAGCGGTGCAGCCCCGGCGCCCACGCCTTCGGCCGAACCGGCGCCCTCGGCGGAACCCTCCGCTGCGCCCTCGGCGGAACCCTCGACTGCCCCAACGGCGGTCCTGCCGGACGAGGCGCTGAAGCCGGATGTGCCTGAGGCCCCCACGGCGAAGGAGGAGGCCCTGCAGATCGCGAAGAGCTTCGAGGGCAAGGACCTCTCCGAGCTGATCGCGGTTCTCGGTGAACCCCTCTCATCGGAATACGGCCCCAGCTGTCTGGGCGACGGAAAAGACGGTGAGCTGAAGTACGACGGCTTTATCGTCTATACCACCCAGAAGGGCAGCGCAGAAACCATCACCCTCGTCAATGCAGCCGACTGACCCCAGAGCCCATCACGAACGGCAGGGCCGTGCGCTCCGCAATCGCCTGACCCCGGCAAAGGAGCCGAAAAACCCGGCCCGGCCGCAGGAGCGCGGGAATGCACAGCCTCAGCCCGAAGCCGCCGGGACAGCCCCGGCCGGGGAGAGCGCAGCCCTTTCCGACGCAGCTTCCGTGACGGAGGCATCCGTTCATCCGCCTGCACCGAAAAAGGGAAGGTGGGCAATGATCTGTCTGCTCGTCCTCGCGCTGCTGGCGGTGCTGGCGGCGCTGGCGCTGACGAAAAAGCTGACGCAGGCGCTGGATGAAGCAAACACCGTCCTGCAGGAGAAGGAAGACGCCGCCGTGATGCACGTCCGGTACGTGGTTCCCGGGCAGGACGACATTGTGGACGAGGTCTCTTACGGCGACACCGCCGTGCTGCACCGGCCGGTCTCGCCGAAAGGGCTGACCTTCCTCTGCTGGGAAAACGAGAACGGCCTGCCGGAGGCGCAGAGCAGCTTTCCCGTCTACGGCGACCGGGTCTTCCGCGGCCGCTATGCCCTGCACTTTGAAACGAACGCGCATCTGCCCTATCTGCACACCGACGGAGACGGCATTGTCCGCGCCGAAAGCCCCGTCACCCGGCGGGAATTCGTCTGTGTTCTGCACACCCTGCTGAACACGGACCTGGAGGGAAAAGGCACGTTTCTGGATGTCCCGGAGGAGGACGAATGCCACGACGCTGCGGCCGTACTCAAGGACCTGGGGGTGCTTTCGGGTTCCCAGCTGCACCCCGATGCCGCGCTGACCCGCGGCGAGATGATCCGGATGCTCTGCTCCTTCTTCCCCGCATCGGGGGACAGCGCCGTCTTTCAGGATCTGACGGAGGAGGATGCGCTCTACCCCTGCTACTGCACCGCAGTATCGAACGGCTGGATATCCGACGGCATTCTGGTCCGGGCCAATCCCTCGGCGGTCGTCTGCCGCGGCGAGCTGGCCCGCGTCATGAACCGGGTCCTCGGCCGCGGAACGGATCTGCATCCGGACCGCCGTGAGGTGGGCACGCTTCTCGATGTCCCCCCGGCCAGCCAGTGGTATGACGACCTTGCCGAGGCGATCATCCCCCACCGGTATCGGAAAGACAAAAAGACCGGTGTCGAGCATTGGGTCTCGAGTGAGCCCCTGCCGCTGCGGGAGCCCGGCTTCTTCTTTTCGGGGGTGCGCCTGCACTGCATCAACGACGACTATACCCCCGCGGTCAACGGACGTTTCCACGGCCTGGACTTCAACCGCAGCGGCGAAATCACCTGCGGCGACGAGGAACTGGACCGGGCGCTCCTCGCCATTCTGGAGGAGACCATCGACCCCGCCACGATGACGCAGGAAGAGATGCTCAGGGCCGTGTACGACTATGTGGTGCACAACTTCAACTATGCCTACGGCAACATGTACGACCGCGGCGCCCAGGGCTGGGAGATCCGGGAGGCCAAGCGGATGCTGAGAAACGGCGCGGGCAACTGCTACTGCTTTGCCTCGCTGTTTTACGAGCTGGCCCGCTTCGTCGGCTATGACGCGCAGATCTACGCCGGCTTTGCCTACGGCGAACAGTACGACTATTACGATGACGACCAGGTCCGCGTCGTCGCCCCGCAGGGCTATACGCCGCACGGCTGGGTCGAGATCGAAATCGACGGCAAAAACGAGCTGTTCGACCCCGAGTACGAGTACCGCAGCTACGGCCTGATGCAGATGTTCAAGGCCGAGCCCTGGATCTATCTCGCCTACGGATATACAAAATGAGGCTGCCTTTCGGCAGCCTCATTCTTTTGTGCGCGTTTGCTTATTCGGTTTCTTCTGTCGGCCGGGTGCGGCGGAAGGTCTCGGTATAGAGCAGCAGCTTTTCCGCCAGCTTTTTATCGGCGGCACCCTTCTTCATACGCCAGCGCCAGTTGCCGCAGTCGGTGCCGGGCTTGTTCATGCGGGCAACGCCTTCCAGCTCAAGCAGGTCCTGCATCTGCGCCACGAACAGCACGGAGGATGTTGCCATGCCGCTGCGGATCATGCCCCAGCACCAGCCCTCGCCGGGGGTGATGTGCATGTAGCGCCTGGCAAAGTCACGGTCTTCCTTCCCGGTGGTCGCGAGCCAGCCGAGCACCGTGTCGTTGTCGTGGGTGCCCAGATAGCAGACGCTGTTTTCGTTGCAGCGGTGCGGCAGATAGTCCGACTCGCCGTGGGCGTCAAAGGCAAACTCCATCACCCGCATGCCGGGCAGGCCGGAGTCCTTCAGCAGCTGTCGGACCGACGGGGTCAGATAGCCGAGGTCCTCGGCGATAAACTCGGTATCGTGGAACCAGCTCGTCAGCACGCCCACCAGGGACATGCCCGGGCCCGGACGCCAGCGGCCGTTCTTCGCGGTGGTGTCGCCATAGGGCACGGCCCAGTAGCTGTCCAGCCCGCGGAAGTGGTCGATGCGCAGCACATCATAGAGGAGGGTGGCACCCTCGATGCGGCGGATCCACCAGCCGTAGCCATCCGCCTTCATCCGGTCCCAGTCATAGAGCGGGTTACCCCAGAGCTGCCCGTCCTCGGTAAAGGCATCGGGCGGAACCCCGGCGACCTCCTTCGGCATATGCCGGTCGTCCAGCTGGAAGAACTGCGGCTCGCTCCAGACATCCGCCGAGTCCATCGCGACATAGATGGGGATGTCGCCGATCAGGCCGATGCCCTTCTCGCCGGCATAGGCCTTGAGGGCCTTCCACTGGCGGTAGAACAGGAACTGGACAAAGCAGTAAAAGTCGATCTCGTCCTTCAGCTTTTCCGTATAGGCCCGCACGGCAAAGTCCCGGTGCATGCGGATGTCCTCGTCCGGCCACTCGGTCCAGCTGACCATGCCGAAGTACACCTTCACGGCCATATAGAGGGCATAATTCGAAAGCCAGCGCTCATTCTCGCGGCGAAAAGCCTGCAGCTCACCGGCCAGCTTTTCGCGGCCGCGTATATAGGCCTTCATCAGCAGGGTCAGGCGGCCTTCAAAAAGCTTTCCGTAATCCGCCTCGAGGGGGTTGTCTCCCCAGTCGAACTCTTCCGGCTCGCCCTCCTTCAGCAGGCCTTCGCGGACCAGCAGCGTCAGGTCGATCAGATAGGGGTTGCCCGCAAAGCTCGAGAATGAAGAGTAGGGGCTGTCGCCGTAGCTGGTGGGGCCCAGGGGCAGCAGCTGCCAGTACTTCTGACCGGACGCTGCCAGAAAATCAATGAATTTCAGGGCTTCATCGCCCATGGTGCCGATCCCGTAGGGGGACGGCAGGGAGGACATCGCCATCAGCACACCGCTTGAACGTTCCAACATGTTTTTTAACTCTCTTTCTGTAATTTATACTGTTTTCAGCATGATTTCATGCCCTGTAAGGGACTTGTTTCCGACAGGCGCCCGACTGCAGATTCCTGCAGCTGCGCGGACGGGAAGCTGATCCCTCGCACGAAATCTCTGCCGCCGCGCATGGTTTATTTTGAAAGTCTGTCTTTATCTTTCGAACATGCTCAGCTGCTGCATTTCCGGGGGCTCGATCCCCAGCTCCTGGGGGCGGAAGCAGGGGCAGACGCTTTCGGGTACGGTGATCGTCGCAGCGGCAAGACGCGTGCCGATCTCACAGGCCTCCTGCAGGCTCTTGCCGCAGCTCAGCCCGACGCTGACCCCGGCGCAGAAGGCGTCCCCCGCGCCCGAGGTGTCGCAGACCGATACCGACGCTGCGGGGCAGATGCCGCATTTCCCGGTTCTGTCGGCCCAGACGGCCCCCTGCGAGCCCATCGTGACCACCATCGACTGCAGCTCGGCCGCCTGCACCCGGCGGGAGAGCTCGGGCGCCATCTCTTCCGGGCTGAGGGATGAGAAGTCGTCAGCAAAGTAGATGCCGGCCTCCTGCTGGTTGCAGATGAAGCAGCGGGTTTTCTGGATCAGCTCGCGCCGCTGCAGAGCGATGCTCATGTTGGCCACCAGCGCGATCACCGGTACCCCATGGCGCTCGGCACAGCGGCAGGCAGCCCGCGCGACCTCGTCATCGATATCGATCTCGACAACGGCGCTGACCGCATCGGCAAAGATGTCGTCCCCCTGCTCTTCCAGCAGTTTGAGCATCGCGTCCATCTTCGGCCGTTTGGAGATGGAGCCCACCACATCGCCGGTGTGGTCCATCACGGCAAGCCAGATGCCCATGCCGTCCGGGACCACCGACACATACTTGGTGTCGACCCGGCGGTTCTGCAGGTTCCGCAGCACCTCGGCGCCCTGGGCGGTGTTGTCCACCATGCTCACAAAGCGTGTCGGCAGGCCGACGTTGGCGATATCCTCGGCCACGTTTCGTCCCACACCGCCGTGGACGATCTCGACCCGCCCGGCATTCCGCCCGGCCGGCAGATAGGTCCCTTCGGGGAAGCCCTTGAAATCGACAAAAACGTTTCCGACTACTACGATCGGCATGTTCAGCCTCCTCCCCTGTCAGCCGGGACGGTCCTCGCCGGCATTTTCGCCCTTTATGCCGAGAAACCGCCGTTCAAACTCCTCCGCCGGCAGCGGGCGCGAGAAGTAGTATCCCTGCACCAGGTCGCAGCCCGCGTCCTTCAGCAGCTTCAGCTGGCTGCCGGTCTCAACGCCCTCGGCCACAACCGGCACCTTGAGGTAGCGGGCAATGTCGAGGATCAGCTCGACCAGGTGGAAGTCGCGTTCGCTGTGTTCGATGTTCTGGATAAAGCCGATGTCCATCTTCAGCACGTCGATGGGCAGCGACGAGAGCATGTTCAGCGAGGAATAACCCGAGCCGAAGTCGTCCATCTCGATCTCATAGCCCTTTTCGCGCAGCTCGCTGATGACGCGGATCAGCTGTTCGGCATTCTCGGTGTAGGCCGACTCGGTCACCTCGAGCTGCAGATCCTTCCGGTTCAGTCCGTTGCGCTCGATGATGGTCTCCAAAGACTTGATCAGTTCGGGTTCAAACACATCCATGCGCGAAAGGTTGACCGAAACCGGAAGCTCAATGCCGGCCTGATCGCGCCAGGCGGCGATCTGCCGTCCGACCTCGGTCCAGACATACTTGTCGACGGCGACGATCTGGCCGCTCTGCTCGAAAAGCGGGATAAACTTGTCCGGAGAAATCGTGCCCAGCGTCGGATGCTTCCAGCGCACCAGGGCCTCGGCGCTCGCCAGTCTCGGCGGTTCCTCCTGGATGGCGAACTTGGGCTGATAGTACACATCCAGCTCGTGCTGGTCCAGAGCGCGGTTCAGGTCGTTGCGCAGGTGCAGGCCAAGCTCGTCATGCAGACGCACTTCCTCGTCGTAGACCACCAGGTGGTTCTTGAAGTTCCCGCGCGCCATGCCGCAGGCCGACCGCGCCCGATCAAACATCTGTTCGGGCCGAAGGCCCTCCTGCCAGGGCATGACGCCCATGCGCACGCGGATATCCGCGCTCGGGAAGCGCTCATCCAGGCGCGACTGGAAACGGTTCAGCACGACCCGGTAATCCGCCTGCGAGGGACAGTAGATCTCAAAGGTATCGCCCTCCAGGCGGGCGGCTATGCCGTCCGTACCGGTAAGGAAGTCCTCGATCGCGGCGCCCAGCGTACGCAGCACCTCGTCGCCGAAGTCCCGTCCGTTCAGCGTGTTCAGGCTGTGGAAGCGCTCGATGTTCATCACGACGGCGTCCCGGTGTACTTCCGGATGCTCGCGGCAGAGGCGGTTGGCATACAGGACAAAGAAGTCCCGGTTGTACAGGCCGGTCAGCTTGTCGTGCTCAGCCTCCGAGATGATCTGACGTCCCTCGCTGGCCTTGTTCTCGGCCCGCACGCTGCGCAGTAGCAGGAACAGAATCAGCGCGACGGTGACCGCGGTGACCGCGATGACCATGGTCAGGTTTTCCTTCAGATATTCCAGGAAGGAGATCGGTTTGCTCTCCATGGCATGTTTTGACAGCGCGGTGCTGACGGCCGTATTCGGAATCAGATGATTGATCTTGTTGAGGATCGAATACAGACAGTCGTCCTCATGCCGTACGGCAAAGGGCATTTCCATGGCCTCGCCGGTGGTGAGCGGCGTCAGCTTGTATTTGACCAGCATGTCCCCTACCCGGCTGATGCGGTAGTTGCTGACCAGACCGCAGTCCGCCTCCTCCGCCGCAACCGCGCGCAGGGCGGCTTCCGCGTCGTCATAAAGCGCGGCCTTCCAGGAGGGGAAGTGGTCCATCAGAAAGCTTTCGTAGTTGGGGTTCCCCCTGATCACGGCGACGGTTATCGCGTCCTCGGGCGAAAACCCGCGCGCATCCGTCGTCCGGATGGTTGCGTACATTTCGGTGCTGACAAAGGGATCGGTAATGATGACCCCTCTCTGTTCGCCGTCAAAGGCACTGATCCCCAGAGGGAACACGCAGTCGACCTCATTGGCGGCCAGCGCCTGCAGGGCATCGTCCATGGTCGTGAAGGCCCTGGTCTCAAAGCGGAGGCTGGCGTTCTTTTCACAGGTCTCGGCAAACTTCAGGTAGTCTGCCAGCGCGCCGGTGAGCATGCCCGTTTCCGGATCCCGGGCACAGAAGGGCATGAAGTCGTCCCGATAACCCACGCGGATCGTGCCGTGCTTCGTGACCCAGTCGATCTCTTCCGCCGTGAGGAAGCTGTTGACCGCACTGGCGCGGTTGAACTTCTCGGTCATCTCCTGGTTGAAGTCGCGGTTGTCCTCGAAAATGCGGTTCATCGCGACATCCAGGTCTTCCTTCAGGTCCGGGCGGTTTTTGTTGATGCCGAAGTAGGACTCCGCAAAGCCCACCTTGCATACCGGGACGATGTCCGCCGAGTTGCCGTAGGTGTCAAGCGTGACAAGCATGTCCAGCTCGCCTTTTTCCAGCATGTCGAGCATCTCCGGCGTCTTGACGGACAGCTCGATCACGTCCGCATGGACATTATGCTTTTCGGACCAGTCCAGAAAGAGCTGTTCCTGAATGCTGTTCTTGTTGACGCCGCAGCGCTTGCCGTTCATGGTGGAAAAATCGTCCGGCCGGATCTCGGTGTTGTCCGGGGCGATGAAGATATGGTAGCCCTCCGCACCCATCGCCTCGGCAGAATAGAGGATCTTTTCCGCCCGCTCTTCGGTGTACGACACATCGCTCAGCAGGTCGATCTCGCCGGCCACCAGCTTTTCAAACAGTTCGGACCAGCTGCCTTCGACATACTCATAGGTCCAGCCGGTATAGATGGCGACGCGCTGCTGATACTCATAGCCGTAGCCGGACTTCCGCCCGAAAGAATCGGTACGGTGAAAGGCCGACTCGTACCAGCCGACGCGCACCGTCTTTTCCTCATAATCATGGGCTGACGCGGCAACCGGCAGGGCCGCCGACAGGATCATGAGGAGGCAGAGCAGCAACACGGGAATTCTTCTGCGACATTTCATAGGCATACCCTCTCTGTCATTTGAAGCGCATAAAAGAATAAAATATTATAACATATCCCCCGGGAATAATCCATACTGAAAATATCGATTTGGAATGTTCGTCGATCACAGCCTCGGTCAAGATCCCCTTGTAAGTCTCTTTTTCCTATGTTATGATTATTCTATCTCTGACGCTGTTCTTTAAACCAAACAATGCGGACCCCTCCCTGACACTTGATGCTTTTCACGCGGAGTTTATATATGAATGCAGGTTTTCATCCTAAAATAACATCTGAGTCCGTATCCTCTTCCGGTGCGGATCTTGCGCGGCTGTTTCTTCTCCCGTGCCTGTTCTTTCTCTTTCTCTCCGTCTTTTCTTTCTGTTTCAGCGCGCTTCCTGCACATTGGAATCTTCTCCTTGAAATCATCCTTGCCTGCACTGCCGTATGGCTCTCCATAAGCAAAATCAATCGGTTGGCTGAGAGTGTGAGAAAAACCGTTTATGTTATTCTTTTCAGTCTTTCGGCGGCGGATTCCTTTCAGTTTTTTGTCCCGGCGGCAAAAAGCCTGTTTTGGCTGATTCTTCCTTTTCTCATCGGCTTTGCAATCTGCCGTCTTTTCTCTGCTCCTGCCGCAAAGACCACGGTCCTCGCCTCTGCAGCAGCTGGAACACTCCTCGCTTTCTCTGTTTATTCCGGCTGGCAGCTTCAGACTTATGCAAGATTCGAACTGCTTTACATCGGCCGGCATGTGCATTCCTCCGCTGTGCGAGAGCTTTTTTGGCTCTGCGGATTGTCTTTCCTGCTGAGTGCCGGTTTTTTTGCATTCTTCTCGTATTTCCTCGATAAGGATTTTTCTGATACATATGCAGATACAAAGAAACGGGATTTTCTCCTGATTGTCGGTCTGCTGCTGCTTTTCTGGCTGCCCTATTATCTTGCATTTTATCCAGGCTTTCTGAGTGTTGATTCTCTTGATGAAATCAAACTGCAGCTCTCATCCGGGCAAGGATCTAATCATCATCCCTATATCCATCAGCTGATGATCCGCCCGTTTTTGAAGCTTGGTCTCTCTCTGGGTTCCCTTTCCGTCGGGGTAGCCTGCTTTACTTTTGTGCAGATGCTCTTTATGGCGTTTTGCTTCTCTTCCTGCATCTGTTTTCTGAAAGCTCATAACTGCAGACGGTGGTTTCTCCTGGCAGTTTTTCTCTTTTTTGCTCTGTTCACCGTAAATCCGTTTTACAGCATCACCATGTGGAAAGATATCCCTTTTGCAGGTATCTGCCTTCTCCTGATGATGCAATTGATCCGTGATGTCGAGCTGTCGGAGCCGGTAAAAAAGCAGGTCATGTGGCGGCACAGCCTTCTCCTGATTCTGTTGCTTTTCCTCTTCTGCACACTGCGGAACAACGGCTGGTATGCCTTTCTCGTGTCTTTTCCGTTTTTTATTCTGATTAACCGGAAGCATTGGAAACACTATTTGATCATCGGTTTTGCGACTGTGCTTGCCGTCGTTTCCTGGCATTCTTTAATATTTGATGTTCTGCATATCAGGAAAAGCGAAAGCGGGGAATCCCTGTCGGTTCCGCTGCAGCAGATAGCCAGGGTCGTCACAATGTGCGAAGTCGATTATTCAGATGAATCCTTCGTTATTCTGCGTGAGGTTCTGCCTGATCTGGAGTCGCTGCCCGATCTCTACAATCCGATCAGCGCAAACCGGATCAAAGCGCCGGATGTTTTCAAAGCGGATATCTATGATAAGAATCCTTCCCGATATGGCGGAGCATGGCTTTCACTTGGTCTGAAGTATCCCCGCACCTATTTGGATGCATTTCTTCTGAATAACTACGGATACTGGACACCTGATGTAACTGCCTGGATTGTTCTGGATACGGTGAACGACGGAAGCTCTCTCGGTATTGATACCTCTGAGAGGATTCCCGGAATGCGCAGCATTCTGCTTCAATGGCATAAACGCCTTTCCACACGGGAACCGATTGCGTTTCTGTACAGTATTGCGCTAACGGTCTGGTTTCTGACTGCAGGATGCTTTCTTTTGCTCCTGAAAGGCCGCAAAGCAGAAGTGTCTTCTGCTCTTCTGCTTTACGGAGTCTGGCTGACAACGCTCGCCTCCCCCGTTTTCTGCGAGTACCGCTATCTGTATTCGATCGTTGTCTGTGTCCCGCTTTATCTCGGTTTGGCAATAAGCGTTGGCAGAAAACATGCATGATCTTTCTGTTCTAAAAAGATCATTTTCGGAGTCGTCTTCAAAGAGGAGGGGTTTCTTTTGCTTTCCGAATGGATTGAAAAAGCATACGCCGGCGAAGCAGTCTGGATGTCGGATCTTCGCGCCGCCTTCGCCGGAGACCCTGAGGCTGTTCGACTTCCCGTCCGTCTGCACCTGATCGGAGGCGGTCTGCTGGATTATCTCTGTTTTCTTCCACGCTGGCACACCCCGGAGGAACGGCGCTTTGTTGAGGAATACTTTTTCGCCTTTGTCTATAATCTTTTATCCGTCTTCAGCGGACAGTCATTGATTTTTTTCGCTGACCCCGATAATAGCCAGACAGCAGAATTGCTTGCAGCTTTTCACCAGATCTTTGAGATCAGTGCTGAGACAAGACAGCGCCGGGGTTATGGCAAGGTGATTAACATTGCCGAACGTCTCTGTGACGCCGAAGGGCTTTCGCCTTTTTCGGTCACGATAGTTCCTCTTGATTGCTATATTCCCGTTGAGAGTCCAGCCCAAAACAGCTCCGCAGACCTTGCGGAACGTCTTCGGCGCTGCTGCCGCAGCGTCGAGGGAAAAGTCCTCTGCGGCGTGGACATTGGCGGAACGGATATCAAACTTGCACTTTCGGTTAATGGACAGTTGATTTGCCTCGGCGAATACGATTGGAATCCTGCGGTCTGTACCTCTGCAGATGCCATTTTAGAGCCCATCTTTGAGCAGATTGATCTTCTCCGACATTCGGCGGAGAAGCTGTGCTGCCCGGGTGAGCCGCTCTATTTTGACGCCATTGGCATCAGCTTTCCGGATATCGTGATCAAAAATCGTATTATGGGCGGCGAGCCCCCGAAAACCGACGGTATGCGCCGCGCATTCGGGCCGGACTATGACAGAGAATTTGCCAAAATCGGCTATTTGAGCAAGCTGCTGGACCCGCTCTGCCGCCCCGGCGCTGATATTCTCATTCTGAATGACGGCAGCATGGCGGCTTTCACCTCCGCGATGGAGCTGGCAGCTTGGGATGATTCCCTCTCTTTCCGACACGGCCTCATCGCCCACAGTCTGGGGACAGACCTCGGAACGGGCTGGCTGCTTCCGGATGGCAGCGTGCCTCCCCTTCCGTTGGAATTCTACGACATCATTCTCGATTTGGGCAGCCGCCCATCTATGGCATTTCCCCCTGAGGATCTCCGTGCTGTCCGGAATCAGAATTCCGGTCTGCCTGGCACACGCCGCTATCTCGGACAGGCCGCTGCTTTCCGTCTGGCACAAGCACTGGACCCGGATATGCTTACGGGCTTTGTGTCTGAGCAGAACGGTTGCCTGAGCGTCCGCACTGAACCAGAGGACCTGCGAAAGCCCTGCCTGGAACACCTGATGCAGCTAGCCGAGCGAGGTAAACCCGAGGCATGTGAGATTTTCCGGCGTATCGGTTTTCACCTCGGCATACTCAGCCGCGAGCTGAGCTTTCTTCTCGATCCCGGGACGGGGGATCGCTATCTCTATGGCCGCTTTATCAAATCTGGGACCTGCTTCCGACTGCTCTGTAAAGGCTGCAGCGAAGCCTTCCCGAATCTGAAGCTGACTGCGCGGCGGACGAAAGCCTTGCCCGAAGCACGCTGATGCGGGCGCTTTCCGCGCAGCACGGCGTCACGGTTGCCCAGTTCGGCCAAGCCGTCGGCGCGCTTTACTGGTTCGTATTTTTATAAGACATGCCCGGCGCCGATGCGCCGGGCATGTCCTGTTTTATCTGTATCGATCCTTGAGTTTTGCGGTGGTGTCGATGCCGTGCAGCTGGGCCTGTTCCAGATAGCTGTCGCCCAGCGCCCCGTCCTTCTCGGGCAGGTACAGAAGCGGCTGCCAGAACCAGTTATGGGCTTCCTCGCCCTTCAGCATCCGGCCGACATGGTATTCCGCCAGCGGATAGCCGCAGTCCGCGCTCTTCTGCAGCAGTTCGAAGGCCGCCTGATGGTCCGTGCAGGTATAGTTCATATAGAACATCTTCCTCCGTCTCCTCCTCTGCAGCCGAGAGCGAGGCCGCCATCGCATCCTTCAGCAGCACGCTTCCTGTGCCCTGGTTTCTCGGTACGCCGTAACCGCTCCGGATACTTGTCGCCACGCCGTACAGGCCGACCGGGTCTCCCAGGTCCGCCGCGCGCCGATAATAGGCATAGGCGAGCTCATCGTCGACCTCGGTTCCCCAGCCGTGCCGATAGCATTCCGCAATGAGAGCCAGCAGCCGGGCATCGTCGGTCTCGGTCCAGTCCTGAAGCAGCGAGAAGGCCCCCTCGAAATCCGCATCCACATAGATCAGCTTTTCGGCATCCCGGTACGCCTGCTCCTCCGGTGAGAGGGACGCAGCGGGCGCGGGTTCCGGTGCGGGCTCGGACTCGGGCTCCTGTTCGGGTTCGGGTTCTGCCTCGGGTTCCGGCGCAGGCTCCGGGGTGGGTTCCGGGATGGGCTCCGGCGTCGGTTCCGGCGTTGCTTCCGGTGTCGGCTCCGGTGTTGGTTCCGGTGTTGCTTCCGGCGTCGGCTCCGGCGTTGCTTCCGGGGTGGGTTCCGGCGTCGCTTCCGGGGTGGGTTCCGGTGCAGACTCCGGTGTTGCTTCCGGCGAAGACTCCGCCGTGGGTTCCGGGCTTGCCTCCGGTTTCGTTTCCGGCTCGGCCGAGGCCGTCGGGGCTGCGGATTCCGGCGGGGCTGTCGGCTCCGAGGTCTTTTTGCCGCAGGAGTTGGCGCAGGCGCTGAGGCAGAGCGTCATCGCCGCGATCATCAGAATAATCAGTATCTTTTTCTTCATTGCTTTTCCTTACCGTTTACAGAATGTGTACCGACCGCGGGTCAAACACCAGCGAGCAGCGGTCGCCCACGGCATAGATGTGCTTGTTCTTCGGGTTGTGCTCTTCAAGCTTCACAAGCGTCTCGCCCACTTTGACATGGTAGTTCTGGTACGAGCCCATGAAGCAGGACAGAACCACCTCGCAGGGCAGGCCGCCCTCGGGTGCCAGCGTGGCCGCCTCCGGGCGCAGAACCAGGGTATACTCCTGTCCCTTTTCCATGCCTTCCCTGGCCTCGACCTTCAGCGGCGTCCCTTCGATGTCCAGCGTGACGCTGTCCCCGTCCCGGCCGGTCATCTTTCCCCTGAGGAAGTTGGCCTCGCCGATGAAGTCGGCGACAAACTCGTCCACCGGGTGATAGTAGATCTCCTGCGGGGTTCCCATCTGGGCAACGACGCCCTTGTTCATGATGATGATGTTGTCCGACAGGGCCATGGCCTCGGACTGGTCATGGGTGACATAGATGGCCGTGATGCCGACTTCCTGCTGAATACGGCGGATCTCGGTGCGCATCGTCACGCGCAGCTTGGCGTCAAGGTTGGACAGCGGTTCGTCGAAGAGCAGCACCGAGGGCTCGATGACCAGGGCGCGCGCCAGGGCGACACGCTGCTGCTGGCCGCCGGAGAGCTGATTGGTCATGCGCGACTCCATCCCCTCCAGCTCGACCAGAGCAAGAATCTTCAGCACGCGCTCGCGGATCTCGTCCTTGGGCACCTTGCGCAGCTTCAGACCGTAGGCCACGTTGTCGAACACGTTGTAGTGCGGCAGCAGGGCATAGCTCTGAAAGACCATGGCCGTGTCGCGCTTGTTGGGGGTCAGCTCGTTGATCGGCTCTTCGCCCAGATAGATCTCGCCCTCGTCCGGGCTCTCAAAGCCGGCGATCATACGCAGCGTGGTGGTCTTGCCGCAGCCGGAGGGTCCGAGCAGCGTCACAAAGCTTCCGGGTTCGATGGTGAGGCTGGTATCCCTGACCGCATAAAACTCTTTGCCGGTCTTGGGGTCCTGATAGATCTTGGAAATATGGTCAAGCCGCACGCCTTTTTTGACTTTCTCCATGGCTTATTCCTCCTTCAGATTCTTGCTCGTGCCGAAGTGCTTGATGACCCAGTTCATCAGCAGCACGGCGCTGTAGGTGATGACGATCAGGATGGTGGCAAACGCGCAGGCCAGACTGAAGGCGCCCTTCTCGGCAAACTCGTTGATCTGCACGGTAATGAGCAGATAGCTCGGCGTCACCAGCAGGATGACCGCCGAGATGGCCGTGATGCTGCGGACGAAGGCGGTAACCAGACCCGAAAGGAATGAATCCTTTATAAGCGGCAGCGTCACCGTCATGAAGACCTTGAAGCTGTCCGCACCCATGTCGTAGGCCGACTCCTCGATCGACTTGTCGATCTGGCGCAGGGCCGAGATGCCGCTGCGCGTACCGGTGGGCAGCGAGCGCACCACGAACACGATGATCAGGATCAGGCCCGTGCCGTAGATGCCCTGCAGGATGCCGGTGTGGAAGAGGCCGCCGGAGAAGCCGCGGATATAGCCGACGCCGAGGACCGTGCCGGGCACGGCCATGGCCAGCATCGAGACCGCCTCGATAAAGCCCTTCGCCCGGAACCTGCGCTTGACCACCAGATACGAGATGATCATGCTCAGCAGCGCCGTGATGGGCGAGGCGATCAGCGAGAGCAGGAAGGAGTCCTTAAAGGCCTTCAGCCCGCGGTATTTGGTAAAGACCTGGGCAAACCACTTGCCCGTCAGCGGGAAGAACTTGTAGCCCCAGGTGGGGAAGCAGGCCCCGATGGGAACGCAGATATACATCATGATGACGAACAGTGCGCCCAGCGAGCAGAGTATCGTCAGCGGGATCTTGACGCTGCGGTCCTCGATCAGCATCCTCGCGCGCGAGGCCTTGCCGGTCAGGGTCGCGGCGGTCTTGGCCTCAAGATAGTACTTCTGCACCGCGAACATCACCAGCGTGATGCACAGCAGCACGACGGCCATCGCGGCCGCACCGGCCTTGTCATAGGCGCCGGTGATCTGGAGGTAGATCGTGGTTGCCAGCGTGTCGTACGAGCCGCCGATGATCATGGGGTTGGCAAAGTCGGCGATGGACTCGATAAAAGTGACGAGGAAGGCATTGCCGAGGCCGGGCAGCATCAGCGGCAGCGTGACCGAGGTGAACACCTTCATGCGGCTGGCGCCCATGTCCCGGGCGGCCTCCTCCAGAGAGGGGTCGATGTTCTTCAGCAGGCCCTTCAGCATCATGTAGCAGACCGGGAAGAAGGTCAGCGTCTGCACGATGACGATGCCCCAGTAGCCGTAGACATTGTTGTCATAGATGTGCAGGAGGAAGCGCGTGATCACGCCGGCCTTGCCGAAGAGCATAATCATCGAAAGGCTCAGCACGAAGGGCGGCGAAACCACCGGCAGCATCGAGACGACCTTGAACAGGCCGCCGGCGAACTTATTGAGCCGCACATAGACCTCGACATAGGCATACAGCAGGCCGATCAGCGAGGAAAGAATGCCGACCACAAAGCCGACCTTGAGGGTGTTGGTAATCGCCCGCATAAACGTGGGCATGGCAAAAATGCGCTTGAAGATCGAAAAGCCGAAGCTGCCGTCCCCGACAAAGCTGTCCACCAGCAGGATGGCCAGCGGATAGAGGATAAACAGCGTCAGAAAGGCAATCAGCACGACGATGGTCGTGACCATGACGGGATCCGCCATCAGCTTTTTCCGGTCCAGCGCCGCACCCTGACTTCTCGCCATAAACTCTTCCCCCTTTCTCTTTCAAAAACAGGGATGGCGGATTCCCGCCATCCCTGCGGATGCTTTCCTGGGTTTTGCGAATTACTCGGTCTTGAAGCGGTCGTCGCCGCCGTTGAGCGCCTCCATCACGTCTTTCACGTTCTGCTCGGTGTCCTTTGCGGCCTTGGCAAAGTCATAGCCGTCCCAGACCAGACTCGGGTCCAGACCGAACTTGATGGCCTCTTCGGGCTGCTGGGCATTGTCGATGACCAGGAACTGATACGAGCCGTTCTTGGCAGCCAGCTCCACGCAGTCGGGGGACAGCGCATATTCCATAAACAGGCGCGCGGCGTTGGGGTGCGCGCAGCCCTTGAAGATGGCCACGGGGCCGATCTCGCAGGCGGTGCCGTCGGCGGGAACAACCAGCGCGACGTTCTCATAGCCGTTGTCAACGATCTGGGTGATGCCGTCATGCAGGAAGCCGATGCCGATGACGCACTCACCGGTGCCGACGTTCTTGGACGGGCCGGAGCCGGACTTGGTGTAGATCTGCACGTTCTTGTCCAGATCCTTGAGGTACTGGATGCCTTCGTCGTGGCCCTTGAGCTGGATCATCAGGTTCGCGACCAGCTTCGGGGTGCCGGCGGTGTTGTAGTTGGACAGCCAGATCAGGCCCTGATACTCGGGCTTGAGCAGGTCATCCCAGGTCTGGGGGGCCTCGAGGCCGAGGCGGGTAAGCTCGTCGGAGTTGACCATGAAGCCGAGCAGGCCGGTGTAAATGCCGTACCAGTACCCGTTCGGATCCTTATAAATGTCCTTCGTCAGGTGCGAGGCATTTACGGGGACATAGCTGTTGTCCAACAGGCCCTTGGCCGCAGCCGTGTCGTAGGGGTTGTTGGTGCCGCCGAACCAGACGTCAGCGGAGGGCTTCCCGTTCTCTTCCTCGATCTTGGCGGGAACCTCGCCGGTGGACAGGCGCTGATAGGACGTCTTGATGCCGTACATCTTTTCAAAGTTGTTGCAGGCAGCGGCGAGATAGTCCTCCTCGCAGGAGCCGTAAACAACCAGCTCTCCCTCCGCCTGCGCGGCGGCAACCAGCTCGGCCATCGGGTCGGCCTCTTCCGCAAAGGCGGTTCCGGCCTGGCCGACGAGCGCCAGAACCATGATCAGTGTCAGAAGCATTGCCAGGGTCTTTTTCATTCTACGTTTCCTCCTCTATTTATTTTCTGCGGCAATAGCCGTGAAGGACAGGGCTTGCTTGTTCATCTTGAACAAAAGGAATTATACGCCTTTGTTTGTTCTTTGTCAATCTTGGATCAAAAGCTTTCCGGGGTTTTGTAACGACGGTGTATCAGAGAAAGATGAGACCCCGTTTTATCTTTCCGGTTCGATTTCCCAAAAGTATCTTCTGTTCGACTCTGGAAAGTCATCCAGGATGCCGTGCTCGGGGTCGTAGAACAGCCCGCCGCCGTACAGGGACCAGTGCCAGCATCGCGGCGTCTCCAGGCTGAGCAGGCACAGCGGAGGAAGTTCGCCCTTCTCCCGGACCGGTACCCTGTCGTCTGCAATCCGGAATCCGTGCCCGCGGAGGAAGGCCTTCATCTCGCGGAGGTTCGTCTCGCGCTCATTTCGAAGCTCCCCGGTCACCTGCGAAACCGCAAGCCCGGTCAGCATCGCCAGCACGGCCTGTCCGCACTGCAGATCGGTCGGCTCGTGAATATACCGTATCTCCATCGTCCGCGGTTCAGCGGATGCGGATTGCCGCCTTGACCACCTCGTTCTTTCTGGAGATGGAGTCCTCGAAGGCCGTCTGGATGTCGTCCAGCTCGTATTCGTCCGAGATGACCTTTTCAATCGGGCAGGAGGCAGAGGCCGCTTTGATGCATTCGGGGAAAATATACCGGTAGCGGAAGATCGGCCGGATCTGGACCTCGTTGTCCATGATGGCGTTGATGTTGAAGGGGATCACGTCCTCCGGCGGCATGCCCAGCAGGACCACGACCCCGCCTCTGCGGGCGAGCTCGCCGGACTGGCGGATGGTG
>ONGJ01000089.1 GCA_900317375.1 uncultured Eubacteriales bacterium
GAAATGCCCAGCGCTTGTGCCAGTTCTTTCTGGGTCATGGATTTGCTTTTCCTTAATGCTTTTATACTGACCATACTTTTCTCCATATTGCCGAATGCCGTTTTCTCTTCACGTTCCCGGCACAGACCGGCATTTCGGTACATCGCAAAAAACAGGAAGCGGGGCTGTCACAGTCACAGCTTCATGTTTTTTCCGCAGGGAACCGCTGTTTTATTGATTATAACAGAATAGGTCGGTCCGCTGAGAATCTCGGGGATCGACTTTCCGATTTCAGGCAGGCGCTTCAGGCGATATGCGCGTGCATTCTCAGGCAGCCCCGGCATGCTCCTGCAGCGCCGGTCTTTCAGTTCAGCAAAAACTGGTCAAAGCCGGTTGTCTCCAGAATCTCGCGGACAGACTCGGTGACGCCGGTCATCCGGAAGTTCTCCTTGTTTTCCAGCGACTTGTACATCATGAGAAGCACGCGCAGGCCGGCGGAGGATACATACTGCAGGTCTGAGCACTCAATCGCTATGGCGGTGATTTTCTGATTTGCCTTCTCCGCTTCCCAGACCTTCAGCAGCTCCGGCGCCGTAATCGTATCCATTCTTCCCCGCAGGGAGACCTGAAAGCGATGATCCTCCAGCGTATACTTCAATCCAAACGGCAGGGCATCCTGCTCTTCGGTCTGCCGGGCCCGGCCGGCATCCAGCGTAATTTTCCAGTAATGGCAGTGCGCCATAGCCTCTTTGAACGCGGAAACCTGTTCCGGCCTGAGCTTGCGCCAGGCGCTCAGCTCAGGCATGTTGGCGCCCAGGTTGATTTGCTCGGCCTTCAGCCCGTGTTTCTGCAGAAGAGAGAGCGCTGCCGAGGATGTGCCCTGCAGATCGGCAGGCTTCACGATCAGGGAGTTTTTCAGAATGAGGACATCAGACTGTCCCGTTGCTTTGTCCCTGGATGCCTCGAGTTTCTGAACGGCGTTCTGTCCCAGAACGGACCGGAAGGTCAGGAAGAACTGCACCATAAACTCGGGGTCCGGCGTAATCCAGCATCCGCCGAACCGTTCCAGCAGGCATCTGATATTGGAAAGCACGGAAGACACTTCGCTTTCCGTAAAATACATCATCATCCCCTCGGTGGAGATGCAGAGCGGACCGCTGATGTCCCGGAGGGCATCCTCAAGAGATTCCAGATTGGTGGCATCCACGCCGGAAATCCGGATCAGCTCGGGATGCGCGGCAAGCGAAAGGAGCACCGGCGCCACCTCATCGGCCACGATCGGGAGGTCCAGGCCGATAAAACGGATGCCCTTATCGGACATATGGATCGCCTTCGGTGTGTAGCCGCAGGGCAGATCCACATTGGTCTGAATGCCCGTGTCCTCGATCAGCCGGCACATGGTGCGGTATTTTGCCTCTACCACAAGCTCGTTGCCCAGTTTCATATCCGGATCGGGCATGCCGAAATCGCCGCTCTCCAGGCCCAGTTTGCTGACAATGCTTTCCGCATCGGGGATTCCGGCATCGGCCATCAGGCAGACAGCCGTTTTCCCGGTAAGAAAAACCGGGTTTGTTCTGGCCTGTGCACTGAGTTCAGTTTCTCTATCCATTTCTATCGTCAGTCTCCTTAAAAAAATTGGTATCAGTGTGTACGACAACGCGCAGCACGCCGTCGAGTTCGATCAGCGGATGGGCGATGAAATACTCCTCCAGCACGTTCGGCGCATCAGAGGCTATCTTTACGGGCTTTTTGTTTTTCTCGACTTCCTCCCGCGAAAGGTCCAGCGCCGTATTCATGTTCAGATAGTGGTAATTCTGCAGTACGACGGTAAAAAGATCGCTGTCGGATACTTCCTTCCCGTTCATCTTCAGCGTGACAAGGGTGTGCGTCGGCCTGTCATATTCGCAGTAGAAGCCTTTGGAGAACTGGAACCACTCGGTCTTGGTAAGCATGTCGAAGGCTGCATCGCGCAGCATGAACTGAACAGCGTGCCGAAGCTGTGCACCGGTGAACACCACCTTGTAAAGAGGCCCGCCAAAGGGAAATACGCTCTTGAAATCCCCCAGCGTCACGATCGGGCCGAGCTCCGGAAGCCGAACGCTGGCAGAGCCGAGCATCATCAGATCGACCTCAAGCTGTTCGCGGAAGCAGTCTGAGATCAGGTCGCCCAATTCTGTTTCCCTCCAGCAGCCGGGGTGGGTGTATTTGCGCAGGAAGCGGGTCATCACCCGGTTATACTTGCTTTCGGTGTAATCGACATACTCTTTGAGGACCTTTTCCAGATCCTCGTCACGCGGGCAGTTTTCATCCATGATGGGGATGCACTGCCAGGTGTACGAGTCGATACAGTTGTTGTCCGTGTCCACCATGATATCGAAACGGCCGATCTGATCCGTGCCGACAGCGGCCTGCACGATGGGGATGCCCGCGACCACACAGGGCTCGGAGAGCCTGGTGTGGCTGTGCCCGCCGATAATGAGGTCCACACCCCAGTCAGGATCAAGCCTGTCCGCGAGTAGTTTGTCCTTTTCAAAGCCGATGTGCGACAGCAGCACGGTAAAGTCAATATCGGTATTGCGGTAGGCATCGCAGATTTTACCGACCTCCTGCGCTGCGTCCTCAACATTGACCATAGTGCCGACAAGCCCCTGTACTTTTGTGGCGTCCAGCACCTCCTCAGTCAGAATCCCGATAAACAGCACTCGCTTTCCATCGATCTCTTTGATATAATGGGAGTTAAAAAGACGCGCGCCGTTATGTTTCAGGTGCATATTGGCGTTGATGATCGGAAAGGTGGCGCACTTCTCAAGAAACAGCAGATGGGCCAGGCCGTAGTCCACCTCGTGATTGCCGAGGGTCACGACATCCGGCGCCAGCAGATTCATGATCTCAATCGTAGAGACGCCCTGGAACTCACTGTCGATCAGGGAGCCGCGGAACATGTCGCCCGCAATGGCGTAGATGACGTTCTTTTCCTAACTGCGGACCTTGTTGACATAGCCGGACAGGCGGGAGACGCCGCCGACCAGTTTCTCATCCACCTGTTCGGCTGTAAAGTCGCCATGCAGGTCGTTCGAGTGCAGAATAACGAGTTTCTTCAGATTCTTCATGTATCTTATAACTCCTTTTTGAATTCGCGCTCCGCGCAAGAAATGGGATGAGGATCACCGCCCTGTCCTGATAAGCGCCCGCAGGGCCCTGGTCAGGAGTTGTCGGCTTCCCCTGGCACGCACGCCAGGGACTGATTGGGAGGGTTATGACTATCCGCTGTCGCTTTCATTTTCGGGATGTGGGAAAACTATATCACATCGTGGCGCCGCATGCAAGACGGAAGGGGGCTCGGCGGGGTTCTTCACGGGGCAAAGGCCGGGGCCGGCGCATTGACTTTCCTAATGAAATCAGGTAAAATGCGGTAACCTGCCCCCTTCTCAGTGGGGCGGATGACCGGATACGGGCAGGTTCCCACGATCCGGACGAAACGCAGAGAAGCGGCAGGGCGAGCCTGCTGTTTCGCAGCAGATCACTGGAGGAACGTATATGAAGAAAACACTGTCTCTGATTCTCTGTCTGTGCCTTGCCGTCACGCTTCTGATGGGCCTGACCGTCGAGGCCGGCGCCGAGACCCCCCCGACGAGCGGGATCTCATCATCCTTTTCACGAGCGACGTGCACTGCGGCATCGACCAGGGCTGGGGCTATGCCGGTCTCTTACGATTACATCACCCAGAATCTCGGCGGCCACATCGGCAAGGGCTATGAGAATGTCTACGGCGAAGGCCGCATCGTCTCGGTAAACCCGGAGAGTTAAGACGCCGGAGAAAACTGCATTTCACCGGGGCCGCTTCCCCGTGTTCAATACAAGGAGCTGTGCAAGATTTTCCGTTCTGCTGCAGCTCCTTGCTTTTTTCAGGAATTATTCCGTCCGAATTCTGTGATCATCGCGTGGTTGGTAATTCCACCCGTTGTCTCCATGGTAGATCATCAGCCTTGTCATACCGCCGTCAATGCATATGTTCTCCCCTGTTATGAATCCTGCCTTGTCCGAGCAGAGAAACAGAACCATATTGGCGATATCCAATGGCTCTCCGACTCTGCCGACAGGCTGCTGAGCGGCATCCGGTCCATCCCAGGTCTCACCGTTGACCTCAATCCAGCCCGGCGAAATGGAGTTTACCCGAACTCTTCCGGCAAAGCTCATGGCCATGGCATGCGTCAGAGCAGCAATACCGCCTTTTGCTGCCGAGTAGCTCTCTGTCTGCGGCTGGCTCATGCGATCGCGCGAAGAGGATATGTTGACGATGGATGCCCCTTCGGCAAAATGGGAAGAGAACAGCTTCGCCAGGTAGAACGGAGCGGTAACCCCGACCGACATGGCATACTGGAATTCCTCATAGGTGCAGGCATTGATTCCCTTCATCAAAGGCAACGCATTATTGATCAGGTAATCGATATGCCCATAAGAATTGATTACATGCGCAGCAAAGTCTTCCAGGGTTTTCTTTTCCGCCAGGTCTCCGACATACCAGGGTCCCGGCGTTTTGTCGATGATACAAACGGCAGCACCCTGTTTTCGGAATTCTTCAGCGATGCATTTCCCGATGCCGTGCGCTCCGCCGGTTACGACGGCAACTTTCCCCTCAAACAGCTTCTTTTCAGTACTCATCTGTTTCCTCTTCCTCTCCCAGACCGTAATACAGCAGGTCGTTATAGGCACTGTTTGACTCCGCAGCGGCTTTTTTCCGTTTCCATGCGTCTATTTCAGCGCGGATAGCGAGCATTTCGTCCACGACAGTGTCTGCATCTGTCGGTTTATCGCAGTTCAGGTATGCCGTCATCCTGTCTATTGCCTTGGGGCTGCCCAGGTGGCGGGCAGCGGCATCCCCCAACTCCTCAGGAAATCCAAGCGAGACCACCGTCCGGACAAGTTTCTCTTTTGATCGTGTCCAAATCTGTGCAGCGTCATTCATCCACTTGCTCCTTCTGATCATCCCAAACGCGAAGCGCCTGCTGTCGCCTGAGACTATACCCTAACAGACTGTGAGACTTTTATATACGCCTTCCGCCTCGGCGCAAAGATCATGATAGATGTACTGACTGAGGGAAGGATGAAAGAAATCTGATGTATGAACGTGACCAGGGCTGACGGTATGCCGCCAAAGCCCTGGCCTTTTTTATTCGTTATACTGCGTTTCCAGAAACGCCGTAACGGTGTCCAGAAACAATGCCGCATCCGAAACCAGCTTCTTTGTGTCGGAAATGGAGCAGATATAAAAATCCTCATAATCGCTTCGATTGCGAATAATGGACGCCATGGAGATGATCTTGCTCAGTTCCGGTGGGAGAAGCTTGGTTTTCAGATACTGCTCTGAGAAGCGGGAAATCACCCCAGAATGCTTTTTATAATCCTCACCTGTCAGTGCAAGTGTGGCGCGCATGGCATGGAAGACGCAGTAATAGGCGCGATTGTTCGCAGACGCATAGTCCCCTGCGTCGAGGTCGCGGCGAGCAGTTTTGAGCATCTCTTCCGCTCGCTCCAGTCTATACTTCGACAGGTCGATTCTCGCAGCGTCAAGCACTGTACCGCACTCCTTCCCGCGCAATGTTCTGATAGAAAGGCAGAAACCCCATGTTATCCTGGAAATAGCGGCGATTCTCCACAATTGGGGAAACCATCACGCCGCGATCCAGAAGCAGATCAGCGGCAACACTGCTGATCTCCCATGTCTTTTCTGAAATGTCCTGGCGGGAAGAATCCACCAGCACCATCACGTCGATATCAGAGTCGGCGTCCGCCTCCCCGCGCGCATAAGAGCCAAAGAGAATGGCTTCCATGGAGCCCTGTGGGAACAGCGGTTTGAGGCCAGAACAAAGCTGACGAATGATTGCATTAACTTCCTGCTGGGAACGCATGGTGACCACTCCTTTCCGTCTCGTCTGTAATTATTGTAGCATGATGATCCAAGAAAAACAACGGAAACATTTGATGGGAACCAAACATATTCCGATATTTCCTGTTAGATGCATCTAGACGGATGAACAACATCCTACATGACTGCGCAGCACGAGATCTACAAGGCCAAGGATGGCGGTGCGCCGTCAAAGCCCTGGCCTTTTTTTGCCGTTTCTCCGGCAAAAGTTCTGGCCTTGCCATTCGTTTATTATGAACGTCTGCAGATTGGATGAATACCGCGGCCATGGACGTGGCGCATACATCTTGCAAATACCGTATATCTTTGTTAAACTGGTTCCATCCTGCTCAAGGAGGTTTGGCTCAAATGAAACAGAAGATTACAGTAGCCGACTATGCCCAGCGAATCACGGAAGCGCTGCCGCAGGGTGTTTTGCTTAACACGAACGGTGACAAGCATAACGCAATGGTCATCGGCTGGGGCGGACTGGGGACCTGCTGGTCTGTTCCGACCTTTACGGTTTACGTCCGGGAGAACCGGTACACCAAGTCTCAGCTTGACAAAACCGGCGTATTCACAGTCAGTATTCCCCTGGACAAGGCTGATCCTGTAATCACAAAGATCTGCGGTTGGCAGTCAGGCCATAACATCGACAAAGTAAAAGAAGCCGGGCTGACGCTGGAGGATCCTCAGGCAAACGGTGTTTCAGGCGTAAAAGAGTATCCCCTGACTTTAGAATGCAGGGTTCTCTATTCGCAGTGCCAGGACCCGACCCGCCTCCCGGAATCCATTTACAAAAAGAGCTATCCGCAGGATGTGGACGGTTCCTATCCCATGGCCAACCGTGATCCCCACACCGCTTATATTGGGGAAATCGTTGCGGCCTATATCATTCACTGACAGCATCGCAGAAGGAAGGAGACCGGCTGAATACACGATGCGAATGCAGAATGTATGCGCCTGCTCAGGCGGATTATACTGCAAGCAGGGGGATATCCGGCAGAATGGCTGAGCCGGAAACGAAAAACAGCTAATGAGAGAGACAGAGAATGGCATTATATGCGATCGGAGATCTCCATCTCCACTTTCAGGCTGAACTGAAAGCAAAAGCTCAAATAAAAGACCGGGTCTGGAAGAATCATGAACAGAAGTTCCGAAAGATATGTGCTGAGCTGATTCAGCCTGATGACACGCTGGTGCTGGCAGGAGATCACAGCTGGGGCCGGAATCTGGCGGAATGCGAGTTGGACATGCAGTATATCTCCGATCTGCCGGGAAGGAAAATACTCCTTCGCGGGAACCATGATATGTTCTGGGATGCAAAGAAAACGGAAGTGCTGAATGAGCACTTCCGCGGAAAACTGTTTTTCCTCCAGGATAACTACTGCACCTATAGCGATTATGCTTTGGTCGGTACAAAGGGGCACTGCTTTGAAGGCCCGTTTTACCTGAATCGCCGCGGCCAGATTATCGGCTGGGATGTGAAGAATGAAGCGCGATCCAAAAAGCTTGTAGATCGTGAAATCGATCGCCTTCGAGCCTCGCTGGAAGCCGCCCGGGCGGACGGATTCCGAAAGTATATTCTGTTCCTGCACTATCCGCCTACCAGCATTCTGGAAGACAGCAGTGCCTTTACCCGCATGGCCGAGGAATACGGAGCTGAACAGGTCATCTATGCACACAGCCATGGAGAGAGCCGATTCTACGACAGCATTCACGGAGAAAGAAACGGCATCCGCTACCGTCTGGTGTCAGGCGATTTCCTCGGATGGCATCCTGTCCGCATTCTGTAACGGACAGAGCCGATCCTGCATGCAAGAGGTTTTCAAAGCCACTTCTTCATATGCATTACAGGATATTTCCTGCATTTGAAAGCTTGGTATACACGATTTTCAGGAGAGGTCAGAGCCGCAGACCTCCAGTACAACTTCGGACCATCCTCATCTTGGGCAGACCGGCTCATCTTTTTTATCTTTTCAAAAGCGCAATGCTGCAGTATAGTATCAGCGCCAGTCCTACGGCTGCAACACACCCGGCAATCTCCTGCGCAGCTTTCTTTGCTTCTTTCAATCCCATCTTCTGAGAGGTCCTTGCCATCAGAGGAGATTTTCTGGGATCTTTTGAAAAAGCAAGACAAGCGGCGGCAAGCAGAAGGGCGGCTCCGAATATGATGAGAAATACGAATGCATATTCCATAACGGCCTCCATGTGCGGTTATGAAGAGAGTCTATCACGGCGTGGATTGTATGTCAATTTCAACACGCGCTCCCTGAGCTTTATGTACACATTATACCTGTGAAGCGGAGCGCCTGCCGTCGCCTGAGACTATACCTTAAACAGCTCATATAATCAAGTTTGAGTTATTGACAGCGAAAGCTTTTTATATCGAGAGTTTTCGTCATGTTAAGGGACAGCTCAGGGAGGTCTGCAGATACTTCCGGCGAGCATGGCGGCGCACGGGAAGTGTGCGGCGAACCAGGCTTTGCTGCATTCGACTTCAGTCTCTGCCATTACGTGGGATCGCGCAATGCCGCTGCCGGTGGCAGATGAAGGCATTGCGGGATTTCTGCAGCGGTCGGAGAATCGGAGGAACAGCGTAAGCCCGAACGATTCTCTTCAGATTCCCGCGCCGCGCATTTTAGCGGGCGGATCTCCCCCATCTTTTCTTAGCGCCCGCAGGATCCTGATAAGGGGCTGCATCTGTCCCTTGGCGCGCACGCTGCCAACTGATTAGGAGCTGGGAGTTCTCCTCATGCCCTGCCCTGCACATTGCTCTGCCTGCATTCGTTTCTTCTTGAGCCGTACTCTCCTTACGCTCTGAACAGTAATAACGGCAACTATGGTCTCCGCCTTATTGAGGCAAAAACGCATCTGTTGCCATCTCCGTGTTTTTCGTATATAATTGGAAAGCAGTTGCCTGAAAGGCGTATCCTGCATCAATCACACAAAACAGCACCACAGGAGGTATTCCCATGGATTTTCTCAGCGAACTGCTTAATCAGTTTCTCAGCGGGTCCGCAGTTAAAGCCCTTTCCAAAAAAACCGGGCTCAAGACCAGGGATCTAAAAAAGTTTATTCCTCTGGCCGTACCGTTTCTTCTCGAGATGCTGACGAAGAACGCCTCCAGCGAGGAGGGCGCAAGCTCTCTGCTCGCGGCTCTCGCACAGCACACCGATGACAAATCTGTCAAAAAGCAGATCTCCGATTCGGATATCGTCGACGGTGCCAAGATCATCGGTCACATCCTCGGCGCCGATGAGGCGAAAGATCTGAAGGCGCTTTCCAAGAAGTCCAGGCTGAGCGAGACCGCTGTTTCCGGCATTCTCAGCAGCCTTGCTCCCGTGCTGCTTTCATCTCTTTCCCAGGCTGTTTCCGCGAAGAAGAAACGCAGCAGCAAAAGCAGCGGATTCACCGGTCTTCTCAGCGGCCTTCTCGGCTTCAATAAGACCGGACGAAGGAAGTCCGGACGCGGGAAGAAGAGCGAAGAGCTGAACGGCGCTTCCCTGATATCCTCTCTGCTCTCGCTGATGTAAGCTGCCGGTTTTATTCTTCCGCCCGGACGATCACCTCGCCGGAGTTCAGCCGCGAAAAAGGAAAATCCCTGTTGATTTCAACAAGGATTTTCCTTTTAATTCTTTATTCGCCGAGGTAGGCGCGTTTGACGGCTTCGTTGGTCAGCAGCTCGGCGCCGGTGCCGCGGAGGGTGATGGTGCCGGTTTCGAGGACGCAGGCCAGGTCCGCGGTCTTCAGGGCCATATTCGCGTTCTGCTCGATGAGCAGGACGGTGACGCCCTGGCGGTTGATCTCGCGGATGATCTCGAAGATGCCCTTGACGACAAGGGGGGCGAGGCCGAGGGAGGGCTCGTCCATCATCATGAGCTTCGGGCGGCTCATCAGGGCGCGGCCGACGGCCAGCATCTGCTGTTCGCCGCCGGAGAGCGTGCCCGCCATCTGCCAGGAGCGCTCCTGCAGGCGCGGGAAGAGCTCATACACCCAGTCGATGTCCTTCTGGATGCCGTCCCGGTCCCGGCGGAGGTAGGCGCCGATGCGCAGGTTCTCGAGTACGGTAAGGTTGGTGAAGACGCGGCGGCCTTCGGGGACCTGGGCGATGCCGAGCTCGAGGATTTTGTTGATGGACATGCCGAGGATCTCTTTTCCATTGTAGGTGATCGAGCCGCTCTCCGCCTTGACCAGGCCCGAGATGGTGCGCAGGAGGGTGGACTTTCCGGCGCCGTTGGCCCCGATCAGCGTGACGATCTTTCCGTCGGGGACCTCGATGTCCACGCCCCGCAGGGCGCGGATGCCGCCGTAGGACACGTGCAGATCTTTTACTTCAAGCATCGTCCGTCACCCCCAGATAGGCATCGATGACCTTTTCGTTGGCCTGGATCTCGGCCGGTGTGCCGGAGGCAATCATGCTGCCGAAGTCCAGGACATAAATCCTTTCCGAAATGTCCATGACGAGGTCCATGTGGTGCTCGATGAGCAAAATGCTGACATGGAACTGGTCGCGGATCTCGCCGATGAACTTTGTCAGCTCCACCGTCTCCTGCGGGTTCATGCCGGCGGCCGGCTCGTCAAGGAGCAGGAGCTTCGGCTCGGTGGCGAGGGCGCGGGCGATCTCGAGGCGGCGCTGCTTGCCGTAGGGAAGGCTGGTGGAGAGTTCGTCCCGCACGTCGGCCAGGCCCACGGTTTCGATGAGCGCGTCGGCTTCCTCTCTCTGCTGCCGGTCCTCGGCGCGGTTGAGCCCGAAGGTGGCGGAGAAGAGGTTGGCGGAGCGCTTCATGTGCTTTGCGATGAGGACGTTGTCGAACACGGTCATGCTCTTCCACAGACGGATGTTCTGGAAGGTGCGGGCCATGCCGAGGGCCGTCAGGCGGTCGGGGGTCGGCTCGATGACGTGGGTGTATTTTCCGGCGTTCTCGCCCAGGTAGCTTTTCTTCATCTTGCCGCGCGGGCAGTTCTCGATGACCGTCTTGCCGTCGAACGAGACGCGCCCGTTGGTGGGGGCATAGACACCGGTAATGACGTTGAAGGCGGTGGTTTTCCCGGCGCCGTTGGGGCCGATGATGGCCACGATCTCGCCCTCATATTCTTCCATGGAGAAGTTGTTGACGGCCACCACGCCGCCGAACTGCATGGTGATGTCCTCGGTCTTCAGGATGCAGGGTCTGTCCTTTCTCATTTGCCCGCCTCCTTCTTTTTCTGACGCGCACGGCGCCGGTTCAGCCAGACGTCGGTGAGCTCACGCTCGCCCATGATGCCCTGGCGGAAGAAGAGCACGACGATCATGATGATGACCGAGAAGACCACGAGACGGAAGCCGTTGCGGAAGATGTTGGGCGCGTTGATGCCCAGGAAGGTCCCGGAGTCCAGACCTCTCAGCCACCACTCGGACGCGGCGACGAAGAGGAACGAGCCGATCACCGAGCCGGAGGTCGAGCCGATGCCGCCCAACACCACCATGAGGAGGATCTCATAGGTCATGGCGGACTTGAAGTTCGAGGCCTGTGCAATGGAGAGGACCATGGCCATCATGGCCCCGGCCACGCCCGCGAAGAACGAGCTGACCGTGAACGAGATCATCTTGTGCTTGGCAAGGTTGATGCCCATGGCCTCGGCGGCCACCTCGTCATCGCGGATGGCCTTGAAGGCCCGTCCGTAGGTCGAGTTGATGAGCTTGACGATGATCATGATGGACACCGCGGCGATGAGGACCGGGACAAAGGTGCTCAGCGTCAGCTTGGTACTGCCCAGGACCAGCTTGAATTTGCTGACGCGGGCAAAGCTCTTCAGGAGGTTCGAGCCGTTGGTGATGGGGCCCAGCTTCTGCCACTGGCAGACGGCGCGGAGGATCTCGGCAAAGCCCAGGGTGGCGATGGCCAGATAGTCCGACTTCAGCCGCAGCACGGGCAGGCCGATGAGGTAGGCGAAGGCCGCCGCCATAAGCCCTGCAAGGATCACCGCGACGAGCACGCCCAGGGCTGTTCCCGCGGGGCCCATGGCATTGCCGAAGACCTCGGGGAAGGAGAAGCGGACCGCAGCGTCATAGTACTGGTACACGGTGTCGCGGGAGGCCGAGGGGATCGTGAAGATGGCGTAGGTGTAGGCGCCGATGAGCATGAAGCCCGCATGGCCCAGCGAGAAGAGGCCCGTGCAGCCGTTGAGCAGGTTCATGCTGACGGCGGCCAGGGCGTAGACCGAGCCCTTCTGCAGCACTGTCAGCAGCATGTACATCGGGCTGGTGGGTTTGATGAGCTGGTCCAGCAGCAGCACCAGGCCCAGGAAGGCCAGGGTCGCAAAGAAGCAGAACCACGAGATGCGCCGGTTTTCCTCCGGCGTTCTTACCGCTTTCATGTCTTCTTCCCCCCTCTCAGACCTTGTCGGTGGTCTTCTCACCGAAGAGGCCGGTGGGCTTGAAGACCAGGATGATGATCAGCAGGACGAAGGTGAAGGCGTCGGAGAAGGTGGCCAGGCCGATCTGCTCGGTGATGGTGCCGTTGACGATGAGGATCGTGTCCAGGCCCTTGATGAGACTCTCGGCGATGCCGATGATAAAGGCGCCAATCACCGCGCCCGGGATCGAGCCGATGCCGCCGAAGACCGCGGCCACGAAGGCCTTCAGTCCGGGCATCGCGCCCGAGGTCGGCACCACGCCGGGGTAGTTGGTGAAGAAGAGCATCGAGCCCACCGCCGCGAGGAAGGTGCCGATAATGAAGGTGGCGGAGATGACGCTGTTGATGCGGATGCCCATCAGCTGGCTGGTCTCAAAGTTCAGGGACACCGCCCGCATGGCCATGCCGATCTTCGTGTGGTTGATGAGCAGCACCAGCAGCACCACCAGGAACACCGTCAGGAAGGGCGTGATGATGGTCACGCGCGAGGTCTCCATCCCCAGGACCGTCACCCGGTCCGAGATCCAGGGGATCTGGGGGTAGTTCTTGTTCAGTCCGCCGGTGATGTACAGGGCCAGGTTCTGCAGCAGGTAGCTTACGCCGATGGCCGAGATCATGACCGACATGCGGGGCGCCGTGCGCAGGGGGCGGTAGGCCACGCGCTCGATGGTGAAGCCCAGCAGGACCGTGAGGATGATCACCAGCGGGATCGCCAGCGACAGCGGCATCGCCGCAGCGGCGTACACCATCATCAGACCTGCGACCATGAACACGTCGCCGTGGGCGAAGTTGATGAGGCGCAGGATGCCGTAAACCATCGTGTAGCCGATGGCGATCAGGGCGTACTGGCCGCCGACGGAAACGCCGGAGATCAGATAGGGCAGGATCGTTTTATCCATGGAGGAAGCCTCCTTAACGAGAATGGACGGGACCGCAAATGGAGTGCAGGGCATAAGACCCTGCACCCCAGCTTTTTATCTGCTATTCGGGTAATGCCCGGTCGAAAGCCTGCGGGAGATCAGCCGACGGTCGCAACCGTGACGAAGTCCCACGCACCGGTCTCGGTGTTGCAGGTCTTGACGAAGGCGCTGTCGCGCAGGGCGTCGCCGATGTCGTCAAAGGCGATCTTGCCCGTCACGCCGGTGTACTCCAGGCTCGGGAGCGTCTCGAGAACGTCTGCCGGGTCAACGGAGCCCGCAGCCTTCAGGGCCTCCAGGGCCACATAGTAGGCATCGAAGCCCATGACCGTGACGGCTGCCAGCTCGTCATTGCCGCCGTTGTTGGCAAGCGCGGTGGTGTCGTTCTTGATCCATTCCTTGATGCCCTTGTCAAAGTCGGGGTCGGCGCCTTCCTGATAGAAGGTGGTGACGCAGATCTTGAGGTCCTTGCCCTTCGCGGCGTTCAGGATGACGTTGGAGTCCCAGGTGTCGCCCGCCAGGATCGGCATGCCGAGGGCCTGGGTGTCAGCCTTCGCGATGATCTGGGCGGCAGCCTCGGTGCTCACCGGGGAGAAGAAGACGTCGCAGCCCTGGTTCTGGGCGTTGGTGATGTAGGTGGAGAAGTCGGAGGTGCCTTCGGGGAACTGCTCATACACGCAGGCGTCCTTGCCGAACGCGTCGATGAAGTAGTTGCAGAGACCGCCGGAGTAGTCGTCGCCCTGCTTGGCCAGGCAGTAGGCCTTGGTGGCGCCCAGCTCAGACTTGGCGAAGTTTGCGAGGACCGTGCCCTGGAACGGGTCCAGGAAGCAGATGCGGAAGTAAACCTCGCACTCGGAGGTCACCTGCGGGTTGGTGCAGGTCACGCCGATGGCGGGCACTTCCGCCGCGGCGAAGGTGTCGCCGGCCGCGATGGACACGCCGGAGCCGTAGGAGCCGAGCACCAGGGATACGCCGCTGGAAATCAGGCTCTGTGCTGCGGTGGGCGCCTTGTCGTTGGCGGAGGCGTTGTCCGCATAGACCAGCTCCACGTCATAGGTGGTGCCGTCAATGTCGACGGTCGGGGTCAGCTGGTTTGCATACTGCATGCCCAGGATCTCCTGCTTGCCGCCGGCGCCGTTATCGCCGGACTGCGGCTCGAACACGCCGATCTTGACCACGGGGTTGTCGGCAAAGGCCATCGGTGCCACGGCAAGAACCAGACACAGGACCAGTGCGACTGCAAGAATCTTTTTCATATCAGTTCCTCCATATTTTTGGATTCGGAATTGTCCGTCTGCAAAAGACGGATGTTTTCCGTTGCGATACAAAAGATTATACTACAAAGCCCGGAAAAATGCACTTGAGCATTTTCACGAAATCAGAGCGGAATCCTGCACGCTTTTTGAAATAATTAACAAATTAACAAAGCGCCGGCCCCCGCCGCCAGTCCTCGCCGCAGCTTCGGGCGCCCGTCCGGCCGCTGCGCTCCGTATAAAAGAGCGTATAGAGGTCGTGCGCACGGGCGCCGAGCTCGAAATCGCGCACGGCCTTCCCAGACAGCTTCCGCACATGGGCAGGCTTTGTGATGAGCGGGACGGCGCAGCTTCCGGACAGTTCATGCAG
>ONGJ01000034.1 GCA_900317375.1 uncultured Eubacteriales bacterium
AACGTACAGCACATGCGCCAGACGGTAGGTGCTGATGGCCTTGAAGGCCGGATAGCAGAGGACGACCTCGTCCACGCTTTTTGCCGCGGGATCCCCCTGGTAAGCGGCAACCAGATCGGTCTGGAGCTGGCGTCTGACCTCAGGAAGGTTCTCCAGCAGGGAGGGGAAGACCGTCTCCAGCGAGGGTGCAGAGGGGATATGAGAAAGGCAGTCCTCCAGAACGCCGGCTGCCTGCAGCAGGCGCGATTCCCGCGAGGTGCGGTCAAAGGCAAAGCGGGGGAAAAGCGCATCAATCATCAGGTCGGTAAAGCGCTCGGCCTGCAGACGAAGTCCGCCCGCATCCGGCGCGGCCGGATCCAGCGAGGCATCCAGTTCTTCGAGTCTGCGGGCGATCTCCCGCGTCATGATCGGTAATGTCTGATCCATCTTTATATTCTCCTTTTCAGTAAAAAACCGTTACGGTCATCGGATGTCAACTCGGTACAGCAGGAAGGTCAGCAGCGCCCCGATGACCCAGGCGATCAGCAGGGAGACGAACATCATGGCGCAGTCGCCCTGCGGCTGTTCCGGCGTCCTGCTCAGGGCGACGAGGCCGTAGGCGAGGGGGACGCGGATCAAAATCGTGTTGATAATGGAAATCCACATGGGCGTCACGGTGTCCCCTGCCCCGCGCATGATGCCGCCCAGACACTGGATCACCTCCATGGCGATGTAGCCCGGCGCCAGGATCTTCATCATCCGGAAGCTCAGATCAATCAGCTCGGGCGTGGTCGTGAACACGCCCATCAGACCCCTGCCGAAAAGCAGGATCAGCACGGTGATCACCGCCGAAATGCCCATGGCCGCGAGCGTGCCGTTTCGCGCACCCGCCTCCACGCGGTCCATCCTGCCCGCCCCGATATTCTGTCCGGCAAAGGTCGTCATCGCCGTGCCCAGGGAGAAGGCCGGCATCATCACGAAGCCGTCGATACGCATGACGATGACGTTCGCCGCGATGAACATCTCGCCGAAGCTGTTGGTCAGCGACTGGACCACGATCATGGACATGGAGAAGATCGCCTGCGTCACGCCGGAGGGCAGGCCGAGGCGGATCAGCGTGCGGAAATACCTGCCGCCGGGCATCAGATGGCGAAGGCGCAGCTCAAAAATGTCTTTCATCCGCAGGATCCTGACCAGGGCGAGCACAGCGGAAACCAGCTGGGCAATCACGGTCGCCCAGGCGACGCCGGCCACCCCCATCCCCAGCTTTGCCACGAAGACATAGTCCAGCACGATATTGACCGCCGTGGCCACCAGCAGGAAGATGAGCGCGGAGGCCGAGTCCCCCAGGCCGCGCATGACGCCGCTGAGGATATTGTAGTAGCCGCCGCCCAGGACCCCGAGGAAAATGATGGTCAGATACTCTTCACACCAGGCGATGATGCTCTCCGGCGTGTTCAGCAGCCGCAGGAGCGGCCCGGCCGTCAGCGGCCCGATCACCATGATCAGAAGCGACGCCGCCCCTGTCAGCGTAATGCAGCAGCCGATGGCCTTGGAGAGCTCCTCCCGCTTCTGGGCGCCGAAATACTGGGAAACCATGATGCTGGCCCCGACGGAAATGCCGATGAACAGAACGATCATCAGGTTCAGGATCGGCCCGGCACTGCCGACCGCCGCCAGCGCATTGTCGCCGACGAAGCGGCCGACAATGATGCTGTCCACCGTGTTGTACAGCTGCTGGGCGATATTGCCGATCAGCATGGGGATGGAAAAGCGGATGATCTGGGTGACGGGATTCCCCTCCCGCATATCCACCGCATGAAACGTGCTCATGGAACAACCGGCTCCTTCAACTCTTTGAGACTCATTCTTTTTCTGCAGAGGGCAAGATAACACAAGTCAATCGGATATGCAAGCCTTTTCTTGCGCGCCCCTCTCGCCGTGCCGCCTAAAAAACATCCCCGCCGCAGGTGCGGCGGGGATGTCGGTTCGCATGGGAGCTCACATGATGATGGCATCCTTCGGGCAGGCGCCCTGGCAGGTGCCGCAGGCGACGCAGAGGTCCTCGTCGAGGGTCCAGGTCTTTTCCTTGCGGTCCACCGTCAGCGCACCGGCCGGGCAGTTGCGGGCACAGAGCGTGCAGTAGACGCACTTGCTCGGGTCCTGAACGGGCTTGCCGTCATCGCGGGGCTGCGGGGCGGCCGCCGGGGCCGGAGCCGCTTCTTCGGGTTTGGCCGCCTCGGCAGGGGCCTCGTCCTTCTTCTTCCTGGTCGTCTTTTTCTTCGGGGCTTCCTCCGTCACGACGGCATCCTCGGCTTTGGCCTCCGCATCCGCCGTTTTGTCGGCCTTCTTCGCCCTGGGTTTGGGCGCTGCCGCGGGCGCTTCTTCCGCCCTGGGTACCGGTGCTGCAGCAGTGGCCTCCTTCGCAGCGGGCTTCTCGGCCTTTTCAGCCGGTTTGGCAGCCGGCGCGGCCGCCGCGGCCGGGGCAGGCTTTTTCACCGGCGGCTTTTTGATCATGGTGCCGGAGACGATGAGCGCCTGCTCGCCCTCTTCGAAGGTGGCTGCATGATAGTAGTCGGCCACCATGTGATAGTCGTCGGAGAGCTCGATCGCACCGTGGGTGCAGAAGCTGGCGCAGTGCGAACAGAAGGTGCAGGAGCCGAGATAGAAGGAACGGGTGATCCGCTCGCCCTCTTCGCAGGGTTCGGACACGTGGCTGATGGCCTGTCCGGCGCAGACGCGCTCGCACATGTTGCAGTTGATGCACTTGTCCGGGTGGAAGATGATCCGGCCGCGGTAATTCGGCTTGGCCGGTGCCGGCTCAAAGGGGTACTGAACCGTGCTCGGTTTTGAGAAGAGCTGGGTCAGAGCTTCTTTAATAAACGGGAAATCCATTACTTTTTCTGCCCCCTCTTTTCCATCAGAATTTTGGTCGCCAGCGCAAGGCCGTCGATGACCGCCTCCGGCTTCGGCGCGCAGCCGGCAACATCCACGTCCACGTGTACATACTTGCTCAGAGGCCCGGCGATGGAATAGCTGCCGCGGAAGACGTTGCCGCTCTGCGGGCAGGAGCCCATCGTCACGATGCAGCGCGGCTCCGGAACCTGGGAAATGGCGCGCAGCACGCGCGGAAGCGACTGCTTGGTCACAGGGCCGGTCACAACCACGATGTCGGCCTGACGGGGCGAGCCTGCCAGCTTGAAGCCCAGACGCTCGGCATCATAGCGCGGCGTCAGGACCGCGACGAGCTCGATATCGCAGCCGTTGCAGGAGCCGGCGTTGATGTGGAACAGCCACGGAGACTTTCCGGTGCTTTCGGTTATCAGTTTCTCAAACATTTGCCCACTCCTTTCTTACAGTCCGTACCAGGCGAGGACGACGCTGACGGCAGCAAGCCCCGTGACCACGGTCCAGTAGTATTTGAAGAGCTGCTCGATGCGCAGTCTGGCGGTGACGGCGTGAAGCAGGGAGACGCAGACCGCGACCAGCACCACGCAGAGCAGAAAGAGGATCAGGATCTCGAGCACCAGGCCGATGGCGCCGGCCGCCGCCGGGCTCAGGCCTGAGAGCAGGGTCATCACCCCGCCGCCGATGCCGCCCAGGAAGAGGGCCACAAAGAGGCTGGTCATGGTCAGAAGCTTGACGGCATGGCTCAGCTTGTAGACCGCCAGCGGCGCGCCGCTGTACTCGGCAAGCATGCCTTCGCAGATCTCGGTCTCGGCCTCGGCAGCGTCAAAGGGGTGACTGCCGGTCTCGCCCGGGATGATCAGCAGCATGGCCGCCGC
This sequence comes from uncultured Eubacteriales bacterium, assembly GCA_900317375.1. Taxonomy (GTDB): domain Bacteria; phylum Bacillota; class Clostridia; order Oscillospirales; family Oscillospiraceae; genus Limivicinus. Next base: position 3,765 of record ONGJ01000034.1, read on the forward strand.
CGCGGGCAGCATGCTGAGGCGGGTAAGGAGGCTGCCGTTTGCGATCTGATAATTGACGATGTCCGTCAGGCTGAAGCAGAGCCCGGTGCCCAGGGCATTGCCGACGGTCTTGGCAACCGCAAGCAGGACCAGCACCAGGGGCAGCTCGACCGACAGGACCGTCACCATCTCACGCGAGAGGCCGACCCCCGCATAGGGCGAACCCGACGAAGCCGCGCCCAGAATCACCGACAGGGCCGGGATCAGGAGCAGGTAGAGAATGACGATCACGTCCGCCACGCCGCGGAAGGCGTTGAAGTGGAAGACAGGGATAAACAGCTGCAGCACCACCTGGGCGGCCAGACCCACCAGCGGGGCAAGCAGGAACACGGTCCTGTTGGCGGCCGCGGGAACGATGGTCTCTTTGCCCAGCAGCTTGAAGAAATCATAGAAGGGCTGCAGGATCGGGGGGCCGATGCGCTTCTGCATGCGGGCAACCAGCTTGCGGTCGATACCGCAGAGCAGCATGCCGGTCAGGAAGCAGAACAGGAACCCCGGGAAAATCAGGATATAGGCCAGATATCTGAGGCCGTCCATTACAATTGTCATAGTCCCGCCCCCTTACAGTATGATCATGGCGTACAGCATGGCAAGCGCCAGGGCGATCACGGCCCAGAGGGCGTAATCGTTGACAATGCCGCTGTGCAGATTGTGCATGAAGCTGAAGTAATGACGCCAGTTGTGCTTGAAGCCCCAGAACATGTCGTCGCCGCCGACCTGCGAGTAGACGCTCTCCTCGCCGCCGAAGAACAGCTCGTACTTGCCCTCGGCAGGCGAGCCGCTGCCGTAGCGGGGACCGGCGACTGCAGCCGCTTCGGCCGCCGCGGCGGTCTTCGCAAGGGCGGAGACCTGATCATACTTCGAGCTTACCGCGACGATGGCCACGGCCAGCAGCATGATCATCAGCAGGCAGAGCCAGGAGATCGGGCTCCAAACGCCGGCCGAATAAAAGCTTACCGGCAGCATGTCCGCCAGGCCGAAGCTCTCGGCATAGCCGGCGCCCATCATGGCGTTGATGTAGTGATTGGCACCGAACACGGCACGGGCCGCAGGCTCGGTCAGGAAGGTCGTCACGAGGCCCGGGAAGAGGCCGGTCACGATGCACAGCAGCGCCAGCAGGCCCATGGCCAGGCGCATGCCGAAGGAGACCTCCCGGACGTTTTCATACTCCTTCGGAAGCTGTCCGAAGAAGACCGACTGGGTCACCTTGACAAAGGAGGCCAGGGTCAGGGTGCTCGTCACCAGGCAGCAGATCGTCACCAGCAGAAAGCCGATGTTGCCGCTCTCGACGCCCTTCTGATAGGCGGCCTGATAGATCAGCCACTTGGAGGCAAAGCCGTTGAAGGGCGGGATGCCGCTGATGGAGAAGGCGCCGACCAGAAACAGCACGGTCGTATGCGGCATTTTCTTTGACAGGCCGCCCAGTTTGTCGAGGTCGGTGGTGCCCGTCTCATGCAGCACGGCACCGGCGCAGAGGAACAGGAGGCCCTTGAAGAGGGTGTGGTTCATCGCGTGGTAGAGACCCGCCGACACGCCGAGGGCGGTCGCAAGGCCTGCCGCCGTCAGAACATAGCCGATCTGCGAGATGGAGTGGAAGGCCAGCAGACGCTTGAAATCGTGCTGGGCCAAAGCCATGGTCACGCAGACGAACATGCTGACCGAGCCGAGGAAGACCAGCCAGAACTGGACCGTCCCGAGGTTCATGGTGCGGAAGAGGATGTAGGTCAGACGGATGATCCCGTAGAGACCGCTCTTGGTCAGGACGCCGGAGATGAGCACCGACACCGGAGCCGGAGCGGCGCCGTGGGCATCCGCCGCCAGCGGATGGAAGGGCACCAGGAAGGCCTTGGTGCAGAAGCCGATGAACAGCAGCGCATAGGCCACCGTGGTCGCGAGGTTCAGATTGCCCGGAATCATCGCAGAGAGCTGGGCAAAGTTCAGGGTGTGGGCCTGGGCGTACAGCATGATGGTGCCCGCCAGGATGCAGGAGGAGCCGATGCTGCCGACGACCAGATACTTGAAGGCCGCCTCCAGCGCGCCGAAAACGCTGTTGCGGAAGGCCGTCAGCGCAACCGCAGCAAAGGTCAGGATCTCGACCATGATGAACATGTTGAACAGGTCGCCCGAGAGGACCAGGCCCATCACGCCGCCGCAGAGCATCAGGAACAGGGTGTAGTACTGCGGCTCGTTGTCATCATGGCTCATATAGCTGAAGGAATAGAGCATCGCCGCGAAGACCGCGGTGGCCACCAGCAGGCCGAAGAACAGGCTCAGCGCGTCCACCTCCAGCGCGATGCCGATGGCATAGCCGCCGGCGGGAACCCGGCCGCCCATCCAGTAGGCGATGATGTCGCCGCCCATCATCACGGGCTTCACCAGCGTGATCAGCAGGCAGAGAGGAACCGCCGTCGCCAGGAAGCCGACCGCATTGCGGACCGTGCGGTTTTTGCCGAAGATGACGATCAGGAAGGCGCCGAGGAAGTAGGTCATGATCGCAAGGATCGGATAATGCTGCATCATCCTCTCAGCCTCCTTATCTCATGCGTATCGGTCGTGCCGTACATCTCCCGGATCTTGATCACCAGGGACAGGCTCATGGCCGTCACGCAGGCGCCGATGACGATGCTCGTCAGGGTCAGGGCCTGCGGGATCGGGTCTACAAAGAAGCTCTCGGGGTTCAGCTCGCCGAAGGAGAAGATCGGAGCTGTCCCGCCGGGGTTAAAGCCGATCGTAATGATGAGCAGGTTCACACCGTAGTCGATGATGCTCAGGCCGATGACGGACTTCAGCAGGTCATACTTGGTCACGATGCAGTACAGGCCCAGAACGATCAGGAAGAATGAGGCCAGATAGTTTATCAGAATCATTCAGCTCACCTCATTTCTCAGTTTTTCTGTTGGACGATGCCGAGCATCAGCAGCGTGATGGAGCCGATGCCGGTGATGACCTTGATGCCGACGGTCAGGTTCATCCAGAAGATGGTGCCCGAGCTGTACAGGTCGCCGATGTTCCCGCTCTGGTAGAGGATGTTCTCACAGAACTGGGCGCCGGCCGCAATGCCCATCATGGCAAGGGCCACATAGGCGACCGAGGCGATGCCCTCGCCCTCATGCAGGAGATCGAAGCTGACCGCCTTCGCGGTCCGGTTGTAGCCCTCGGCAAAGTAGAGCATCAGAATGACGCCGACAACCAGGACGCCGCCCTGGAATCCGCCGCCGGGAGACAGATGGCCGTGCAGAATGATATAGCACATATAGACCATGGTCAGCGGGAAGACGATGTCCAGACTGCGCTGCACCACATGGCGGATGCGGATGTTCTCATTTGTCATCCTTCTTCTCCTCCTTTCCGGACTTCCTGGTAAAGAGGATCACGGACGAGCCTGCGACCGCCGTAATCAGGATGAAGGCCTCGCCCATGGTGTCATAGCCACGGAAATCGAAGACGATCGAGGTCACGTCATTGACGGCGTGGGTCTTGGCGAGGTTCTGCTGCACGATCACCGCCGCAGCGCCGTCCGCGGTGCTGTCGTTGTAGGATTCCGGGCTCTGCTGCAGGACCGCCACGGGAACGGCGGCATCCTGTCCCTGATAGGTGCGCGGCATGTCGGCCATGCGGAACGCCGCCGTCAGGCAGGCAAAGAGGATCACAGCCAGCGAAACAAAGGTCAGAAACTTCTTCATTTGTCGTCCCCTCCCCGAATCTTGATCAGAGCGACGATGAAGATCAGCGGAGTCAGTGCCGCGCCGACAGCCGCCTCGGAAATGGCGACATCCGGCGCATGCATCAGCAGAAACGCCGCCGCCGCAAAGAGGCCGGTCGCGCCAAGCGAGATCACCGCGCTCAGAAGCTTTTCAAAGTGGACCGCCAGGATGGCGGATACCACCAGCCCGCAGACAATCAGCAGGTCCAGGAAGATCATGGCATTACTCATTGAAATCCCTCCCCAGATCGTCTGTATCCATTTTCTTTTTGGGACGGTAGCCATGGCTGTAGGCGCCCTTGGCTATCACGTGAGAGCCCACCGGGTTGGTCGCGAGAATCATCAGCGCGATGGCGACGATCTTGATGGCCGCGGCGGAATTGTGCATGACAAAGATGGTGTACAGTATGCCGCCGAGCGCAACGCCGAGCACGCCCATGGTGGAAATGCAGGTGGCTGCCTGCATACGGCTGAAGGGATCCGGCATCTTCAGGATGCCGATGGTTCCTGCGACCGCAAACACCAGACCGCCCACGATCAGGAGATCAATGATGATCCGAATCAGCATGGTCAAACCTCCCTTTCCTGTCAAGATATCTGCCGACGGCGATGGTATCGATGATCCCGAACAGGGCGCAGATCAGCGCGATGTCCAGATAGACCCCTCTCCCGCTGTACAGGGAGTAAAGCATCATCGCACAGCAGAGCAGAATGTCCGCGTTGTCCGCGGCCACCATGCGGTCCGCCGCGGTAGGACCCTTTGCCAGCCTGTAAACACAGATGGCGGCCAGCAGAGCGAAGAATATCGCAAATATCAGCAGATCTGTCATTGCCATACCCCCCTGAGACCCTTCTCCAGCGTCCCCTTGATCGCCTCGCCGGCCTTTTCGGGGTCGGTCTCTTTCACGTCGATCCAGTGGACATACAGGTAGTTCTGTCCTTCCTCCTCCGTGACCTCCATGGTGATGGTGCCCGGAGTCAGTGTGATGGAATTTGCCAGCGCCGCCAGGCCGTAATCCGATTTCATCTCTGTCGGTATCTTCACGATGCCCGGGTGGATGTCGGTGCAGCCGCCGAAGCAGATCCGTGCCATGCTGACATTGGCCTTTACCAGTTCGCCGATGAAGGTGAAGCACCAATACTTGATCAGGGCCAGGAAATGCGCGGGCTTGAAGAACCAGCCGGCATCCTCATGGATGAAGAAGCGGGAGGCAAACAGTGCGACCAGAAGACTTACGATCGCGCCCGCCAGCAGCTCCTCTGCCTTGAAGGAAAAGTCCAGAAGCACCCAGAAGGCAAAACAGACAAGAAAGGTGGCGACAACTGCGGGACCTTTTGTTTTCTGCAAGTTTTATCACTCCATTCTTTTTTCTATTCCACAACAAGATTGTTTACGAAGAATTCTCTGCCCCTGATCATCCGGACAGCCGTACTCCGGCAGTTCGGACAGCAGGCCGAATGCCTCGGCATCGGGCCGGACCAGTCACAGTCCGTACAGACAAACGCCGCCTGGACCGTTTCCATCCGGAGTCTGGCCCCTTCCGCCGCCGTGCCCTTCGACACCAGCGGGAAGCACTCCTCCAGGCAGGTGGGGACGATCCCCGAATACTCGCCGATGCTGAGCCCGATCTCCAGAACACGGGCAAAGCCGTTTTTCTGCTGCTCGGAGGTGACGATTTTGAGAATTCCTTCGGCCAGTGCCAGTTCGTGCATCAGCGGTCGAGGCAGCTGAAGCAGGGGTCGATGCTGGCGATGATCAGGCCGGCATCCGCCACCGTGTTGTTGCGCAGCATGTGCGGCACGGTCGGGGTGTTCTTGAAGCTCGGCACGTGAATGCTGATGCGGTAGTTGGTCAGGCTGTCGTTGCCCGCCAGCATATAGCTCAGCTGGCCGCGCGGCGCCTCATGACGCTTGACGGTCTGGCCTGCCTTGATCTTGGGCAGCTTGTTGCCGAGGTTGATGGGGCCTTCCGGCAGATTCTCGAGGGCCTGGCGGAGAATCTTGATGCTCTCGTAGCACTCGAGGGCACGCACCACCACGCGGGCGAACACGTCACCGCTGTCGACGACCGGAATGTCGAACTCGAAGTCGCCGTAGGCGCTGTAGGGCGCATCGCGGCGCACGTCGATGTCCACGCCCGAGGCTCTCGCATGGGGGCCGACGGCACCCAGACGCAGCGCGTCCTCGCGGGTCAGGACGCCGACGCCCTTGGTGCGCATGGCGATGGTTTTATCGGTCAGGGCGATCTCGGTGATGCGGTCCAGCGGTGCCTTCAGGGCATCGCAGGCTGCCAGGATCCTGCGGCGCAGGTCGTCCGAAATATCCCTTCTCGCACCGCCGACGGTGCACATGGCATAGTTGACGCGGTTGCCGGTCAGTTCCTCCAGGATGTCCATGACCAGCTCGCGCTCGTCCCAGATGTGCATGAACATGCTGTCATGCCCGATGATATGGCAGGCGATGCCCAGCCACAGGAAGTGAGAATGCAGTCTCTCGAGCTCGGCCGTGATGACGCGGATATAATCGCCGCGCTTCGGCACCTCCATCCCGTTGAGCTCTTCCACGCACAGGGCATAGGTAAAGGCATGGGAGTGTGAGCAGATGCCGCAGACGCGCTCGACCAGAACCAGGGTCTGGATGGCGTTGCGCTCGGTGGCCAGCTTCTCGATGCCGCGGTGGTTGTAGCCGACAAACACTTCGGCGTCCTTGATCACCTCGCCCTCGGTATAGAGCCTGGCATGAATCGGCTCTTCCAGCGCGGGATGGTAGGGGCCGATCGGGACAATGTAGCTCATGCTTCCACCTCACCTTCCGGGGCCTTCGGGCTCCCGATGTTTTTCTCAACCAGCTCTTTCAGAGGCGTCACCATGATCTGCCCCTTGCCCTGCGTTTCGAGCATGTCCTCCGGCAGGAAGAGCCGCTTGGAAACATCCAGGCCTTCGAAGGTAAAGCCGAACAGCTCGTTCAGCTCCCGCTCGGGCCAGGTCGCCGCTTCGCAGTAGATGTCTCCGATGGAGGGCACAGTCGTTTCCCCGACGACGTGGTAGCTCTCCACGACCGGGTCGACGGCATAATCCCAGGAGATGTCCGGCTGCCCCTCCTGATTGATCAGGGCATGGATCATCACCAGATATCGGCCTTCCTTCTTCATTCTCTCTGCGAGCGGCAGGATTTCATCTTTTCCGATGTCAATCCGCTTGTACTCCTGCAAGTTCATCACCTCTCTGTTATAATTGCAATCAGTGAATGAGAAGAATAATTTATGAGAACAGGTTCCCCTGCTATCTCCTAACAGATTCTGGGCAGCTGGGCGCCGGCAAGCTTCTGCAGGATCCGGCGGCCGCCGAGCCCGGTGCGCATGACCACCTTGCCGGCGGCCTCCTGCGTCACGCGGCCGATGACCGCGGCCTCCGCCCCCTCCGGGAGCGCACGCATCACCGCAAGCAGCCCCTCCGCATCCTCGGGTGCGCACAGACAGACCAGCTTTCCCTCGTTGGCGCAGTACAGCGGCTCGAGACCCAGCATGCCGCAGGCCGCGCGAACCGCATCGTGCACCGGGATGGCCTGCTCGTCCAGCTCGATGCCGAAGGGCTGCCCCTCGGCAAACTCGTTCAGCGTCGTGGCGAGGCCGCCCCGGGTCGGGTCGCGCAGGATGCGGATGCTTCCGCAGTGCGAGAGCATCGCCTCGGTCAGGCGGTTCAGCGCCGCGCAGTCGGACCGGATATCCCCCTGCATCATGCCGCTGCGCGCCAGCATCACGGCCGTCCCGTGGTCGCCGACAGCGCCCGAAACGAGAACCGCGTCACCCAGCTTCACAGCGGTCAGGCCGGGCAGGCGGTGCTTCATCCTGCCGATGCCGGACGTATTGATATACAGCTTATCGCCCCGGCCGCGCTCCACCACCTTGGTGTCGCCGGTGACGATCTGAACGCCGGCGTCCGCCGCGGCCTTTCCCATCGCATCCAGCACCCGCTCGAGCGTCTCCAGGGGCAGGCCCTCTTCGATGATCAGGCTGCAGCTCAGATACATCGGAACGGCGCCGCACATGGCGACATCGTTCACCGTGCCGCAGACGGCGAGCTTGCCGATATTTCCGCCCGGGAAGAACAGCGGATCGACCACAAAGCTGTCAGTCGAAAAGGCCAGCTCCTCGCCCCCGGGGATGACCGCGCCGTCGCCGAGGCTTTTCAGCGCCTCATTGGCAAAGCGCGGAACGATCTGTTTTTCAATCAGGCGCGAGGTCTTCTTCCCCCCGCTGCCGTAATCCAGCGTAATAATCTCATCCATGGCATTACTCATATTTATAGGCGGCGGCGCAGGCCCCCTCGGAGGAGACCATGCAGGGCCCCACCGGGTCCTCCGGCGTGCAGAGTTTTCCGAACAGCGGGCAGTCCTTCGGCCGCAGCTTTCCGCAGATCACATCGCCGCAGCGGCAGCCGCTCTGCAGTTTCGCCGTGCCGGGCACGATCCCGAAGCGGATCCCCGCGTCCAGGTCCGCCAGTTCCTCCCGCAGGGCAAGGCCGCTGTCAGGAATCTCGCCGAGGCCGCGCCAGCGTGCCGCCGCGGGACGGAAGGCCTCGTGCAGCACCTTCTGCGCCATGCGGTTCCCTTCCGGCCGGACCGCCCGCGGATAGGCGTTCTGAACCCGGGGGCTGTTTTCGGCGATCTGTTTGAGCAAAAGATAGACCGCCAGCAGGATCTCGTCCGGTTCAAAGCCGCCGATCACCGCCGGCATGCCGTATTCCTCCGGCAGGAAGCGGAAGCCCTCCTCGCCGATAATCGTGGCCACATGGCCCGGGCAGAGGAAGCCGTTCACCGCGAAATCGTCCATCGCCATCAGGGCGCGCAGCGCAGGTTCGACCGTTTTCAGCAGGGAGAGGACCGTAAAGTTCCGCAGGCCCCGCGCCTTCGCGCTCAGGGCGGCCGCGGCGGTCCCGGGTGCGGTGGTCTCAAAGCCGATGCCGAGGAAAACGACCTGCTTTCCCGGTTCCTGTTCGGCAATGGCCAGGGCGTCCATCGGGGAATAGACGATGCGCACATCCGCGCCGAGCGCGCGCCTGCGCAGCAGGCTGTCGCCCCGCCGGCTCCCGGGCACGCGCAGCATGTCGCCGTAGCCGGTCAGGATCAGGTCCTTCTCCCCCGCCAGGTCCAGCACCGCGTCGATGTCCTCGGGCGGGGTCACGCAGACCGGGCAGCCGGGCCCGGAGAGCAGCTGCACCTGCGCCGGCAGCAGACTGCGGATGCCGCTTTCGGCAATGGCCATGGTATGGGTCCCGCAGACCTCCATGATCCGGGTCTCGGGTAGAGGAAGCCGGGCCATCGCCTCCAGAATGCCGCGGCAGCGCTCATCCGATCGCATCGCGAAGCTCCTCCCAGGTCTCCAGATCCTCCAGAGCCTGCGCCTCCTCCAGGCGCTCGATGGCAAAACCCGCGTGCACCATCACATAGTCGCCGAGCTTCGGCTCGGGGATAAAGTCCACGCGCACGGCGCGCCGCATGCCCATCGCCTCGCCGACAGCGTCCTTGCCGTTGATTTCAATCAGCCTCAGGGGAACAGCCAGACACATTTTTCTCCCTCTGTCATATCAATAATCATACGAAGTTATCATATACCTTTTTCCGTTTTTTTACAAGTTGTTTTCCACTGTATTTTGTGGTCTTGTGATAAAACTGCAAAGATGATATACTGCGCTTAGTCTTCTTTCCCGCGGAGTCACAGGCCCCGCTCAGGCAATCAGGAGGTGCCGCCTTGAAGTACGAATGCAGCAGTGAAACGAAAATCCTGGAGCTTATTCCGGACGGGATTCTTGCGGTCGACCGGGATCTTGCCATTGTCTGTATCAACCCCGCAGCCTGCCGTCTGCTGGGCGTCCCGGAAGCGGCGGAGGCGGTCGGCCGCCCGGTCGGCCGCATCATGGACGATTCCGCTTTTCTGCGGCTGCGCGACGGAGATGAAGCGCAGTTCTGTGACCAATGCGCCGCCCCGGAGGGAAATCTCCGTCTGGAGCGCGCCTTTGTCCGAGACGCGGAAAGCTCGCTGCTTCTGTGCAGGATGCATGCAGTCGGGCAGGAGCGGGAAGCAGTGCTCAGCGACCGTATGAAGGCAGCCGAACAGGCGGACGCAATCTGTCGGAGGCAGCTGCAGATCGTGCAGGAAATCGCGGGACTGCTGGGTGAGTCCGCGGTGGAAACGCAGAGTGCGCTGGAGGAGCTGAAAAGAACGCTCCTCCCGGACAGGACGAAGCAGCATGGCTGAAGAAGCACGGCTTGAAGAAAAGCTCTGCTGGGAGTTTGGCGTCGTACAGCAGAACAAAAACGGCCAGCCGGTCTGCGGAGACCGTGTCCTCGTCTCGCGGGAGGACGACCGCGTACAGATCGTGCTCTCAGACGGGCTCGGCTCCGGCACCCAGGCAAACATCGCATCGACGCTTACGGCATCGCTGATCGCCGGACTGACGAAGCGCGGCTTCCCTCTCGAAGACTGTATCCGGTCTGTGGACGCCGCCCTTCCCGTAACGAAAAAGCACGGCCTGGCCTATGCCACCTTTTCTCTTGTCTCGACCGAGGGGCGGCAGGTCCGCGTTCTCCAGTACGACAGCCCTCCGGCCGTTTTCCTGCGGGACGGCGTCTCGCTGGACTATCCGCATCAGGAGCGTACGATACGGGAAAAGCCGATTCAGGAGACCGTCCTGACCATGAAAAGCGGCGACATGCTGGTCCTTTTCAGCGACGGCGTTTCGGAAGCGGGCCGCGGCGTCACCACTTACGCGGGCTGGGACCGCCGCCAGATGGAGGATTATCTGCTGCGCAGCGTCCGCCCGGAAGACCATGCGCGCCATGTTGCGGCCAACATTCTCTCCGCCGTGCAGGCCCTCGACCTTTTTGAGCTTCACGATGACACCAGCGTGGCTGTCCTCCGCCTGCGGGAACGCCTCAGCGTCAATCTGCTGATCGGCCCGTCAGGCTCGCGGCTGCCGGAGGGCGATGCAGAGGGCATCACGCTCGCACTGGAGGACGGTCAAAGCCTCAGCGAGCTGCTTTCCGTGCTCAGGCGCTACAGCGAAAACGGCATGATGAGCCTTGATCTCGCCGAGGCAGAAGACAGGATCTCGCAGCAGCTGAAAATGCTGGCCGAAGAGGCGAGCGATATCCGCATCCTCGTCTGCGCCGCGTCCGACCGCGGGCGGGCCGAAGGGCAGCGCCTGGATCAGGTCCTCGCCCTCCGCCGGTGTCTGGAAGACCTCGGAAAAGAAGTCACGCTCAGAATCTGCTGAAAAATGATAATCTCTCCCGCCTTTCTTCGGCGGGAGAGATCCTTTTTTTATTCGCGGTGCATGTGCACCTGTTCGGCATCCATGAGCTTCAGATTCTCATGAACCCCTCTGGCGTCCGCGCGGCCGATCATGGCATCGCGGTCTTTTTTCAGCTCGGATGCCGTCTTCTGTCTTGCCGGGCCGGCAATGCAGCCGCCCTCGCAGATCATTCCCTCCATAAAGCGTTCGGGCAGACGGCCCAGCTTCATCAGGGTCAGGGCGTTTTTGCACTCAAGGGCGCCGTTGCAGACCTTGACGGCGATCTGGCCGGGATCGATGTCCTTTTCCTTCAGGCACTGCACCACCGCCTCGGTGACGCCGGCGCTGTTGCCGAAGCGCTTTCCGTAGGTCGACCCCTGCTGCGTATACTCCGGGGCAGGCTCGAGCTCGATGTCCTTTCCGCGGAGCATTTCGACCGCTTCGTCAAAGGTGAGCACATAGTCCGCGTTGTCGCTGATGCTGATATCCAGGGCTTCGCTCTTTTTCGCCTGGCAGGGCCCGATAAAGACCGTGACCGCCTCCGGATCGCGGCTCTTCACGAGCCGGGAAACCGCGCACATCGGGCTGACGGAGGTAGAGATTCTCTCACTCAGCTCCGGGAAATGTCTGCGGATCATATTGACAAAAGCCGGGCAGCAGGAGGTCGTCTTGCTTTCGCCCTTTGCAAAGGCCTCGGCCCATTCATCCGCTTCCGCGGCGGCCGTCATATCGCCGCCGAGGGAGACCTCGATCATATCCTCAAAGCCGGCCTTTTTCAGCGCGATGCGCCAGGAATCCGGCGTGATGTCCGGCCCGAACTGTCCCTCCACCGCGGGCGCAACCATGGCAACCACTCTTTTCCCTGCGCGGATCATCTGGATCACGTCCACCAGGAAGGTTTTTGCGCCGAGGGCGCCAAAGGGGCAGGCGTGGATGCAGTGGCCGCACTGGATGCACTTGCTCTCGTCGATCATACAGAGCCCCGTCGTCTCGTCCATCGTGATCGCGTTCGCCGGACAGGCCTGTTTGCAGGGGCGCACCTGATGCACGATGACCTGATACGGGCAGTTTTTCGCGCACATGCCGCACTCGCGGCATTTCTGCGGGTCGATGTGGGCCCGGACCCTGCCGTGCTCGCGGACAATGGAAACAGCGCCGAAACGGCAGGACTCGTAGCAGGCATGTCCGAGACAGCCGTGGCAGTTATCTGTCACGGTGTAGGAAGAGATCGCGCAGTCGTCGCAGGCCGCCGGAATCACCTGCACGATGTTCCGGGAGTCGTTCTTGCCCGGGCAGAGGCCGCGGGCCAGACGCACGCGCTGGCGGATGATCTCACGCTCGCGGTAGATGCAGCAGCGAAACTGCGGCGTCGGCCCCGGAATGATCTCTTCCGGCAGGAAATCCTTTTTTGCCTCCAGCTCTCCGTTCCAGGCGAGCTTCGCAACCTCCCGAAAAATGCGCCTGGTAATGCTGCTGGTCGTACTGTCGTTTGTAATCATGGCTTCTCCTTCTTCTCTCCTTCAGTAATATTCGCGCTCTACTTTCTTCCCGATCGCCTCAAGCGCTTCGGAAAGCTGGTTGGTAACATTCTTCCGCAGGCCCAGCTCCAGCGGCAGATCCGGATTCTGATATGCCGCGTTGACCGCCGTGCCGACATAAAGACGGATCTCCGTGCAGTCTTCAATGATCATTCTGGCAAGCCTGGAGGCCGGATTCGCCTCATCCAGCTTTTTGAAAAACTGTTCGCCGATCCTTTCCGGTTCGGCATATTCCTTCAGGATCTGGATGACCCGGGCAAGCGTCAGCACCCCTTCCGTCACCAGGTCGATCCCTTCGATATAGCCCTCCGGCGGAAGATCCGAGTCGTTGTAGTCCATGGAAACCGTCATCGGCCGGTTCAGCACCCGCGATACGATCGAGGCGCTGGTCCCGCCGCTCACGACCCGGCGGACCGTGCGGTCGCCGCTCATAAAGGCCCTGACCATCCTGACGTCGTCCGCCGGGTCCAGCGCCGGACCGGTCATCAGGTGCAGCTGCTTCCGGTTTGTCACATGGACGCAGGCGACGGTGGTGTCATCGCCGGGCTTTCCGCCGTACAGCTCATTGCAGGTATCGCAGATCCGCACAGCCTCGCGCAGCGGGGACTGGCCGGGGACATGCCCGCGCAGGGCAAAGGCGGCGATCTCTTCCCAGGGCCATCCGAAGCTCATCAGGCTGCCGAGCCCCGCGTGGATCGTTCCGTCGCTCATGATCAGAAAGGTGTCGCCGACCTTCGCCTGAAAGCGGAAGGTATTGATCGCCTTCCCCGAGATGATCTGTTCGTTTCGCGGGATGTGCACCAGTTCCCCGTCCCGGATAAAGATGCAGCCGGGGTTCTCATACTCAAAAAGAATGCCTCTGCCGTCGTGGAAAATCTGGAGCACCGTAAAGGTCGAATACGACGCGCCGGTGCGCGGATCCGCGGGCAGGGTATCGACAACCGTCTCGACGCACTCCTCGAGGGCCGCGCCCTCCAGCAGCATCTTCCCGAAGATCTGGCTCGTCAGCGTGGAGAGCATGTTCGCGCGCACGCCGCTGCCCATCCCGTCGGCAAGCACCAGAATATCCGAATCCTTCCGGTGAACAAACTGAACCCGGTCGCCGCAGAGAATCTCACCGACATGGTTCAGACTTCTGCTGGCCATCTCCGTCGTGATATTCATGACCCGTCCGCGCCGCCCCTCTGCCGCCCGGCGGTGTCTTCCGCACTGCTGTCAGCCAGCGCGGGACGCGCAGGTCTGGCATATTTCGTGTTGATCTTCAGCTTCGGCCTTTCCGCGGGGGGCGGGACAAACGGCAGATCTCCCGCTTCTTCCGGTGAAAGGAAAGCCTCTCCCTCCGGGGGGAGCGCCTCGTCGGCCTCCGCCTTTTCGCCTGCGCCGTCCGGGCCTTCGCCCATCTGCATGGCATTCATCAGCTTGGTAAGCGTCATCTTGGTTTCCGCCGTCGTCTCTCCGAGGAGACCGGCGATTTTCTGGGCCGTAAACATCTGCTCGCGGATGACGTTCTGGGCCATCTCGATGGCGGCGTCCCGGCGCTCGCGCTCCTGCTGCATGCGCTTTTCCATGGTCGTTACGTCGATGAAGGTGATCAGGGTGCTGTCCCGCTTGGGGATATAGACGATGTTCTGCAGCGTCCAGAGATCGTACTGCTCATAATAAACCCGTTTCCCGTAGACGTTCTGGTGTGTCCGGTACACGGTTTCGCAGTCCTTCGGATCGATCAGCTCCCAGAGGAAGCTGTTCAGCGCCTGCTCCCTGCTCACACCGAAGAAGCGCTCTCCGATATCCGAATACTCCAGAATCCTCTGCGCCCCGTCGACGATAATCACCGCGTTCGGGCTCTCCTTCAGAATCAGGTTCGCCATCGACTCGGCCTGGGCCGTCAGATACGGAATGCACATCTCGAGCTCGGCCTTGCCCTGCAGGACCGCAGCGGCTTTCTCACGGCAGCTCGCATACCCGCAGGCGCCGCAGTTGAGCTCATCCGCCGGGCTGTGCTTGCCTGTTTTCGCGAGAACGGCCCGAATCTCTTCCTCGCTCGGCCGGAGCTCGTGAATCGACCGGTCCCGAAACTCCTTGTGAAGCGAAACGCCGTCCGTGCTGCGCCGCAGCGCTTCCGCCGCCGCAGGCTCCGGCAAGACCCTCTCCTCCATATCGAGCCTGATCTTGAAGGGATAGGCTTCTTTGTCCGTAATCGCCGGGCCCTTGATGCACCCGTGTTCGCAGACGTTCATCTCCACCACGCAGTGATGCATGGAGCCGGCTTCCATATCCCTGCAGAACTCGATGCAGTTGCGAAGGCCGTGGACGCAGACCTGACGGTAGCCGTTTTTTGCCTTTTCCCCCAGGGACGCGCTCATCGAGGACAGAACGCCGCCCGTAACGGGATAGATCCGGTTGACCGCCGGATCAAACGGGAAGGGATCGCTCTCACATTCCGCGATGCGGATGTTCTCGTCCTGCAGCCAGCCGTTCAGTTCGTGAAAGCTGATCACCGCGTCAACCGCGTCCGCATGGCGGGGATCCTCCGCTTCCTTTCTCTTGGCGATGCACGGGCCGATAAAGACAACGCGCATATCGCCGCCGAGCTTGTGCCGGATGATGCGGCCGGCAGCGATCATCGGCGAGACGACCGGTGCGAGAGAGGAAACGAGAGCGGGATGGTACATCTCGATCAGATCGTTGGCCGCCGGGCAGCAGGTCGTGATGATGTTGTCCATCTTCCCCTCTTCGATGAGCTTCAGATACGCGTCGGTCACCGCGGCGGCACCTTCGGAGGTTTCGAAAACCTCCGCAAAGCCGAGCCTGCGCAGGGCGGTGCGGACCTGTCCGATCTCCCGAAACGCCAGCAGGCCCAGATAGGCCGGGGCAAGCTGTGCGGCCACTTTTTCGCCCCGGCGGATCATCGCTTTTACCGCCGCCAGCTCGCTGGTCATGGTCTTGGCTTCCTGCGGGCAGACCGCCAGACAGCGGCCACACAGGATGCAGCGGTCCTCCATGATCTCCGCCCTGCCGCCGAGAACGGAAATCGCCTTGATTTCACAGTTTCGGACGCATTTGTAGCAGTGCCGGCATTTGGTGGAGTTGAAGTCAATGATTCTCATATCGGCTTCCCGCTCTGCCTCAGCTCACGCGGGGAAGAATCTCGTTGTTGAAAAACTCCTCCGTCGTCTCCGGGCGGACGGAAAACACGGTGTCATCGATCACCACACAGACGGCATACTCGCAGTTGCCGGTGCAGAACGAGCCGTTCAGCAGGACCCTCCCCTGCAGCCCGTGCGCATTAATCAGCTCCTTGAGCTTTGCGATGACCTCTTTGGACCCTTTCATGTGGCACGCACTGCCCACACAGATTGATACGTTCAGCATTTCAAGTATCCTTCCTTTTCATGGTCTATGCGGTTATTCCGCAGAAAAATCTTCAGGCAAGCCTCATTCTATCTTCCGCTCTCTCCAAAGTCAAGCGATATCCTGCCTCCGTGCCGCTCTGCCTGCAGGCGGGCGGAGGCGATGCGCAGCTGACCGAGGGCGAGCCCCTCGTCATTGCAGGAAACCCGCCGGTGGTGATAGACCTCGAGGCCCAGTCCGCGCAGCCTGGCGGGAAGCCTGTGCATCAGGTACTGGTTCTGAAAGCTCCCGCCGGAGAGAACGATGCGGTGAATCCCGCTCGTCTCCGCGGCCATGGCCGCCATGTGCGCAGCCATCTCGACCAGCGTGTTCATAAAGCGCGCCGCCAGAACGCCGGCATCCGTGCCGGCCTTCTTCTCCTCCGCCAGTGCACGGACCGCCTCGCGCCAGTCAAAGCGCAGCAGGCCGTCGGCCTCCTCGATGACCGGCGGATAGAAGCCCGCATCCTCCCGGGCGGAGGCCTCCAGCAGGATGGCCGCCTGCCCCTCATAGCTGCAGCGCTCCTTGATGCCGAGAATGGCAGCGGCGCCGTCGAACAGGCGCCCCATGCCGGTGGAGAGCGGGCAGTTCAGCCCTGCCTCCGCAAGGCGGGACAGCTGTTCGGCATCCCGGACCCCCCCGACAGGACAGCCGGCCTCGCGCAGCAGGGAGAAGGCCACGCGGTAAGGCTCTTTCACGGCCCGGTCCCCGCCCGGCAGCGGGATGGGACGCAGGCTGCCGAGGCGGCGGAAATCACGGTAATCCCCTGCCAGCAGCTCGCCGCCCCAGCTTGTGCCGTCCGTCCCGAGGCCGGTCCCGTCCCAGATGAGGCCGAGGCAGGGTCCTTCCAGGCCGTTGTCGGCCATGCAGGCGGCCATATGGGCATGGTGATGCTGCACCTGCAGCAGCGGGATGCCCTCCTCCTCTGCCCGATCCTGCGCATAGCGGGTCGAGAGATAATCCGGATGCAGGTCGCAGGCCAGCGCGCGGGGCCGGATGTCAAAGAGCCGCTCAAAATGGCGGATCTGCTGTTCATAGTGTTCCAGGGTCTCGAGATTCTTCAGGTCGCCGATGTGCTGGCTCAGGAAGGCGTGTCCGCCCTTGCCGAGGCAGAAGCTGGCCTTCTGCTCGGCCCCGCAGGCGAGGATCTGCGTTTCCTGCTCCGGCACGGTCAGCGGCTGGGGCACATAGCCGCGCGAGCGGCGGGCAAAATACTCCTGTCCGTCCAGCACCCAGCACAGCGAATCGTCACAGCGCGTCTGAATCCGGCGGTCGTGCATCAGAAAACCGTCCGCGATGCCTCGGAGGGTTTCCAGCGCTTCCGCGTTGTCCCGGATGATCGGCGTATCGGAGAGGTTCGCACTGGTCATGATCAGCATGTCGGGCCCGTCTTCAAACAGCAGCACGTGCAGCGGTGTATAGGGCAGCATCACCCCGAGCCAGCCGTTCTCGCTCAGGTGTTCCAGGCCCTGATGCTTCTTCTTCAGCAGGACGATGGGCTTCCGGGCGCCGGAGAGGACCCTCGCCTCCGCGGCGGATACTTCGCAGATGCTTTTCACCCCGGAAAGATCCCGGCACATGACGGCAAAGGGCTTCTCGTCCCGCTGCTTTCTCCGGCGCAGACGCCCGGCGATTGCCGGATCCTCGCAGCGGCAGGCCAGGTGAAAGCCGCCGAGGCCCTTGACCGCAAGGATTTTCCCCTCCTTCAGCGCATCCCGGGCAAGCTTCGCCGCATCCCCCGCAGCCGGCTGCCCGGCGGCATCATAAAACTGCAGCGAGGGTCCGCAGACCGGGCAGCAGTCCGGCTGGGCGTGGTAGCGCCGGTTTCGGATGTCGTGATACTCGCTGTCACAGTCCGGGCACATCGGGAAGGCCTTCATTGAGGTCTTGGCCCGGTCATAGGGCACATCCTCAATGATGGTAAAGCGCGGCCCGCAGTTGGTGCAGTTGATGAAGGGAAAGCGGTACCGCCGGTCCGCCGGGTCCCTCATCTCGCGCAGGCAGTCCGGGCAGATGCCGATGTCCGGCGAGATCAGCGTGTTCCGCTCGGCCTGGCGCTCGCTCTCGATGATCCGGAAATCCGAAAAGCCCTGAAAGGGAATCCTGTCTGTCCGGATCTCTTCAATGACCGCAAGCGGCGGGGCCTTTTCCGGCAGCTCGCGCAGGAAGGAGCTGAGCCGGTCTTCGTCCCCCTCCAAAGTCAGGGTCACGCCGGAGGAGGTGTTGCGGATGCTGCCCTTCAGGGCATGCGTACGCACCAGGCGGTGGATAAACGGCCGAAAGCCCACCCCCTGGACGATGCCGCGAATTCTGATCTCCCACGTCTGCATCCGCGTCGCCTCCGCATGAATCGGATAGCGGCATTATAGCACATCCCCGCGATTTCTTCCACCGGATTCGGCGCGGAAAAGAAAGGCCCGCGGCACAAGACCGCGGGCGCAGCGGATGGGGACCGCTCAGACACGCTGCCAGAGCAGCATGCTGTTTTCAAACAGGACCTGCAGCCTGCCGGTATCCCTGAGCCAGGCCAGGTAGGAGCGGACCGTGCTGCCGACCAGGACATACTGTTCAAAGTTCATGTCCAGACCGTAATCCGAAAAGAGTCTCTGCAGGACCGCCTCGAAGCAGAGCGGCTCGGCGCAGATGCCGACGATCCGTTCGGCAATCTCCAGCACCTGGTCCATGTTGTGCTGGGCCAGGGAGGCGATCTCGCTGCAGGCGGGGGCGTGGGAAGGAACAAACTGCTTCGCCTGCAGGACAGGCAGTCGGCCAGATAGACCGTATCGTCCGGGGTCCGGAAGCCCACCATATCGAAAAAATGCCCCGGCAGAGGGATCAGCTCGAACCCCTCCGGCAACGCATCCGGCGTCAGCTCCCGGGCATCGCTCTTCTGGGCCATCAGGAATTTGTGACGCAGTTCCTTTGGCGGAAAACCGCCGTAAAGGAAGGACGGCTCGAGGATCGGGCGACGGGTAAAGGCGCATTCAATCCCGGGGGCGTAGACCCGGCATCCGGTCTGGCGCTGGAGGTACTGGTTGCCGCCGATATGGTCTGCGTTGGAATGGGTATTGTAAATCGCGGTCAGATGCCATTTATTGGCATCGAGGATCTGGCGGACCTTTCTTCCCGCGTCCTTGTCGTTTCCGCTGTCGATCAGGCAGACATCGCTGTCATTCAGACGGACCAGGCCGATCTTCGCCGGACTCTGGATATAATAATCCCGCTCGGAAACCTGAATCAGTTCATACATCGTTTTCTTCCCCCTGTCACGGACCTCG
>ONGJ01000028.1 GCA_900317375.1 uncultured Eubacteriales bacterium
GCATATCAATCTCTTATCTCCCCATGTTGCCGACCTGATCGCTGCCGGCGAGGTGGTCGAGCGCCCGGCCTCGGTCATCAAGGAACTGATGGAAAACGCCTTTGACGCCGGCGCCGACCAGGTCACGGTCGAGATCCGGGACGGCGGCGCCACCATGATCCGCGTGACCGACAACGGCTGCGGCATGGCGCCCGAGGATGCCGGCATCGCCTTTCTGCGGCATGCTACCTCAAAGCTCGCTGACGAGCACGGCCTCGAGGCCATCACCACCATGGGCTTTCGCGGCGAGGCGCTGGCGGCCATTTCGGCGGTGTCGCGCATCGAGCTGCTGACGCGCCGGCCCGAGGATGCCGAGGGCACCCAGATGACGCTGGAGGCCGGCGATATTCAGGAGATGGAGGCCGTCGGCTGCCCTTCGGGCACTTCCATCTGCATCCGGGATCTGTTCTACAACACCCCTGCCCGGCTGAAATTCCTGAAAAGCGACCGGAGCGAGGCCTCCGCCTGCGTCCAGGCCGGGCTGCGCTGTGCCCTGGGCCGGCCCGATGTCTCGGTGCGCTTTCTGCGGGACGGAAAGGAAGAGTTCTTTACACCCGGCGACGGCCGACCCGACGCCTGTGTCTATGCCCTGCTGGGCCGGGATCTCTCATCGGCCTTCCTGCCGCTGTGCAGCTCGGACGGCGACGTCCGGCTCTCGGGCTTCGTCTCCTCCCCGGCCGCCGGAAGGGGAAACCGCAGCGCGCAGTTTTTCTACTGCAACGGCCGCTTCATCCGCTCCGCGCTGCTGCAGAGCGCGCTGGAACAGGCCTATAAAAACACCCTGCTGACCGGCCGCTATCCGGCCTGCGTGATCTGGCTGGAGATCCGGCCCGGTTCGGTGGATGTGAACGTCCACCCGGCGAAGACCGAGGTCAAGTTCTCGGAAGAGCGGCGGCTCTTCGGCCTGCTCTGTCAGGCGGTCCGGGATACTCTGGCCGAAGAGGACCGCACTGCGGCTTCCGTCCTTCCCGCCGGAGACGCTCCCCGCAGGGCGGAAGAGCTCCCCGCCGAGCAGAGCCGGGACGCCTTCCGCCCGGAAGAGACCCTTCCCGAAAACCCGCCGGCAGGGACCCTTCCGCGCACTTCCGCAGAGCCTGCCGGGCAGCCGTCCCCGCTCTCTCGGGAAAGCATGCTGCCCCGGTTCCCGGACCGGGGCGCGGCGGCGTATCCCCCTGCCCTGCTCACGGATTCTGAACTGGAGAGCGTCGTTCAGCAGTCCCTTTTCAGCTCCGTGGCGGAGTACCGTACCGTCACCGCCCCGTCTCCGGCGATTTCAAAGGCCGGACAAGAGGGCGGGGAAGAGGGGGCTGTCGAAAACCCGGTTCAAAATGTTGATAACCCGCCGATCCCCGACCACAAGATCTTGGGGGAGGCCTTCAAAACCTATATCGCCGTGGAAGAGGGCGACCGCCTCATTCTGATCGACAAGCACGCCGCGCACGAGCGGATGAACTTTGACCGCCTGAAGGCCCGCAGCCAGCCCGTCCCTGCCCAGCAGCTCCTGGTGCCCCGGACCCTCCGGCTCAGCGCCGGGGACATGGCCCTGCTGGAAGACTTCGGCGAGCTGTTTCTGGATTTCGGCTTTGAGCTCGAGCCCTTCGGCGAGCAGGCCGTCATCCTGCGCGCGGTCCCGGCGGACATCCTTCCGGATGACGCGGTCCCGGCGCTGGAGGAGATTCTCCAGCACCTGCACGAGGGCGGAACCCCCGATCCTCTCTCCGCGCGGGACGAGATGAATCATACCGTCGCCTGCAAGGCCGCCATCAAGGCGGGATGGAACACCGGGCGCGAGGAGCTCGAGGCCATTGTGCGCGAGGTGCTGAGCGGCCGGGTGAAGTACTGCCCGCACGGGCGCCCCGTGGCCGTGACTGTCAGCAGAAAGGACCTTGAAAAGCTCTTTCTGCGGATCGTCTGAGCGTTCGGCGGCAGGACGGACAATATGGATGCGATGAAAAAGAAACTGCTGGTCATCGCCGGGCCCACCGCCTCCGGCAAGACCGCCCTTGGCATTGCCCTGGCCGGGCGCCTGAACGGCGAGATCGTCTCGGCCGACTCGATGCAGGTTTACCGCGGCATGGATATCGGCACCGCTAAGGCCAGCCCCTTCGAGCGGCAGCAGGTGCCCCATCATATGCTCGACCTTGTCGACCCCGGCGACAGCTACTCCGTCTCCCGTTACGCCGAAGAGGCCGGCGAGGTCTGCACCCGGCTCCTGGAGCGCGGAAAGCTGCCGATCATCGTCGGCGGAACGGGCCTCTATATCGACGCACTGCTCGCCGGCCGCCGCTTTGCCGGAACCGATGAGCAGGACGGCAGCTGCCGGGAAGAGCTGGAGCGGGACTATGACCGCCTGGGCGGTGAGGCGATGCTGGCCCGCCTTGCGGCGGTGGACCCGGACAGGGCCGAAAAGCTTGCCCCGACGGACCGCCGGCGCATCATCCGCGCCCTCGAGATCTACCGCCTGACGGGCCGGACCCAGACCGCCCACGACGACGAGAGCCGGACCCGGCCGCCCGCCTTTCAGGCGCTCTACGCGGTTCTCCGCTTCGAGGACCGCGGAAAGCTGTATGAACGGATCGAGCAGCGGGTGGACCGCATGTGCCGGGAAGGGCTTTTTGAGGAGACGGCCAGGCTGCTGGAAAGCGGGGTTTCCCCCGACAGCACCTGCATGCAGGCCATCGGCTACCGCCAGGCCGCCTGGGCGCTGCGCGGCGAGATGCCGCGCGACGAGGCGATTGCCCTCATCAAGCAGGCGACCCGCCGCTATGCCAAGCGGCAGCTGACCTGGTTCCGCCGGCATGACGAGGCCTTCTGGCTCCCTGCCGACCGCCTTGCGACCGAAGAGCAGGCGGACCGGATTGAGAAAGCATTTACGGAAGAGAGGGACGCACATGACGACGGCTGAGATCGAACGGAACGTGAAAACCGTCAGGGCCGAGATTGCCCGGGCAGCCGCTGAGGCGGGCCGCAGCCCGCGTGAGATTCTGCTGGCCGCAGCGACAAAAATGAACGATGCCGAGGCCGTCCGCGCCGCGATCCGTGCGGGGGTGGACATCTGCGGCGAGAACCGGGTGCAGGAGATGCTCGAAAAGAATGCGCAGAACGCCTATGCCGGCGTCCCGCTGCACTTTATCGGGCATCTGCAGAAGAACAAGGTGCGCCAGGTCGTCGGGCTCTGCGCGCTGATCCATTCGGCGGACAGCCTTCCCCTGCTGCAGGAGATTTCCCGCGTCGCGCTAAAGCGCGGTCTGGTTCAGGATGTGCTGCTCGAGATCAATGTCGCCGGCGAGGCGTCCAAGACCGGCTTCCGGCCGGAAGAGCTGGAATCCGTGCTGCAGGAGGCTGCCCGGCTTCCGGCCCTCTCCGTGCGCGGACTGATGGCAATTCCGCCGATTTGCGCCAAACCGGAGGACAACAGGCCTTTTTTTCTGCAAATGCAAAAGCTTTTTGTTGACAAAACAGAAATAAAATACGATAATGTACGCATGGATTTTTTGTCCATGGGCATGTCCGGCGATTATACCGAGGCCGTTCGCTGCGGTGCCAACCTGGTTCGGATAGGCTCAGGGATTTTCGGCCCACGGAATACCACAACAACATGATCGGAGGATCAACCCATGGGCTTCATGGATGAACTCAGAAAACTGACCCAGCCGTACGAGGACGAGGACGACTTTTATGAAGGCGCCGACGCCTCCGCGCAGCCGGCTGCACCGACCGAGGCACAGCTGGAGTTTGAAAACACCTTCGGCGGGCGTGAGACGCCCGAACCTGCGGAGGAAGAACCGGAAGCTCCCGCTCCTGCACCCCAGGATGGCGGCGGAAAGGGCATCTTCTCTGCCCTGGGAAGGAAAAAGCCCTCGAGGCCCCGCCTCTCGCGTGAGCGCACGGTGGAGTTCGGCGGCACCGAACAGCAGGTTATTCTCTTTAACCCCAAGAACTTTGACGAGGCCGGCGATCTGGTGCAGCATCTTCTGCAGGGGCGCAGCGTCGTGATGACGCTGGAAGGCGTCCCGACCGAGCTGGCCCGGCGCCTCCTCGACTTCCTTTCGGGCATCGCCTATGCCCTGCAGGGGAAAATCACGCCGATCTCGGCGAAAACCTATTTCGTCACGCCGCAGAATGTCGATATACTCGGCGCGGAAGCCGTTTCTTCCTCCGGGCAGAGCGCGCCCCAGGCCTGATGCGCCGGCGTTTTTCCGTATACTTGAGTTTAATATAACAATCATTGAAAGGTGGAACATAGCATGATTACCGCTCAGGACATCCGCGAAAAGACCTTTGAAAAATCGAGAATGAACGGCTACGACATGGCCTCCGTGGACGATTTTCTGGAAGAACTCGCCGAGGATATTTCGAACTCTCAGAAGGAAAATGCCGTGCTGAAGAGCAAGATGAAGGTCCTTGTTGACAAGATCGAGGAATACCGCGCCAATGAAGAGGCGCTGAATCTCGCGATCCTCTCGGCCCAGAAGCTTGCCGTTCAGATTGAAAGCGAAGCCCGCCAGCGTGCCGCGGCCATGATCGAGGATGCCGAGCGCCAGGTGAAGGAGCGCGTCGGCTCGATTGAAGAGCTGACTGCCACGGAAGAGCGCCGTCTGGCCGATGCCCAGCGCGCCACGAAGTCTTTCTTTGAGAAGGCCCGCAAGGTCTGCAATGACCAGCTGAAGGCCCTGGACGTCATGAGCGGCGAGGTCGGTCTCCCGGCGGAGGAAAAGGCCGCTCCGGAGGAAGCGGTCACGGTCGATGTGGAGCAGGTGGATATTGACGAGGCGGTCCGCTCGATTGAGCAGGGTGTTTCCCGCGCCGCCAAGCCCGAACCCGCCATGGACCTGGACCTGTCCGACTTTGATCTGAGCCCGGCTCCCAAAAAGAAAAATCTCAGCAGCACACAGTCTTTTAATCTCTGATCCGCCCAGGCGGACCGGAACGCAGGACGATGCCGCGGGGTGGCGCGAAACGCGCATGCCCCGCTTTCGCCTGTTCTGATACTCAACACACCTATACGACCAGCAGGAGAATTTTTATGTCCAAAGACTACAATCAGACCCTGAATCTGCCGAAAACCGACTTTCCCATGCGCGCCGGCCTTCCGAAGAGAGAGCCCGAGATGCTCAAACGCTGGGAGGAGATGGATCTTTACAATCTACAGCTGAAAAAGAACGAGGGCAAGCCTCTCTTTTCCCTGCATGACGGCCCTCCCTTCTCCAACGGCAACATCCACATGGGCCACGCCCTGAACAAGACCCTGAAGGACTTCATCAACCGCAGCTATATGATGCGCGGCCGCTGGGTACCCTATATCCCCGGCTGGGACAACCACGGCATGCCCATTGAGAGCGCGATCATCAAGGAGCAGAAGCTCAACCACAAGGAGATGTCCACGGCGGACTTCCGCAGTGCCTGCCATGACTATGCCGAAAAGTACGTCTATAAGCAGATGGAAGGCTTCAAGCGTCTCGGCGTTGTCGGCGACTGGGAGCACCCCTATCTCACCATGAATCCCGGCTTTGAGGCGGATGAAGTCCGCGTGTTCGGCAAAATGTACCGCAACGGCCACATCTACAAGGGTCTGAAGCCGGTTTACTGGTGCTATCACGACGAGACCGCCCTGGCCGAGGCCGAGATCGAGTACCACGAGGACCCGGTGGATTCGGTGTTTGTAAAGTTCCCGATGCATGACGACAAGGGGAAGCTTTCGCATCTGGATCAGAAAAAGCTGTTCTTCCTCATCTGGACCACGACCACCTGGACCCTCCCCGGGAACATCGGCATCGCCCTGCATCCCGATGTCAGCTATGCCATCGTGAAGGCTCCCGACGGCGAGATGTATATCCTGGCCGAAGAGCTCGTGGATGAAGTCATGGCCAAGGGCGCCGTCACCGGTTATGAGATCATTGAGACCCACCCGGGCAGCTTCTTTGAATACATGCTGGCCGACCACCCCTTCCTTCCGAAGACCTCGCTGCTGATGCTGGCGGACTATGTCACCACCGACTCCGGCACCGGCTGTGTCCACACGGCGCCGGGCTTCGGCGACGTCGACTATCAGACCTGCCTGCAGTACGGCACCGAGATGGTGGTGCCCGTGGATGACCAGGGCCGCCACACCGACTATGCCGGCAAGTATGCCGGGATGATCGTGGAAGAGTCCAATCCCGTTATCGCTGCCGACATGGAGGCCAGCGGCATGCTCTTTGCCCGCGAGCGCCTGATGCACAGCTATCCGCACTGCTGGCGCTGCAAACAGCCCATCATCTTCCGTGCGACCCCGCAGTGGTTCTGCTCGGTCGATTCCTTCAAGGACGAGGCCATCGCCGCCTGCGATGCGGTGCGCTGGCTCCCCGCCTGGGGGAAAGAGCGCATGGGCGCCATGATCCGCGAGCGCAGCGACTGGTGCATCTCGCGTCAGCGCCGCTGGGGCCTGCCGATCCCTGTCTTCTACTGCGACGACTGCGGAAAGCCCGTCTGCACGGAGGAGAGCATCGAGTCCGTTGCGTCCATATTTGAAAAAGAAGGCAGCAACGCCTGGTTTGAAAAGACCGAGGCCGAGCTTCTGCCCGACGGCTTTACCTGCCCCCACTGCGGCGGAAAGCACTTCACCAAAGAGACCAACACCCTGGACGGCTGGTTTGACTCCGGCTCGACCCACTTCTGCGCCATGCAGCGCGATCAGGGCTTCTGGCCCTCCACCATGTATATCGAGGGCGGCGATCAGTACCGCGGCTGGTTCCAGTCGTCCCTGCTCGTTGCGGTCGGCGCGCTCGGCAAGGGCGCTCCGTATCAGGAATGCCTCACCCACGGCTGGACGGTGGACGGCGAGGGCCGCGAAATGCACAAGTCCCTCGGCAACGGCATCGATCCTGCCGACCTGATCAAGGACTACGGCGCCGACATTGTCCGTCTGTGGGCTGGCTCTGCCGACTATCACGTCGACGTCCGCTGCTCCAACGAGATTTTCAAGCAGCTCAGCCAGAACTATCTGAAGTTCCGCAACACCGCCCGCTACTGCCTGGGCAACCTCAGCGGCTATGACCCGAGCAGCCCGGTCGCGCCGGAGGACATGCTGCCGCTGGACCGCTGGGCCATGACGAAGCTCAACGAGCTGATTGAAAAGGTCGAGGACGCCTATCGGAATTACGAGTTCCATGTGATCTCCCACGCCATCAACGACTTCTGCGTGGTCGAGCTCTCCAGTTTCTATCTGGACATCATCAAGGACCGTCTCTACTGTGAGGCGCCGGACGGCCTGAAGCGCCGCAGCGCCCAGACCGCGCTCTGGTACATCCTGGATACCCTGACCAAGATGTTTGCGCCGATCCTTGCCTTTACCTGCGACGAGATCTGGCTCAGCATGCCGCATACCGGGGACGAGGATGAGCGAAACGTTCTCCTGAACCAGATGAACGCGCCCTTTGCCGCCTACAGTCTCGGCGAGGCCGAGATGGCCGTCTGGAACGACCTGGTCAGGGTCCGCGACGATGTCAACGGCGTCATCGAGACCGCCCGTGCCGCCAAGCGGATCGGAAAGCCTCTGGAGGCTGCCGTCCGGCTGCAGGGCACCGATGGGGAGAGCCGCGAGGTGCTCGACAAGATCAGCGATATGGGTCTGGCGGAGCTCTTCATCGTCTCCCAGTGCCTGATTGCCCCGGATGAAGACGGCGATGATGCCGCCGCAAAGAGTACCGGCGCAGCCTTCCCCGGCCTTGAGATTTCTGTCCGTGAGGCCCCCGGAACCAAGTGCCCGCGCTGCTGGATCCATTCGGAGGCTGCCGATCCCGAAACCGGCCTCTGCCCGCGCTGCGCGGAGGTGCTCAAGACCCTGTAATCAGGAAAGAGAACGCCCTTATCCTTATTCTCCTTCCGCCCCGGGCTGCGGGAGAATAAATCAGAAGAGGAGACTGCTATGCTGTATGCGATCGTAGGAATGCTGGTCATCATTGCCGACCAGTACATCAAGTTCTGGGTTCAGGGACACATCGCCGTGAACACCTCCGAGGAGTTTATCCCCGGTATCCTGAGTCTCGCGAACGTCCACAACGACGGGGCGGCTTTCGGCTTTCTGGCCGGAAGCGGGATTCGCCTTCCCTTTATCATTCTGGCGGCCGTCTTTGCGATTGTGGTGATTCTGGCCCTTGCGACCAACCTGATCTCCGGGAAGCTTGCCAGATGGAGCATCGTCCTGGTAACGGCAGGCGGTCTCTCAAACTGCCTGGACCGCGTCCTCTACGGCTATGTCCAGGACATGTTTAAACTGGAGTTCATCAACTTCCCCGTTTTCAATCTTGCGGACGTCTTTATCACGGTGTTTGCCATCATCTTCGCGCTTGCCGTCATTTTCGGCAAGACCCGAAAGGACAAGGACGAGGATGAGGATGACGACTTCCTTGACGACGAAGAGGAAGAGCCGGCTCCGAAGCGCAAGCCCAAACGGAAGAGCCGCAGGGCCCGCAGAGAAGAGGAAGAGGACGAGGACGACGAAGACGAGGAAGAGCCGCCGCGTCCCGCGCCGAAGAAGACGGCAAAGCGCAGCAGAAAGCAGGCGGAAGAGGAAGAGGTCCCCGTGCCCGCGCCGAAGAAGGCGGCAGCATCCAGGTCTTCTGCCAGGACAAAGCCCGCGGCTCCCGCTCAGGAGGAAGACCCCTTCGCCGCCTGGGAGCGTGCCAACGCCAAGGCCAAGGCCGTCAAGGACCGCCAGTCCGCGGTTGTTCAGGCTGCCTCCCGGCCCGCTGCGGCCCCCGAAGCGCCGGCTGAGCCGAAACCGGCCCCGAAGCCTGCGGCAAAGCCCGCTCCAAAACCGGCCGAACCCAAGCCTGCCCCGAAACCCGCGCCGGTCACGGAGGAGTATTCCCTGGACGACATTCTCAACGAGTTCAAATAAAACAGATTCATGGAAGAAGAAATTCTGTCCATCCCTGCAGAGGAGAGCGGAGAACGGATCGACGCTCTCCTTGCGCGTACTATCGAGGGCCTGAGCCGAAACGCCGCCCAGCGTCTGCTGGAGCAGGGTCTGGTGCTTTATGAGGGCGAGCCCGTTGGGAAAAGCCGGCGCACCCGTGCCGGCGAGTGCTATACCGTCATCCTGCCCGCGGCCGCCGAGCTGCCGCTCCTTCCCCAGGCCCTGCCGCTGGATATCGTCTATGAGGACGAAGACCTGGTTGTGGTCAACAAGGCCCGGGGCATGGTGGTTCACCCGGCCCCCGGGCATCCGGACGGGACGCTGGTCAACGCCCTGCTGTGGCACTGCGGCGACAGTCTTTCGGGCATCGGCGGCGAAAAAAGGCCGGGCATCGTCCACCGGATTGACAAGGACACTTCCGGCCTGCTGATCGTGGCGAAAAACGACAGGGCGCATCTGGCCCTCTCGGCCCAGCTCTCGGACCACAGCCTTGCCCGCGTCTACGAGGCGCTTGTGCGCGGCCGCCTGCGGGAGGAGAGCGGGACCGTCGACCGGCCCATCGGACGCCACCCGACGGACCGGAAACGCATGGCCGTGGATGTAAAAAACGGCCGCCCCGCAGTCACCCACTGGGAGGTGCTGGCGAGGTACCGGGGCTATACCCATGTGCGCTGCCGGCTGGAGACCGGCCGGACCCATCAGATTCGGGTGCATATGGCCTCCATCGGGCATCCGCTGCTGGGTGACGGGCTCTACGGGGCGCCCTGCCCCGAAAAGGGTCTGAGCGGCCAGTGCCTGCATGCCCGCGAGCTCCGCTTCATCCATCCCCGCACCCTGCAGCCGGTCCGCCTGGAAACCGACCTGCCCCCCTATTTTACCGAGCTGCTCTCCCGTCTCGGCCCCGCAGTCTGAAGGAGGAACACCCATGACAACGAAGCAGATTTCCCGCATGGTCATTCTGACGGCCGTGATCGTCTCGCTCGTGGTGCTTCTGGTCAAGCTGATCCAGGGCACCGCCGGCATCGTCGGCAGTCTCTTCAACACCGTTCTGGGCATCGTCGTCGTGCTGGCCCTGGTGATCATCGTCGTCTGGATGTTCGCCTACGCCAAAAAGTCCCGGAAAAAATAAGCCGCAATCTGCACGCAAGGAAAGAAAAGGCTTGCATTTGCCGGCGACCGGTGGTATAGTCTTGGCATAATTCAATACCGATGAAGCTTTCGGGATC
The DNA here is from genome assembly GCA_900317375.1 of uncultured Eubacteriales bacterium. Classification (GTDB taxonomy): domain Bacteria; phylum Bacillota; class Clostridia; order Oscillospirales; family Oscillospiraceae; genus Limivicinus. The sequence goes on from ONGJ01000028.1 coordinate 10,165, forward strand.
CCGCAGGGGAAACCGGAGGCGGAGGAACTCTGGAGAATCCCGTTTTTCGGGTGCCGAAGGTGCAAGGCGTATGCCGAATCTCTCAGGCAAAAGGACAGAGCGGACAGGCTGCTGCAGCCGGCGCTGCCGGTTGACGGCGGGGCGGAAATCCGGAGTTGCTCATTTTGTGAGCGGCTCTTTTTCTTTTGCTTTCAGTATTGAGTTAAATCGTTTTGAGGAAAGAGGACAAGAAATGGAAAACTTTGTTTCAAAGGTCGAGGCTGTCAACTCCGCTGTCAACAGCTTCGCATGGGGCCCCCTGATGCTTCTGCTGCTGGTGGGGACCGGCGTCTATCTGACGATCCGCGTCCACTGGCTGCAGGTGACGCACTTCGGCCGGATCCTGAAAAACACGGTCGGCTCCCTGTTTCAGAAAAAAGAACCGAAGGACGACGGCGCGAACATCTCGGCCTTTGAGGCCGTGACGACGGCCCTCGCCGGCACGGTCGGCACCGGCAACATCGCCGGCGTCACGGGCGCCATCTTTACGGGCGGTGCCGGCGCGGTCTTCTGGATGTGGGTGGCAGCCTTCTTCGGCATGGTCACCAAGTATTCCGAGATCGTTCTGGCCATGAAGTACCGCGTGAAGGACGAAAAGGGCGTCTATCACGGCGGCCCGATGTACTACATCGAAAACGGCATCGGCAAAAACTGGCGCTGGATGGCGGTTATCTTCTGCCTCCTGGGCGGCCTTGCCTCCTTCGGCATCGGCAACATCGCCCAGAGCAGTGAGATCTCCGGTGCTCTGAGCGATCTCTTTCGCATCCCCCCGCTGGTCTCCGGCATCCTGATCGCCGTGGTCGTTGCCCTCGTCACCCTCGGCGGCATCAAGCGCATCGGCAAGGTGACCTCGCTGCTGGTGCCCTTCATGTCGATTTTCTACATCCTGGCCGGCATCGTGGTTATCATCATGCGTATCGGCCACATCCCCGCGGTCTTCGGCCAGATCTTTGCCGGTGCCTTCTCCTTCAAGAGCGTCGGCGGCGGCATCTTCGGCTACACCATCATGATGGCCATGAAGCAGGGCTTTGCCCGCGGCGTCTTCTCCAACGAGGCCGGTCTCGGCTCGGCGCCGATTGCCCATGCGGCATCCTCTACCGAAGAGCCCTGTGAGCAGGCCATCTGGGGCGTGTTCGAGGTCTTCATCGACACCATCGTCATCTGCAGCATCACGGCCTTTGCTGTGCTCCTCTCCGGCATTCTGGATGCTGAGGGCGGCCTCGGTGCCTTCGCCTCCAAGGGCGCGGCCGCCGCATCGGCCTTCAACACCATTCTTCCCGGCACCCTGGGCGGCAAGATTATCGAGCTCAGCCTGCTCTTCTTCGCCCTCTCCACCATCCTCTCCTGGGCCTATTACGGCGAGAACTGCTGGGGCTACCTGACGAAGAACAACAAGACGGTCATGCTGATCTACAAGGTCATCTTTGCCCTGGTCTGCATCGTCGGCGCCACCGGCTCCGGCACCCTCATGTGGGACATCGCCGATACGCTCAACGGTCTCATGGCCATCCCGAACCTGATCGCCCTGCTGATCCTCTCCGGCGTCGTGGCGAAGACGACCAAAGACTATTTCTCAAATCACATGCTGAAGTAAAGCAAAACCGCAAAAAACCGTTCCGGGCGGCCTCAGGCCGCCCGTTTTTCATTTTTCTCATTGACTGTTCTGCCGCCGGATTATAAGATAGGCTCATGATGCATCAGGAGGGTTCTCAGACATGGATATCATCTGCATCGGCATGGCCCTGGTCGATTCCATCATCAAGGGCTTTGATCCCCATCCCGTCTCCGCCTCCGGCTACCGGGCAGCCTCCGGCTCTCTGAATGTGGGCGGCGAGGCGGTCAACGAGGCCATGGCCGCGGCGAAACTGGGCCTGGAAACCGGCATCCTGTGTTCTCTGGGCGAGGACGATGCCGGGGACATGATCATCGGCGCCCTCCGCCGCTGCGGGGTGGATACCGCCCGGGTCCTCCGCTCTTCAGAGCATCAGACGCCGGTCACCACCATGTTTGTCCATGAGGACGGTACGCGCAGATCCATTACCAACAGCGCGCACCGCTACAACTTCCATCCCGAGAACGCCGTCTCCCGCTTCTCCGATGCCCGTGCGCTGATTCTCGGTTCCCTGTTTCGTGCGCCCTTTGACGAGCCTGCGGTCATCCTGACGGTCCTGCGCGCCGCGAAGGAGGCAGGGCAGCTCGTTTTTGCCGATACCAAGATGCCGAATTTCCGTTTCCTGACCCTGGATGACCTCGGCGATTCGCTTCCCCTCATCGACTATATCACGCCGAATGAGGACGAAGCCCGTTATTATTCCGGAAAGGAAACCCCGGAGGAGATGGCCGATGCCTTTCTTTCCCGCGGCGTCCGGAACGTGATCGTCAAGCTCGGTTCCAGGGGCTGCTTCTTCAAAAACCGGGAGGGCTCCTTCTCTCTGCCGGCCTGTGAGATCCGGGCGGTTGACGCCACCGGCGCGGGCGACAACTTCGTGGCCGGCTTTGCCTCCGAGATCCTGCGGGGGGCATCGAATGCCGACGCGCTGCGCTTTGCCAATGCCTGCGGCGCCATCTGCACCACGGCGGTCGGGGCCGGTACGGCGCTCCGGGACCGCGAGCAGGTGCTTCGCTTTCTGCACGGCATGTAATGTGACATTCTGGAACAACCCCTTGACGGAAGCGGAGAATAAGAGGATAATCAAGCAACTTTTTGTGCCGTATCCGTATTGCCCGGCGGGCCCTGACAGCACCGCCGAAGGGAGAGAACGAGACGATGAACAGCTTACCCGGGGAAAACAGCAGATCTGCTGAGGACCGCATGACCAGGGAGCTTGCCGACCTGCGGCAGGAAAACGAAAGGCTTCGGAAGGCCTGCGAACAGCTGCGCAGGTCCGGGGTCGTTTATATCCACATTGCCCATGCGCTGACCCGTGACTACACGGATCTGTTCTACGTCAACATGGAGACGGATGAGTATATCGAGTACCATACCGATGATGAGCGCGGCGTGCTCGTCGAGAGTCGGCGTGCTGCCGACTTCTTTGAAAGCTGTGCCCGCGAGGCAAAGCTGTTTGTCCATCCTGAGGATCAGGAGGCATTTGTGCATGCCATGAACCGGGACTTCCTTACCGGGGCGCTGGACCGGTCCCGGGTCTTTGAGATGACCTATCGCAGAATCAAGAACGGAAGGCTCTTCTATGTCCAGATGAAGGTTTCCCGGATGGAAGACGACCCGCGCATGATCGTCATCGCCGTGTCGGACATTGATGAGCTGGTCAAAAAGCGCCGCGTTGAGGAACGCATCCAGGAGGAGCGTCTCGTCTATGCCCGCCTCCACGCTCTCACCGGCAATTTTATCGTTGTCTATGTCGTGGACCCGGAAACCGGCAGCTTCCGGGAATTCAGCTCCACCGCCGACTATACCGAGAATCTGGCGCAGGCGAAGACCGGGACGGACTTTTTTGAAAATGTCCGGGAGGCAGCCTCGCAGCATGTCTACCCGGCGGACAGAAAACGCTATCTCACCGTTGTCACCAGAAAAAACATCATGGCAGAGGTCGAGCGCAGCGGCTTTTTCACCTTCGGCTACCGCGTCCTGATGAAGGGAGAGCCCATCCATGTCCAGCTGAAAGCCGCCATGGTGGAGGAAAAGGAAGGGAAGCGCCTGGTAGTCGGCCTGAATGATATTGACATACAGGTCCGGCAGGAAGAGGAAATCGAAAAGCGCCTTGCCCAGGCCGAGTCCCAGGCCAATGTGGACGCGCTGACCGGCATCCGAAACAGACATGCCTACCTGGAGACGGAGCTCCGCCTGGACCGCCTGATTGCCGCGCAGTCTGCGCCGCCCTTTGCCATTGTGGTGATGGACCTGAACGATCTGAAGAAAATCAACGACACCGCCGGGCATCAGGCCGGTGATCAGTACCTCTGCGATGCCTGTAGAATTATCTGCGAGGTGTTCAAGCACAGCCCCGTCTTCCGTGTCGGCGGCGACGAGTTTGCTGTGATTGCACAGGGAAGCGACTACACCTGCCTTGACCGGCGCCTGGAGGCCATGCGGGACCACAATACCGCTGCCCGGCGGTCCGGCGGCATTGTCATCGCCTGCGGCATGGCGAGGTTCGAGGAGGACACCTGTGTTGCCGCGGTCTTTGAACGCGCCGACCACGCCATGTATGAGGACAAACGCAGGCTGAAGGCTCAGCCTGTCGGCCCGGAAAGAATGGAAGAAGAATGACAAATTATCAAAACCTGCGAAAACTGTTTCTTTACGGAGGCATAGAGAAAGACGAGTATCAGAAGCTGCGTCCCGAGATCCGGAAGGAGAATCGGGGTCTTCTGTGCGTGTTTTCTCAGATTGCTTCTGCGATGTTTCTCCTGCTGCTCGCCGCAAGCATCGTTGCCAAAGGCTTTGCTTCGGAGAACACCACGACCTATCTGGCCTGCGCAGTCGAAATGCTCGTTATCCTGTTCTGCTCACACGTTGTTCTGCCGAAGCATCCTGCGCTCGTCACGCCGCTCGTCTATGTGTTCGAGATTCTGCTTTATGCCTTCGGCATCCATGTTTCGATGCTCCATGCGGATATGCCGGCCGTGTCCGCGGTGGCCTTTCTGCTGGTGAGTCCGATGCTGTTCTATGACCGCCCCGTCAGGATGTCGGTCCTGATAGCGGCCGTTGTGGCGCTGTTCTGTGCTATCGTGCTCCGCTGCAAGCAGCCCGAGGTAGCGCAGAAGGATGTCTGGAACATGATCACCTTCGGCATGGTGGCCGTTGCTGTGACCGTGTTTACCATGAGCGTCAAGATGCGGGCCCTTTTGCAGTCCAGACAGATTGAATACCTGAGCCAGACCGATCTGCTGACCGGGGCCAAAAATCGGAACCATTACGAGAACCGGCTGCAGACATACCCTGACATGTGCCGCTCAAACCTGGCCTGTGTTTACGCGGATGTGAACGGCCTGCACGAGATGAACAACCGCTACGGGCATCCCGCGGGGGACAAAATGCTGCGTGAGGTGGCTGAGGCCATGCAGTGCTGCTTCGGGGCCGAGCATACCTATCGACTCGGCGGGGATGAGTTTGCCGCTTTCCGGGCGGATGTCGAGCCCGCCGGGCTGTCCGCCGAGGTTGACCGGCTGCAGCGCGAGCTGGAAAGCAAAGGCTACCATGTCTCCTTCGGAATCGCCGTGCGCGAGAAAACCCAGGGCGCTCTGGACATGCGCGAGCTTGTCAGCGTGGCGGAAACAGGCATGTTTGCCGCAAAACAGGCATTCTATCGCCGGGCGGAAAACGACCGAAGAGAGAGATAACGGGGAGCAGAGAAGAATCCCGGATAATCCATAGGCAGGGGGCATCACCGGATGAGCACGCTGTTCGCAGAGACCCTGAGAAAACTGAGAGCCGGGAGTGGCTTTTCACAGAAAGAGCTGGCGGACCGCCTGTACGTCACCCGTTCCACGGTTGCCCGCTGGGAAAACGGCAGCCGCCTTCCGGATGCCGCGATGATTTCCCGTCTCGCACGCTGTCTGGACGTGGATGCGGGCATCCTGTTTTCCGCCGTGGCGGAGAGCGATGACATCCCCAATGTCATCATGGTGGAGGACCGCAGCATCATCCTGACCGGCGGTCTGCAGGTTTTGGAGGAGGTTCTGCCGAATGCTTCGGTTACGGGCTTTACCCGCCCGTCGGAGGCCGTCGAATATGCACGGACAAACCGGGTCGCCCTGGCCTTTCTGGATATCGAACTGGGGAAAATCAGCGGGCTCGACCTTTGCAGGACCCTGCTCGGGGTCTATCCCCGCACCAATGTGGTGTATCTGACCGCCTACAGCGATTATGCCTTCGATGCCTGGGCCACCGGGGCCAGCGGCTTCATGCTCAAGCCCATCACGCCGGAGGGCGTTCGGGATCAGCTGGCCCGGCTCCGCTACCCCTTCCCCTCGGGAGGCGCAGAGAGATGACCGAGCTGGAGCTGTCCACGCAGGTCCTCCTGATCGTGCTGGGCGCCGCGATCATGCTGGCGCTGCTGGGGCTTGTCGTTTCTGTCTCCATGCCCGCTTCCGACCGGTGGAACAAGCGCTTTTTCATCGCCTATTTTACCGTTCTCGTGCTTTATATCGGGTTCTGCACGGCTGACGCGTTTACCTACAGACGTCCGGATATGAGAGCGGCGCAGACCGTCATCTATTATTTTGAAACCCTGTTCTGCACGCTTCTGCTGCCCATGCTGACGGCTTATATCCTCCGCTGCAGCGGGGAGGACTGGCTGCACAGCCCCGTTTTCCGTCTTGCGGCTGCGCTGTGGGGCCTTGGCTTCGTCCTGCTGAATATCGCCCCCTTCACGACCTGGCTTTACTATGCCACGCCGGAGAACAGCTTCTGCCGCGGTCCCCTGTATCCCCTGGTGATTATTCTTCCGGGGTCCATCGCGGTTCTGGACCTGGCCTGTGTGATCCGTTGGCGCTTCAGAATGCCCAGACGGTACTTTGTTGCCTTTCTTGTCGGCATTTTCCCGATCGTCCTGACCCTGCTGGTCCATCTTGTCTACTCTGCATTCGACCTCTTTGGCATCTCCATCTCCATCTGCGCCTTCTCGATGTTTTTGATCATCCTGTACGATCAGGGGGCACAGATTCTGCGCCAGGAACGGGAGATCGCCAATCAGCGCGCCAGCATCGCGGTCCTGCAGATGCGGCCGCACTTCATCTATAATACCATGATGAGCATCTACTACCTCTGCAGGCAGGACCCCGATCTGGCCCAGCGGGTCACCCTGGATTTCACAACCTACCTGCGCAAAAACTTCACCGCCATCGCCAGCGACCGGCTCATTCCCTTCTCTGAGGAGCTCGAGCATACCCGGGCCTACCTCGCTGTGGAACAGGCCCAGTTCGACGGCCGTCTTTTCGTCGACTATGATACGCCGCATATGGATTTCTCTTTGCCGCCGCTGACGCTCCAGCCCATTGTCGAGAACGCGGTCAAACACGGCATGGATCCGGATGCCGAGCCCCTTCATATCTGGATCCGAACCTCCGGGACCGATTCCGGCAGTGAAATCACCGTCGAGAACAGCGGGGCGTCTTTCGAGCCTGCCGATGACGGCGAGCCGCATATCGCCCTCGGAAACATCCGCCAGCGTCTGGAGATGATGTGCCGCGGACAGATGACGATCACCCCCCGCGAAGGCGGCGGCACGGTGGTAAAAGTGACGATCCCCTGACAGCACGGACAGGACGGAAGACCGCACGGCAGCGCCGTGCGGTCTTCGTTTTTTTATTGACATTTCCGCAGGGCGGTTTATACTGATAAAAGATGCTCTGTTCCGGGCGGCTGATGCCGCCTGCCGGAACGGGAAAGGGGGCTGCGGCATGCTTGCCTTGCAGACACTGCTGCTTTCGACGGCGCTTTTGCTGGCGCTTCTTCTGAATCTTGCCCTGAAGCCGTCGTTTTCCGCAAAACTCAATACCGCTGCCCTGTCGCTTGCTGTTCTGGGCGGGCTGGTGTTCTATTCGGTCGGGTTTGCCGAGGCCACCGGAAACCTGATCATCAGTGTTGTCCGGACCCCCTATGCCGTCCTCCGCATGTTCCTCGGCCTCAATGATCTGCCGACCATCGAGAAGACCAGTCTTCTCTCCACGAACGCCGGTCTGGTCTGTTTCTGGGTGCTCCACATGCTGGCCTTCTATTCGATAACCAGCGCGGTGATGACGACCCTCGGGGCCGAGCTGCTGCGTACGCTGCGCTTCTTCCTCTCGCACCGCGGCGACCTCACCCTCATCTACGGCATCAGCCCGGACAGCATCGCCCTGGGAAAGGAATGCCTCAGGGACAAGGCGGCGGTGGTTTTTATCGCCGATAAGCCCGAGAACGCCGACAGCAGTGTGATTCAGGATCTGAACAACCAGGGCATGGCCGCCGCGACGGGCCTTTCGGCCGTTCAGTCGGAAAAACGCTTTCTCCGAAAGCTGCACCTGAAAAAGCGGAAAATCACCGTTTACGCCATGGCCGAGGACGAGGACCAGAACCTGTACTACGCCCTGCGGCTGCGCTCTGCCCTGGAGGAGCTCGGAATTCCGGCGGAGAATACCCAGATCAGTCTGCCCGGCGAGGAAGAGATCATCGCTTCCATGCTCCAGACCTCCGAGCAGCAGTACGGCTTCGGCTATGTCAATGTCTATAAGCCCGAGGACCTGACTGCCCGTGCGCTCATCCGCACCTGTCCGCCCTGGGATTTTATTTCCTTCGGCCCGGACGGGCGCGCAAGGGAGGACTTCAGCTGTGTGGTCGTCGGCTTCGGCCGGCGCGGCCAGGCGGTGCTGCAGCAGCTGGTCATGAACGGCCAGTTCGCCGGCAGTCATTTCCGGGCGGCGGTTTTCTCCTCAAACTATGACAGCGAACCCGGATACATCCTCTGCGACAGTCCCGGCCTGCTGGAAAACTATGATATTACCGGCGTCACCGCCGATGCGAGGAGTCTGGAATTCTACCGCTTTATCGAGAATCACCTCTCCACGCTGAAGCTGATTGCCGTCTGTACGGGCGACGATGCGATGAACAGCGAGATTTCCGACCGGCTCATGCTCTTTCTCCGGCACCGTCAGGCCGAACAGATCTGCGTGGTCCAGTGCGGTGAAAACGGCGTGCGCTATCAGAAGGAGATCGGCAGCCCCATCATCCGTACCGATATCCGCACCCGCGCCTTCCTGTCTGCCGAGGACGCCGACCGGGGCGCAATCATCCTGAATGCCAGCTATGACCCTTCCCCCCGCAGCGACTGGGAAAAATGGGTCTCCTGCGACAGCTTCAGCAAGATGTCCTCCCGGGCCTCGGCCGACTTTTTCCCGGCCTTTCTGCGGGCGGCAAACGTCAGCCGCGAGACCGTGCTCTCCGAGGGCTGGAACCTGACGGACGAACAGCTCAGAAACCTCGGCGAGACCGAGCATCTCCGCTGGTGCGCCTTCCACTACACCATGGGCTACAGCGTCATGGGGCGCGAGCAGTTTGAGAAGAATGCCCGGAAATGGGCGCAGTGCCAGAAGGAGGGCGTCCCCTGCCCGGTGAAGATTTCCAAGGATGCCCGCTCCCGGCGGCATGCCTGCCTGGTCCCCTGGGAAGAGCTGGATGAGCTCTCCGGGCGCGAGAACGAGCTGACCGGCAGGAACACCGACTACCAGCAGATGGACATCAACAACGTCCTCGCCGTCCCGAAACTGCTGCAGCGCGAAGCCGAAAAACAAAAAAACGGACATGTTAAAAATCCGGCATTGCAATAAACGCAAAGAATCAGTATAATAATCGTTAGGCCAATTTGGAACCTGAAATCTTTGATATGGAAGGGATGTGTGAGTTTGTACACCATAGGAATCGACCTCGGCACTTCCGCTGTGAAGCTGCTTCTGGTGGAGGAGGGCGGAAAGATCTGCAGCAGCGTCACCAAAGAGTATCCGCTCTATTTCCCGAAACCGGGCTGGTCCGAGCAGGCACCGGAGGACTGGTGGAAGGCTGTGACCGCGGGTCTGAGGGAACTGCTGGAGGGCGTGGATGCCTCCCAGGTGAAGGGCATCGGCTGCGGCGGCCAGATGCACGGGCTGGTTGTCCTGGATGAAAACGACGCGGTGATCCGCCCCGCCATTCTCTGGAACGACGGCCGAACCGCGGAGGAGACCGCCTGGCTGAATACCGAAATCGGCAGGGAGAAGCTTTCCTCTCTGACCGCGAACATCGCCTTTGCCGGCTTTACGGCCCCGAAAATCCTCTGGATGAAAAAGCACGAGCCGCAGAAGTTTGCCCGCATCCGCAAAATCATGCTCCCCAAGGACTATATCAACTACTGTCTGACCGGCGTGCATGCCTGCGACTATTCCGATGCCAGCGGCATGCTGCTTCTGGACGTCAAAAACAAATGCTGGTCCGATGAGATGCTGGAGATCTGCGGCGTGACGAAAGAGCAGATGCCGCGTCTGTTTGAAAGCTATGAGGTGATCGGCACGGTCCTGCCCGGCGTTGCCGCGATTCTGGGCATCTCCGCCGAGACCAAAGTCGTCGCCGGCGCCGGCGACAACGCCGCTGCCGCGGTCGGGACCGGCGTGGTCGGCGAGGGCGGCTGCAACATCTCCCTCGGCACCTCCGGCACGATCTTCATCTCCTCCGAAAGCTTCGGCGTGGACCCGAACAACGCCCTGCACGCCTTCGCGCACGCGGACGGAAACTTCCACCTGATGGGCTGCATGCTCTCGGCCGCCAGCTGCAACAAGTGGTTCTGCGACGAAATCCTGAAAACCACCGACTACGCCGGCGAGCAGAAGGACATCAGCGATGAGAAGCTCGGCAACAACCGCGTCTTCTTCCTGCCCTACCTGATGGGCGAGCGCAGCCCCATCAACGACACCGATGCCCGGGCCTGCTTTATCGGCATGTCCATGGACACGGTCCGGGCCGATTTTGTCCAGGCCGTTCTCGAGGGCGTCGCCTTTGCCGTCCGCGACAGCTTTGAGGTGGCAAAGAGTCTCGGCATCCCCATCGACAGCTCCCGGCTCTGCGGCGGCGGCGCCCGCTCTCCGCTGTGGCGCAGGATTATCGCCAATGTCCTGAACATCCGCCTGGACATCCCCCAGACCGAGGAGGGTCCCGGCTACGGCGGCGCGATGCTGGCGATGGTCGGCTGCGGCTGGTATGACAGCGTGCAGGCCTGCACGGATGCGCTGGTCTCTGTCACCGACACGGTGGAGCCCGATCCCGCGCTGGCTGCCCGTTATGAAGTACAGTATCAGAAATTCCGCCGGATTTATCCGACCGTGAAGGATCTGTTTCAGAAACTGCAATAAAAGAACAGGAGGAAGACAGCTTTGAACATTCTTTCGGTATTTGATGAAAGCTTCCGTCCTTACGGCAAGGTTCTGCAGGGCTATGACACCGCCGAACTGGTCCGTGCGATGGAGGCCATCCCCCTGCCGGAGAGCGGCACGGCCTACAAGCCGGGCATTGACAGCCTGGAGGCCTGCGCCCTTTACGGCGAGATGCAGCTCGGCGCCTACGGCGGTATGCCGATTCAGCTCGGCATGTGCTGGGGGCACAACACCTGCCTCAACTGCCTCGAGTATCACCGGGACAGCGAGGTGAACATCGGCGATGTCGATTTTATCCTGCTGCTGGCAAAGCAGGACGAGATCGTCGACGGCGTCCTGGACACCGACAGGGTGAAGGCTTTCAAGGTCCCCGCCGGCGTGCCGGTCGAGGTCTATGCCACCACCCTGCACTATGCGCCCTGCCAGGCGAGCCTCGATCAGGGCTTCCGCGTGGCGGTGGTTCTGCCGAAGGGCACCAACACCGAGAAGCCGGTGTTTGAGGCCAGAAATGAAGAAGACCGCTGGATGACTGCCTGCAACAAATGGCTGCTGGCCCATCCCGATTCCAAAGAAGCGAAAAACGGCGCCCAAATCGGACTGCGCGGCGTGAATATCAATATCAAGGAGGATCTGTAATCATGATGACCAACATTCCTGAAGTAAAGCTCGGTATTGTCGCCGTCTCGCGCGACTGCTTCCCCATCGGCCTGTCCATCGCCAGACGCGAGGCGATTGTCAAGGTCTGCAAGGGCGGCCTGTACGAGTGCCCCGTGACGGTCGAGAACGAGCTCGACATGCTCAAGGCGGTGGAGGATGTCAAGGCGGCCGGCTGCAATGCGCTGGTGGTCTTCCTCGGCAACTTCGGCCCCGAGACCCCCGAAACCCTGATCGCCAAGAACTTTGACGGCCCCTGCATGTTCGTGGCGGCGGCCGAGGGCGACGGCGACCTGATTAACGGCCGCGGCGACGCCTACTGCGGCATGCTCAACTGCTCCTACAACCTCGGCATGCGCCATCTGAAGGGCTATATCCCCGAGTATCCCGTCGGAACGGCTGAGGATCTGGGCAGGATGATCAAGGACTTCATTCCCATCGCCCGTGCCATCATCGGCGTGCAGAACCTCAAGATCATCACCTTCGGTCCGCGCCCGCAGGACTTCTTCGCCTGCAACGCCCCCATCAAGGGCCTGTACGAACTCGGCATCGAGATCGAGGAAAACTCCGAGCTGGACCTCCTTGTCAGCTATAAGGAGCATGCAGGCGACAAGCGCATCCCCGCCGTCTGCGAGGACATGGCCAAAGAGATGGGCGAGGGCAGGTACTTCCCCGATATGCTCGAGCGCATGGCGCAGTTCGAGCTGACCCTGCTTGACTGGGCCGAGGCCCACAAGGGCGCCCGCAAGTATGTCGCCTTTGCCGACAAGTGCTGGCCCGCCTTCCCCGAGCAGTTCGGCTTTGAGCCCTGCTATGTCAACTCCCGCCTCGCCGCCCGCGGCATTCCGGTCAGCTGCGAGGTCGATATCTACGGCGCCCTCAGCGAGTACATCGGCGCCTGCGTGACCCTGGACGCCGTCACGATTCTGGACATCAACAACTCCGTCCCCGCCCAGATGTGGGAAGAGCAGATCAAGGGCAAGTTCGACTACAGCCTGACGGATACCTTCATGGGCTTCCACTGCGGCAACACGCCCAGCTGCAAGATGTGCGCCGACCGCGCCGTCAAGTATCAGCTGATCCAGCACCGTCTGCTTGAGCCGGCCGGCTCCGACCCCGACTTCACCCGCGGCACCCTCGAGGGCGACATCGCGCCGGGCGAGATCACCTTCTTCCGTCTGCAGTGCGACAGCGACGGCGTTCTGCGCAGCTACATCGCCGAAGGCGAGGTCCTGCCCGTTGCCACCACCAGCTTCGGCGGCATCGGCGTCTTTGCCATCCATGAGATGGGCCGCTTCTACCGCCACGTGCTGATCCAGAAGCGCTACCCGCACCACGGCGCCGTGGCCTTCGGTCACTGCGGCAAGGCCCTCTTCGAGGTCTTCAAGTTCCTGGGTGTCGGCGATATCGGCTACAACCAGCCCAAGTGCCTGCCCTATCCGACGGAGAATCCCTTTGCCTGATTCCGAAGGAACGCTCTCTGCGCTCAGACGCGAGACGGAGAGCTATCTGAAATTCGTTGAGGAGCTCGAGCGGAAGAGAAAGCCGGGGGAAGGCATCTTCGGCCTGAAGGGGGGTCCCGCGGACAACCCCTGCCACGAGCAGTATTCCGAGACGGTCAGACAGCTGCTGGAGGGCTTTGCCCGGCAGAATCCTCCGTCCGAGCTGGTGCGCCCGGTGCTGGAGGAGCTCTATGCCGCCCCGAAGCGGCATCCGCGCCCTGCCTGCTCCTACTGGATGCTGATCGCGGTTCAGCGGCACAGCCTCCCCCTGATCGATCTGCTGTCGCCGCAGGATGCTTTCGACCTCTATGTGCGCTTCAGCCGGGAGGTCCCGCGCCACGAGCGGCTCCCCGTCCAGACTGAGATTCTGAAAAAACTGAAGACACGCTGACTTATGCCTCCGCCGGTTCTCCGGCGGAGGCATATTTCAGGCATCTGTTCCGCGCAGCGGCAGGGGGTTCCGTTCGAGCAAAGGCCCCTTGTCAATTTGCATAAATTTACTTAATCGTTTTCGTATAAAACAACGAAACACTTCTCCGGTTCGATTCTTTAATTGAAAAAAGTTTGACAGTCGCAATTGATGTTTGTATAATAATCGGGTAGAAGCAAAAGCTTCAAAAATCCGTACAGAAACTGTACAAAAAAGAAAGAGGAGGACCCTATGAAAAAGTATCTTGCACTTCTTCTTGCGCTCTGCATGGTCTTTGCTCTGGCAGCCTGCGGTGAGTCCGCAGCCCCGGCGGCAGCCCCTGCGGAATCCGCCGCTCCTGCGGAGTCCGCTGCCCCTGCAGAGGAAGCTGCTCCTGCCGGCGAAGGCAACCTCGTCGGTGTTGCGATGCCCACCAAGGATCTGCAGCGCTGGAACCAGGACGGCGAGAACATGAAGGCCCTGCTGGAGAAAGCCGGTTACTCGGTTGACCTTCAGTTCGGCGCCAACGACATCGCCACCCAGGTTTCCCAGATCGAGAACATGATCGCCAACGGCTGCAAAGTTCTCGTTATCGCTTCCATCGACGGTGACTCTCTCGGCACCGTTCTGGCCCAGGCCAAGGAAGCCAAGATCCCCGTCATCGCCTATGACCGTCTGATCATGAACAGCGATGCTGTCTCCTACTACGCCACCTTCGACAACTGGCTGGTCGGCGTTACCCAGGGCAAGTTCATTGAAGACGCTCTGGACCTCAAGAATGCGGACGGCCCCTTCAATATTGAGTTCATCACCGGCGACCCCGGCGACAACAACATCAACTTCTTCTTTGACGGCGCCATGAGCATCCTGCAGCCCTACCTCGACGCCAGACTGAGAAGTCCGTCGTTGCCACTGCCAACTGGGCGACCGACGCTGCCCAGGCCCGCTTTGAGAACATCCTGAGCTCCAACTATGCCGACGGCACCAAGCTGGATGCGGTCCTCGCCTCCAACGACTCCACCGCCCTCGGTGTTGAGAACGCCCTTAACTCCTCCTACACCGGCGAATGGCCCGTCATCACCGGCCAGGACTGCGACATCGCCATCATGAAGAACCTCGTCGAGGGCAAGCAGTCCATGTCCGTCTTCAAAGACACCCGTACCCTTGCTTCCAAGGTTGTTGAGATGGTCGACGCCCTCATGCAGGGCAAAGAGCCCCCTGTCAACGACAAGGAGACCTATGACAACGGCACCGGCGTGATCCCCAGCTTCCTGTGCGAGCCTGTTGCCTGCACGGTTGACAACTACAAGGAGCTGCTGATCGATTCCGGCTACTACACCTTTGATCAGATCGGCGTCGAGGCTCCCTCCGCTGACGCTGCTGCCCCTGCTGAGGAAGCTGCCCCTGCCGGCGAAGGCAACCTCGTCGGTGTTGCGATGCCCACCAAGGATCTGCAGCGCTGGAACCAGGACGGCGAGAACATGAAGAACCTGCTGGAGAAAGCCGGCTATGAAGTCGACCTTCAGTTCGGTGCCAACGACATCGCCACCCAGGTTTCCCAGATCGAGAACATGATCGCCAACGGCTGCAAGGTTCTCGTTATCGCCTCCATCGACGGTGACTCTCTCGGCACCGTTCTGGCCCAGGCCAAGGAAGCCAAGATCCCCGTCATCGCCTATGACCGTCTGATCATGAACAGCGACGCTGTCTCCTACTACGCCACCTTCGACAACTGGCTGGTCGGCGTTACCCAGGGCAAGTTCATTGAGAGCGCTCTGAAGCTCGACAAGGAAAAGGGCCCCTTCAATATTGAGTTCATCACCGGCGACCCCGGCGACAACAACATCAACTTCTTCTTTGACGGCGCCATGAGCATCCTGCAGCCCTACCTCGACCGACAGCGGCGTGCTGGTCTGCCCCTCCGGCCAGACCGAGAAGGCTGTCGTTGCCACTGCCAACTGGGCGACCGACGCTGCCCAGGCCCGCTTTGAGAACATTCTGAGCTCCAACTACTCCGACGGCACCAAGCTGGATGCGGTCCTCGCCTCCAACGACTCCACCGCCCGCGGTGTTGAGAATGCTCTCGAGTCCTCCTACACCGGCGATTGGCCCGTCATCACCGGTCAGGACTGCGACATCGCCATCATGAAGAACCTCATCGACGGCAAGCAGGCCATGTCCGTCTTCAAGGACACCCGTACCCTCGCTGCCAAGGTTGTTGAGATGGTCGACGCCCTCATGCAGGGCAAAGAGCCCCCTGTGAACGACACCGAGACCTATGACAACGGCACCGGCGTCATCCCCAGCTTCCTGTGCGAGCCTGTTGCCTGCACGGTTGACAACTATCAGGAGCTGCTGATCGATTCCGGCTACTACACCATGGATCAGATCGAGAACGGCTGATTTATCGGATTCGGCATAACAACTGATTAGCCTTTGGCGGGCAAGGAGGGAAACCGCCTTGCCCGCTTTTCTTATTTGATCTCTCAATGATGGAGGGGATTTTTTGTCTGATATTATACTGGAAATGAGAGGGATCACCAAGGAGTTTCCGGGCGTCAAGGCGCTGGATGACGTCAACTTCGCCGTCAAGCGCGGCAGCATTCATGCCCTGGTAGGGGAAAACGGCGCCGGGAAATCCACGCTGATGAACGTCCTGAGCGGCTGGTATCCCTACGGAAGCTATTCGGGCGATATTATCTATAACGGTGAGGAATGCCGCTTTCATAACCTGAAGGACAGTGAAAGCAAGGGCATCGTCATCATCCATCAGGAACTGGCGCTGATCCCGTATATGAGCATCGGCGAAAACATGTTTCTGGGCAATGAACAGGGAAAGAAATTTGCCATCGACTGGGACAAGACCCATGCCGAGGCAACGAAATATCTGAAGATCGTCGGCCTGACAGAATCATCGAAAACGCTGATCAAGGACATCGGCGTCGGCAAACAGCAGATGGTCGAAATCGCCAAGGCCCTCGCAAAGCATGCGAAGCTGATGATTCTGGACGAGCCGACCTCGTCCCTGAATGAAGAGGACTCGCAGGCGCTGCTGGACCTGCTTCTCGAGTTCAAGAAGCAGGGCATGACCTCGATCATCATTTCGCACAAGATCAACGAGGTTTCCTATGTCGCGGACGATATCACCATCGTGCGTGACGGCAGGACCATCGAGACCCTGACCAAGGGTGTGGACGATTTCAGCGAGGACCGCATCATCCGCGGCATGGTCGGCCGCAAGATGGAAGACCGTTTTCCGAAGCGCAGCGGTGTGGAGATCGGCGACGTTGCCCTTGATGTCCGCAACTGGACTGTCTATCATCCGCTCTATTCGGATAAAAAGGTCGTCGACGACGTCTCCTTCCATGTGCGCAAGGGCGAGGTGGTCGGCATCTCCGGCCTGATGGGCGCCGGGCGTACCGAGCTTGCCATGAGCCTGTTCGGCCGTAGCTACGGCACCGGCGTTACCGGCACGCTGAAAATCAACGGCAAAGAGGTTCATCTACATTCTCCGCGTCAGGCGATTGACAACGGCCTTGCCTATGTCACCGAGGACCGGAAGGGCAACGGCCTGATTCTCTCGAACCCCATTTCCGTGAACACCACGCTGGCCAACATGAAGGGGGTTTCCAGCCGCGGCGTCATCAATACCGATAAAGAGCTCGCCGTGGCCGAAGAATACCGGCAGAAGCTGCGCACCAAGACGCCGTCCGTCCTGCAGAACGTCGGGAATCTTTCCGGCGGCAACCAGCAGAAGGTCCTGCTGGCCAAGTGGATGTATGCCAACCCCGATATTCTGATTCTGGATGAGCCCACCCGCGGCATCGACGTCGGCGCGAAGTACGAGATCTACTGCATCATCAACGAGCTGGTTGCCTCCGGCAAATCGGTCATCATGATCTCCTCGGAACTGCCCGAGGTTCTCGGTATGAGCGACCGCATCTATGTTTTGAACGAGGGAAAACTCGTCGGCGAGTTCACCCGCGAAGAGGCCAGTCAGGAAAAGATCATGGCCTGTATCCTTTCAACGGATTCTGCACCAAAGGAGTAAGGAGACAATGAGTAAGACGAAAGTTCTGACATTTGTTCAGAAGTACACCATGATCATCGCGCTTGTGCTGGTGACGGCATTTTTCGCCTGGCGCACCAACGGCAAGCTTCTTCTGCCCCAGAACCTGACCAACATCATCGCCCAGAACGCCTACGTGTTCGTGCTGGCAACCGGTATGCTGCTCTGCATTCTCACCGGCGGCAACATCGATCTGTCTGTCGGCTCGGTGGTCTGCTTTGTCGGTACCGTCGGCGCGGTCCTGCTGCGCAACGACCTGAATATGTGGCTGGTCGTCCTGGTGATGCTCCTCGTCGGTCTCCTGATCGGCGCCTGGCAGGCCTTCTGGATAGCCTATGTCCATGTCCCGCCCTTCATCACCACCCTCTCGGGCATGATGGTCTTCCGCGGCCTCTCGAACGTCGTGCTGCAGGGCAAGACGGTCTCCGTCACCAACGAGAAGTTCGTCCAGCTCTTCGGCGGCGGTGCCAAATGCTATGTGCCCGACGTCTTCCACGGTGCGAACATCAACATCCTCTGCATTGTGGTCGGCGCGCTGTGCTGTGTGCTGTATCTCTTCTTCACCATCCGCAGCCGCGCCGTGCGCAAGAAGGCCGGCCTGGAGGTCGATTCCGCGGCAAAGACGATTATCACGGCCGTCATCATCGTCGCGGTTGTCATGTTCTTTACCTATCGCCTGGCCCAGTACAAGGGCCTCCCGATGGCGCTGATCTGGGTGGCGCTGGTGGTCCTGATCTATACCTACATCACCGGCAAGACCACGGTCGGCCGTTACCTCTATGCCATCGGCGGCAACGAGGTGGCCACCAGGCTCTCCGGTATCAACACCAAGAGCATTTACTTCTTTGCCTATGCCAACATGGGCCTCCTGTCCGGCCTCGCTGGCATCCTGACGATTGCCCGTCTGACCTCGGCGCAGCCCACCTACGGCCAGAACTACGAGATGGACGCCATCGGCTCCTGCTTCATCGGCGGTGCCTCCGCATACGGCGGTGTCGGCACGGTGCCCGGCGTCATCATCGGTGCCCTGCTGATGGGCGTTATCAACATCGGCATGAGCATCATGGGCGTTGACGCCAACTACCAGAAGGTCGTCAAGGGCCTGGTTCTGCTGGCCGCCGTTATCTTCGACGTCGTCTCGAAGAAGAAGAGCAGCTGATCGTCTGCAAACCGAAAAAGAGGGGCGGCTCAGCCGCCCCTTTTCCCTCATCATCTTGCCCGGGCAGGAGGAAACCGTATGTTCAATTCGAGTGATCCCCGTAAAACCAGAATCAGCAACATCGCCATGCTCCGCACGCTGGTGGCCGGCTATCTGTTTTATCTCGGCTTTACGATTCTGCGTGACGTGATGAAGGGGGAGCCCGGCAGCCTGCCCGTCTGGCTCCTCTGGCTCTGCGGGATTCTTTTCATGCTGACCGCCCTCGTCTTTGGCTGGTACACCTGGCGGCAGTATCGCAGACAGACCGCCGCCCTCGAGGCGGAATCCGCGGAAGAGGAAAAGGAATCGCCGCCCGGCTGACTTCCCCCGGCTTCCGGCATGGCAGCTCGGTGCGCACCGGAAAGAAAATGCTGACCCTCAGGAGAAATCCCGAAGGTCAGCTTTTTGCTTTTTCTTATGAAGACCGCAGCGCTCAGCGCGAACCCTTGTCGTAGGGGATGCCCTCAGCCTTCGGTGCGCGCGAGTTCTTGGAGGTCAGCGCGAGAACGATCAGAGAGACGATATACGGCATCATGTTGTACACATTGCTCGGCAGGTTCAGTGCAGCCAGAGCAGGGAAGCCGATATAGGTGTTGGACAGGGCGCGGAACAGGCCGAACAGCAGGGCTGCCAGCGCAATCCGGGCAGGCTTCCACTGGCCGAAGATCATGACCGCCAGGGCCAGGAAGCCGAAGCCGGCCACGCCGTTTTCAAACTTCCAGATGGAAACGCCGGCGAGAATATAGCAGATCCCGCCCAGTCCGCCGAGCGCACCTGAGAGCAGGACGCCGGCCCAGCGCATCTTATAGACGTTGATACCGACGGAATCTGCCGCCTGAGGATGCTCACCGCAGGCCATCAGCCGGAGCCCGAATTTGGTTCTGTACAGCATGACCGCGACGACAATCACGGCTATGACGGCAATCAGCATGAACCAGTTGAACTCAAAGCCATGGATGTTCACAATGAACATTTTACGCGCACGGACATATTCGATCTCCGAGGAGTGGTCGTCCGGATTGGCCGCTGTATTGAGCGCTTTGACGAAAACCGTAGCGGCGGCTGTCCCGAGGAGGTTCAGCGCTGTTCCGACCAGGGTTTGATCCGCCTTGAAGTTGATACAGGCGACTCCCAGCAGAGAGGAATAGACGCTGCCGAAGAGCATCGCGGCGAGTATGCTGAGCATCACCATGACAAAGGCGGACGAGGTGTTGCAGTAACGCATGACCAGTGCGCCGCCCAGTGCGCCGATGACCATGATACCCTCAAGACCGAGGTTGATGACGCCGGAGTGCTCAGAGATGCATCCGCCCAGCGCGACAAGGATCAGGACGGAGGAAAAGATCAGGGTATACTGAATGAGCAGCAGCATTACTTGTCACCGTCCTTTCCGGAACCGGCCGGAGCCGCTTTTGGCTTCTGCATTTTTTTCTCCCCGCTTCGGTCGAGTATGTTGTTCATCGTGATCTTGATGAACAGAACAAAGCCGCAGAGATAGATGATCACCGAGGAGATCAGATCAGAAATCTGAGAGCTGTAAAAATTCGTGTTTACGTATTGGCCGCCATCGGTGATATGCTGGATGAAAAAGGAAGAAAAGATCGCGCCGATCGGACTCAGCCCGCCGAGGAAGGCCGCGGCAATACCGTTGAAACCCATGCTGGGTACGGAAGACTGCGTGCATTCCCAGCGCATATAGCCCGTCTGATACAGCATGGCGGCACCCAGACCGGCCAGACCGCCCGCAATGACCAGCGTCAGGATGATGTTTCGGTTTTCCCGCATTCCGGCGTATTTGGCGGCATTTTTGTTGCTTCCGGTCGCCTTCAGCTCATACCCGAGCCTGGTCTTGTTCAGGACGATGCTGACGGCAATGGCGATCAGCAGGGCGAGCGGGACGGCAATCGTGACGTATTTGTTCTTCGCAAACAGCGTATCCAGCCCGGCGTTCGGAAGCAGCGCAGAGGGGTTGACTTCGTTGATATACATGGTATAAGGGCTGGCGACTTCCTTGACTTTGGATAGGATCGTGTTGGCGGTATACAGAGAGATCCAGTTCAGCATGATGCCCGAGATAACCTCGTTGACGTTGCAGTAGGATTTCAGAAAACCGACGATCGCGCCGAGAACAGCGCCGGCAGCAATGGCAAACAGCAGGCAGGGCAGCCAGCTCCAGCCCCAGGCCAGGGCTGCGTAGAGGCAGGCACAGGAACCGGCGACATACTGTCCTGCAACGCCGATGTTGAACAGACCGACTTTATAGGCAAACAGAATGCTCAGCGAGCACATCAGCAGCGGCATGGTCTTGGCAAGCGTGTTGCCGAACTGCTTGAGCTGGGTTTTCGGCTTGCTCCAGGTGAAGAAATTCTTGATAACGTTGAGGATTGATTCCGCAGCACCTTCGGGGTTGATGAAAAGAAGGACGATGTATCCGACGAGCAGTCCGAGAATGATGCAGATGATCGAAGCAATAAAGGCTTGAACGCCGGGATTTCTCAGTGCTTTTTTCATGCTTTCACCTCATCTCGTTTCGCCCCGGCCATATACAGACCGAGCTCTTCCTGTGTCGTCTTCTTCGGGTCCAGCTCGCCGACAATCTCGCCCTCGTACATGACCAGGATCCGATCGGGGACATCCATGACCTCGTCAAGCTCCAGGGAAATCAGCAGGACTGCCTTTCCGGCATCCCGCTGCGCGATCAGCTGCTTGTGGATATATTCGATGGCACCGACATCGAGGCCGCGGGTGGGCTGGACTGCGATCAGCAGTTCCGGCGCCTTGTCGATTTCGCGGGCGATGATCGCCTTCTGCTGGTTGCCGCCGGACATGGAACGCGCTGTGGTAATGGCACCCTGTCCGGAGCGGACGTCATACTGTTCGATCAGACGGTTGGCATAATCCCGGATGCTTTTCCTTTTGAGAAAACCGGCGCTGCTGGTGAACTCCGGACCGAAATAGGTCTGCAGGATCAGGTTGTCCTCCAGAGAATAGTCCAGCACAAGACCGTGCTTGTGGCGGTCCTCCGGGATATGGCTGATGCCCATGACACTCCGCTCACGAATGGAAGCTTTGGTGATGTCCTTCCCGCAGAGCGTGATCTTCCCGCTGACCAGCGGCTCCAGCCCGGAGAGGCCGTATACAAATTCAGACTGACCGTTTCCGTCAATCCCGGCAAGGCAGACAATTTCACCGGCGCGGACCTTGAGCGAGACATTCTTGACGGCATTGTTTTTGTGGACCTTGGAGGCGACGGTCATGTTTTCAATGCTGAGGACGACCTCGCCCGGCGTGGCGGGTGTTTTCTGAACGTGGAAGTTGACATTGCGGCCGACCATCATGGCAGAGAGGGACTCCGGCGTGGTGTCTTTGGTATTCACGGTACCGATGTACTTCCCCTTGCGCAGGACGGTGCAGCGGTCGGCGACTTCCATGATCTCATTCAGCTTGTGGGAGATGAAGAGAATGGACTTGCCTTCTGCCGCCAGATTTTTCATGATCAGCATGAGCTCTGAGATCTCCTGCGGCGTCAGAACGGCGGTAGGCTCGTCAAAGATCAGGATCTCATTGTCGCGGTAAAGCATTTTGAGAATCTCGGTTCTCTGCTGCATACCGACCGTGATGTCCTCGATCTTCGCATCCGGGTCAACGCGGAGGCCGTATTTCTCAGAGAGGGCGAGGACCTTTTCGCGGGCCTCCTGTTTCTGAAGAAAGCCCAGCTTGTTCGGCTCCACTCCAAGAATGATGTTGTCGAGCACCGTGAAGCACTCAACGAGCTTGAAGTGCTGGTGCACCATGCCGATTCCGAGATCATTTGCATCGTTCGGGTTGTTGATTCTGACTTCAACACCATCTTTTTTGATCGTTCCTTCTTCTGGCTGATAAAGTCCGAAGAGTACACTCATCAGTGTGCTCTTCCCGGCTCCGTTTTCTCCCAGAAGGGCATGAATCTCACCCTTTTTCAGCTGAAGGGTAATATCATCGTTTGCAATGATGCCGGGAAATTTTTTTGTGATGTGAAGCATCTCGATCGCATATTGCTCCAAATTCACAGCCTCCTTTTCTCTCTTAGTTCCCTTCAAAAAAGAGGCAGGCCAAAAGACCTGCCTCTGAGAAGCCGGATAGAATTACTTGATGTTGCCCTGATAATCAACCGAGATGGCTGTGACGGCAGGCTCGGCGGCGATGTCGTTGGAAACCTTGACGTCACCGGCGTTCATGGCAGCGACGAGAGCGGCATAATCCTCTTCTGTGAAGCTGTCACTGAACTGGGTGGAACCGGCGATCTGGACGAAGTTCTCAGCGGGGACGTCAGAGACGAGGCCCAGCGTGTCAACCTTGCCGCCCTTGAAGGAGCCGTCAAGGATAGCGGAAAGCGCGGATTCGACCGTAGCGGCAAGACCCTTCATCGCGGAGGTAACGGTGATGCCTTCGCCGTAGAGACCGTCGATCGTTGCGGCCTGGTCAACGTCAACACCGATGACCTTGCCGCCGACCTTGGCAGCAGCCTCACCGGCAGAGGTGAAGATACCGCCGCCGCAGGCGAACACAACTTCCGTACCGGCAGAGTACCAGGTATCCATGTAAGCCGTGATGTCAGAATCGCCGTAGAACTGGTTGCCGTACGCATACTTGACTTCAACGTCCTTCAGGCCGAGCTCGGCAGCCGCTGCATCGCAGCCCTGCACAAAGCCGTAGCCGTAACGCACAACGGCCGGAACCGCCATGCCGCCCAGGAAGCCGAGCTTGGTGTAGCCGAGCTTCACAGCCGCATAGCCGGCCATGTAGCCGCAGAGCTCTTCCTGATAGACAGCGCAGTAGAGGTTCGCGGGAACATCCTTGGCGAGGTCGCCGATGTCGCCTTCGCTGACGTCAAGGGCGATGAAGGTGATGTCGTCATACTCGGGAGCGACTTCCTGGATGGCCGGGCCGAAGGCATAACCGGGCATCACAATGACGGTATAGCCGTCATCGATAGCCTTCTCGATGGAGGTGATACGGTCTTCATCGGAGTCGGAAGCCGGTTTGTAATACTGGAAGTCGAGCTTGTTGGCATCGGCAAAGGCCTTGCAGGCTTCATAGGTGGTCTGGTTGAAGGACTGGTCGGTAATGTCGCCGTAGTCGGTGATCATTGCCACAGCGGGGGCATCGTCAGCAAAAGCGGTGACGCCCAGCGCGAGAAGCATGCAGAGAGCCAATGCGATAGAAAGGATCTTCTTCATTTTTATTCCTCCGTTTAGTTTTATTTTCGGTTCCTCAGAACCTTAGTTAACAAAATGCATTATACCATGTACGAATAAGCAGAATCAAGTGGGAAGTAAAAAAAAGAAACAGGACAGGGGAGAAAATAACAGAATTATGACAGGGCTTCCATTGCAATGGCCGTGTCCAGGGCGATCTCCATCATCTGCGTGAACGAGCTCTGGCGATCCTCCGCCGAGAGGTTGTCCTCCGGGCGATAGATGTGGTCCGAGATGGTGCAGATGCACAGCGCGCGCTTGCCGGCATAGGCGGCGTTGGCATACAGGGCCGCGCCCTCCATTTCGACGGCGAGAGCGCCCATCCGCTTCCAGAGGTCTGACAGGCTCTGCCCTTCCGCAGAATAGAAGGTGTCCGACGAGACGATGTTGCCCACGCGTATGCTGACCCCGTGCGCCTTCGCGACGTTCACGGCGGTGCTCAACAGGGTGTAGTCGGCGATCGGGGCAAAGGTGGCAGAATCGCCGAAGCCAAAGCTTTTGACGTAGTTCGAATTGGTGCAGGCCGCCTGACCGGCGACGATGTCGCGCAGCTTCAGGTCATCCTGCAGCGCGCCGGCCGAGCCGATGCGGATGATGTTCTGTACATCGTAGAAGTTGAAGAGCTCCCAGCTGTAGATGCCGATGGACGGCATGCCCATGCCCGAGGCCATCACCGTCACCGGTACGCCCTTCCAGGTGCCGGTATGGCCCTGTACGCCGCGCACGTTGTTTACCAGCCTCGGCTCGGTGAGAAAGGTCTCGGCGATGAATTTGGCCCGCAGCGGGTCGCCGGGCATCAGGACGGTTTTGGCAAAGTCTTCTTTCTTCGCGTTGATATGCGGTGTCGGAATCGGCATGATGGTTCCCCCTTCGATACAGATAGTATGGTATGATGTATCAAAAGTATAATGGAGAAAAAGCAAAAAGTCAAATTGAAAGCGCCGGACTTCTGTGGTATGATAGATCGAC
Organism: uncultured Eubacteriales bacterium; assembly: GCA_900317375.1. Classification (GTDB taxonomy): domain Bacteria; phylum Bacillota; class Clostridia; order Oscillospirales; family Oscillospiraceae; genus Limivicinus. The sequence goes on from ONGJ01000028.1 coordinate 35,084, forward strand.
TGATAACAAACGGAGGATTCCCCATGCAGAAAGTGATGGTAATCGGCATCGCCGGCGGCACCGGAAGCGGGAAAACCACCATTACCCGCCGCCTGATGCAGCGCTTCGGCAAAGATGTCTGCATGCTCTCGTATGACAATTATTATAAGGAGCGGCACAGCATCCCCTTTGAAGAGCGTGCCAAAATCAACTACGACCACCCGGACGCTTTCGATACCGAGCGCTTTCTTCAGGACCTGCGCACCCTCAAGGCGGGAAAGCCGATCCAGTGCCCGATCTACGACTACGCGATTCATGACCGCCTTGACCAGACGCGCGAGATCCGCCCGGCTCGGGTCATCGTGGTGGAGGGCATCCTGATCTTCGACAGTCCGGAGCTCTGCGACGAGATGGATATCAAGATCTTTGTCGATGCCGATGCCGATGTGCGGATTCTGCGCCGCATCGTGCGCGACGTGCGCGACCGCGGCCGCAGTCTCGAGAGTGTCGTCAACCAGTACCTGAACACGGTCAAGCCCATGCACGAAAAGTATGTCGAGCCCTCCAAGCGCCGTGCCGACATCATTATCCCCGAGGGCGGACACAATCCGGTAGCGCTGGAGATGATAACCGAGCGCGTCCGCGCGCATCTGGAAAGGTGAGGAAGATGGCAAAGCTGTATTTCAAATACGGGGCGATGGGCTCCTCCAAGTCCGCACAGGCCCTGATTACCAAGTTCAATTATGAAGAGCTGGGGATGACCGTCTGGCTCATCAAGCCCAGCATCGACACCCGCGACGGCGCCGACCTGATCCGCAGCCGCATCGGTCTTTCCTGTCATGCCCGGGTGATCACCCCGGACGAGAGCATCATCGCCGCCTACCGAAAGGCGGGCAGGCACGATGTCATCATTGCCGACGAGGCCCAGTTTTTCACCCCCGAGCAGATTGACGAGCTGCGCACCCTGGTCGACGATGACGACCTGCCGGTCCTGTGCTTCGGTCTGCGCACCGACTTTCTGACCCATTTCTTCCCCGGTGCCCGGCGCCTGATGGAGCTGGCCGATTCCCTGACCGAGATCAAGACGGTCTGCGCCTGCGGCCGCAAGGCGACCGTGAACGCCCGCATCGACGCCTCCGGCCGCATCATCACCGAGGGCGACCAGGTCTTCCTCGGCGGCAACGACAGCTATGTCGCCATGTGCCACCAGTGCTGGAAGCGGAAGATCCGCGAGCAGAACACCCCCAAAGAAGCCTGAAAAGGAGAATGTACAGAAAACATGCTGGAAATCAGAAACCTCAGCTTTTCCGTCGAAGAGGACGGGAATCGGAAAGAAATCCTCCGGAATCTGAATCTGCAGATTAAGGATGGCAAATTTGTCGTCATCACCGGGCCCAACGGCAGCGGCAAGTCCACCCTCGCCCGCCTGATCATGGGCATCGAAAAGCCCAGCGCCGGGCAGATTCTGCTGGACGGGACCGACATCACCGGCCTCGACATCACCGGCCGCGCCAGAGCGGGCATCAGCTTTGCCTTTCAGCAGCCTGTGCGCTTCAAGGGCATCCGGGTACAGGACCTGCTGCGTTTGGCCTCCGGCAGAAACCTTTCGGTCTCCCAGGCCTGCGAATATCTGTCCGAGGTGGGGCTCTGCGCCCGGGATTATATCGACCGTGAGATCAATTCCTCCCTCTCCGGGGGCGAGCTGAAGCGGATCGAAATTGCCACCCTCATGGCGCGCCATACGCGCCTTTCGGTCTTTGACGAGCCGGAAGCCGGCATCGACCTCTGGAGCTTTCAGAACCTGATCCGCATTTTTGAGTGATCCGCATTTTTGAGAAAATGCGCAGCGAGATCAAGGACAGCGCCATCGTCATCATCTCCCATCAGGAGCGCATCCTCCAGATCGCCGACGAGATCCTGCTTCTCTCCGGCGGCGAAATCACCCGGCGCGGAAGCCCGGACGAGATTCTGCCCGGTCTGGTGACGGGCAGCGGCGTCTGCGTCCGGCTGCAGTCGTAAGGAGGGCAGAACAATGGTCAAACTGGATTCCATTCAAAAACGCCTGATCGAGGAAATTGCCGACCTGCACAGCGTGCCGACCGGCGCCTACAATTTCCGTGCCAACAGCCAGCTTGCCGGCCGGAACACCACCGCCAACATCGACATCGTCTCCAAGCCGGACGGCAGCGGCATTGATATTCATATCAAACCCGGCACCCGGAACGAGAGCGTGCACATCCCCGTGGTCCTGTCCGAGAGCGGCATCAAAGAAACGGTCTATAACGACTTCTATGTCGGCGCCGACAGCGACGTCGTCATCGTCGCCGGCTGCGGCATCGACAACTGCGGCAGCCAGGATTCCGAGCACGACGGCATTCACCGCTTCTTTCTCGAAAAGGGCGCCAAAGTCCGCTATGTGGAAAAGCATTACGGCTCCGGTGACGGCCGCGGCAGACGCATCCTGAACCCGGTTACCGAGGTGTATATGGAGGAAGGCAGCTCCATGGAGATGGAGATGGAGCAGATCAAGGGCGTCGACTCCACCGAGCGCGCCACCGTTGCCGAGCTGAAGGGCGATGCCCGCCTTGTGGTGAAGGAGCGCCTGATGACCCACGGCAGCCAGCATGCCGTCAGCGATTACCGGGTCAGCCTGAACGGCGCCGGTGCGACGGCGGATGTGGTCTCACGCTCCGTGGCGCGTGACGATTCGTCCCAGACCTTCAACGCCCGCATCACCGGCAACGCGCCCTGCAGCGGGCATACCGAGTGCGATTCCATCATCATGGACAACGGCCGTATTCTTGCCATTCCCTCCCTCGAGGCCAACAACATTGACGCCATGCTGGTGCACGAGGCGGCCATCGGCAAAATTGCCGGGGACCAGCTAATCAAGCTCATGACCCTCGGCCTGACCCCGCAGGAAGCGGAAGAACAGATCATCAGCGGCTTCCTCCGCTGATTCCCGTCCTTTTTACCTTATAATCCCTTTTCACAGCAGGCTGCAGTTGACAACTGTAGCCTGCTGTGTTATGATAAGCCTGCTCGAGCTACAACTGTAAACTCTTGGAGGAGGTCAGTATCATGTCAGAACCCGTCAAAGACAGTATCGCCGGTCAGATTGCCGGTCGGATCACCGGTTCCGAGCTGGAGGTCATGAAACTTCTGTGGCGCGCGGAGGACGCTCTGCCCATCACGGAAATCCGGGAAACTCTGCAGCGCCAAAAGGGCTGGGAACCGGCGACCATCAAGACCCTGGTTTCCCGCCTGGTCGGCAAGGGTGCCCTGCGCCAGGAAAAGCGAAACGTCTATTATTACTCGCCCCTGATCGAGGAGCAGGCGTATAACGCCTGGGCGACGGACGATCTGATCCACCGCCTGTATAACGGCAGCGCGCGGAATCTGGTCGCGGCCCTGGTGCATTCCGACGGCCTGACGAAACAGGACCTCGAAGAACTGCAGAATATGTTTATCGTGGAGGATTAGCATATGAAAACACTTCTTGCTCTTACCGTAAGCGGAAGTGCCCTGACAATCCTGCTTTTGGTGCTCCGGTATATCCTTCTGAAAAAGATGCCGAGCACCGTCTATTACTATGCCTGGCTGCTGGTGCTGCTGCGTTTTCTGCTGCCGCTGCCCGGCCTTGTTCCGCCTTTCCCCGCGTCGGCCGATTCCGCCCCGGAGGCGGCCGCCTATACCGTACAGGCCGAAAACAGGCCTGAGACCCCGCAGCCGGCAGAATACCCGGCTGCTCCGGAAGCGCTGCTGCAGGGCAGCGCTGGAAACCGGGCTCCGGAACCCGCCCCGGCACTGAACACAGCAGCTCCCGCTGCCGCGGAAAAGGGCACCTTTGACTGGCGCTCACCCGCCCTCTGGCTCAGCCTTTGGGCGGCAGGGGCAGCCCTCTGTTTCGGAACGACGGTGTTCTCGTATGCCCGCTTCATGCATGCCCTGCGGCGAAGCCTCCGGAAACCGGATGCGGAGCTTTCCGAGCTTTACGGCTCCCTGCCCGGCCAAAAGCCTGCCCTGTACACCAGTGATGCGCTGAAGACGCCCCTGATGTGCGGCGTGCTCCATCCCCGCATCATCCTGCCGACCGGTCCGCTGGACGCAGAGCAGCTTTCCAACATTCTGCGCCACGAGCTCATGCACTTCCGGCGCCGTGACACCCTGTATAAATGGTTCGCCGCCGCGGTTCTCTCGCTGCAGTGGTTCAATCCCCTCGCCTGGCTCGCCCGGCGCGAGATCGGCCGCGCCTGTGAGCTCAGCTGCGACGAGATGCTGCTGCGTTCCATGAACCGGGAGGAAAAGCAGTCCTACGGCAACACCCTTCTGCACATGGCTGCCTCCTCGTCTCTTCCGGCCGGCGTGGTTGCGACATCCTTCTCTACGGAAAAGAGAAATCTGAAAGAGCGGCTCCGGCAGATCATGACCTACCGGAAAAGCGGGGCGCGGGTTCTGGCCGCCGTGCTGGCCCTCGTCCTCCTCACGGGCTGCGGATTGGCTGCCGGCCCGCAGACAGAGAAGCAGGGTACACCGGAAACGCCGGCTGAGACCTCCGGCAAGGTCGTCCGTGTCACAAGCGTGGACGAACTGCTGGCCGCCATCGCGCCGGACACCGTCATCGAGCTTGCTGCCGGCGAGTATGATCTCAGCACCGCCTCCGATTACGGCGCGGATACGCACAGCGCCTGTTACTCCTGGAACGGCGTCTGGGACGAAGAGGGCAGAAATTCTGCCGAGCTGGTGATTACCGCGGATAACCTTACCATTCGCGGCGAAGGCATGGACAGGACCGTGATTGCCGCCGTTCCGCGCTATGCCAACGTCATCCGCTTTGTCGGCTGCCAAAACCTCACGGTCTCAAATCTCACCGCGGGCCATACGCGGGAGCCCGGTTTCTGCTCCGGCGGTGTTCTGCGCCTGGAAAACGGCACGGATGTCCGGGTGGAGGCCTGCGGTCTCTACGGCTGCGGTACCGTCGGCGTGGATGCCGACAAGGTCAGCGGACTCAGCGTTTCCGGCTGCCGCATCTATGAGTGCAGCTATAACGCCGTCTCCCTCCGGCAATGCCGCAATGTGGATATAGAGAACTGTGAAATTGACCGGCACGGGATTCGCGAGGGGCAGGGCTCCTGCACGGCCCTCTTCACCGCGTCGTATTCCGACCGCGTCAGGATGCTTCATAACCGCATCCACGACAATGCCCCCCAGTTTCTCCTGCAGCTTGACTATACGGAGAACGCCCTGTTTCTCTCCAACGAGGTGTATGACAACCGTTTCGATGCCGCAGTGTTCCAGTTTGAACAGTACGGGGCTACGGTGGACGGCTGCGCCTTCAAAAACAACGGGACAATACGGCGCTGGGTCTACAGCAGCGGCGTCTATGCCAATGATGTTACAGGAAAGCTTCTGGACGCGGAGGACTTTGAAGCCATGACGCTCCGTGACATTGACCCGAATGTGGACGTCACTCCCGCACCCGTAATGGTGGGGACGGAGGTTTCTCCGGGCGCGTCCGTCTTGGTGAAGACGGTGGACGAGTTCCTTGCCGCCATCGGTCCGAACCGGACGATCGTCCTGGACGGGGAGCTCTTCGATCTCTCCACAGCCTCCAGCTACGGCTCCGTCGGCGGTGAGTATTACTACTGGAATCAGAGCTATGACGGCCCGGAGCTGGTGATCCGAAATCTCGCTAACCTGACGATCCTGGGCAAACCGGAGGATCCCGCCTCCGTTACACTCGCTGCGATTCCCCGCTATGCCAATGTGCTGAATTTCGATAGCTGCGAGAATATTACGGTGGCGGGCTTCACGGCAGGCCACACCAAAGAGCCCGGTTCCTGCTCGGGCGGCGTGCTCCATTTACAGAACTGCGGCACGGTCACGGTTGACCATATGCGCCTGTACGGCTGCGGCGTTCTGGGAATCCAGACGGCAAACTGCGCCCGTCTGGCTGTTTTGAAAACCGAGATTTATGAATGCTCTCAGGGCGCCGGGCAGTTCTTCCAGACCGACGGCATCGCCTTCGACAGCTGCGACATCCACGATGTGCCGAGCCCGG
>ONGJ01000146.1 GCA_900317375.1 uncultured Eubacteriales bacterium
CTTCTTTATCTATGGCTTCGCCATTCCGCTGACGCTGGTGTGCCTGTCGTATTCCAGCTACTGCCAGGCGGCCGGATTCCGCCTGTTTGTGAACATCCTCTCGATCACGGACGGATTCTTCAGCATGGTGATCCCGGCCCTTCTGCTGGCGCCGAGGCTGGGGGCGCTGGGCGTGTGGCTGTCGTTCCCCCTCGGGCTGCTGATCACGCTGGCGGTTTCGATGGCCGGGCCCATCCTGCATTATAAGCGATGGCCGAAGGGGCCGGAGGAATGGCTGATGATGCCGGAGGACTTCGGTACGGGCAATCATCTGGTCCTGCATCTGCGCAAGATGGAGGACCTGACCCGGACGGCCGAGACGGTACAGGGCTTCTGCGGCGAGAACGGCCTCGCGGGAAGGACGGGCGCACATGCCGGCCTCTGCCTGGAAGAGATCGCCGGGAACATCATGCAGCACGGCTTTCATGCAGACAAAAGACAGCATGACATCGAGCTGCGGGTGGTCCCGCGCGGGGAGAGAGTCGTGCTGCGCATCAAGGACGACTGCATCCCGTTCGACCCCAACGAGTGGTACAGCATGACCAGCGTGTCAAAGGACGACCCGTTTCGAAACGTCGGCATCCGGCTGGTGTATGCCATCGCGAGAGAGGTGGAGTATCAGAACCTGCTGGGGCTGAATGTGCTGACGATACAGCTGTAAAACGAAATGACCGCCGGAAGGCGGTCATTTCGTTTCAGCCGACAGTGAGCAGAGTGTCTTTGGGGGCTTTGGTGATGACCTCGCTGCCGTCGGGGCGGAGGATCATGACGTCCTCGATCCGGACGCCGAAACGGCCGGGCAGATAGATGCCGGGCTCGGCGCTAACGACCGCGTTCTCGGGCATGGGGGTTTTCTCCCGCGGGTTCAGATTCGGCCGCTCGTGAATATCCAGACCAAGGCTGTGGCCGAAGCCGTGCCCGAAGCAGCTGCCGAAGCCGGCGTCCTGAATGACGCGGCGGGCGGCCGCATCGATCTCGCAGCCCGGGATGCCGGACTTCGCCGCCCGGATCCCGGCAAGCTGGGCATCCAGGACGATGGAATAGATATTCCGCATCTCGTCGGTCGACGAGCAGACAGCCACGGTGCGCGTCATATCGCTGCAGTATCCGCCTTTGAGACTGCCGAAATCCATGGTCAGGAAATCGCCCGGCTGCAGGATGCTGTCCCCGGGGACGCCGTGGGGCAGGCTGGTGTTCTTTCCGGTGACGACGATGGGATCAAAGGCGTTGCCCTCGCTGCCGAAACGCAGCATGCGGTAGACGAGCTCGGATGCGACCTCCTTCTCGCTCATGCCGGGACGGATGACCTGCAGGGTCTCGTCAAGCGCCTTCTCGCTGATGGCCTGGGACTGCTTCATAAAGGCGATCTCTTCGGCGTCTTTGGAGGCGCGAAGCTGCGTCATCAGATCCCCGGCCGGCATCAGCGCCAGAGCGAGCTGCTTCTCGAGCTTCGTGTAGGCGGCATGCGAGAGCTTCTGATCCTCGGCCGCGACCTTCTGCAGCTTCTCTTCCTGCAGGAGCTGCTTCAGTATCGCCGCCATCGGATGCGCGTTGTCAAACTGCAGGATGGTGACCTCCGACCCGACCGCGCGGGCGGCCGCCTCGGTATAGCGCGAGTCGGTCAGAAGCCAGGCCTTTTCCCTGGATACGAGGATGCAGCCGTCCGTAAAAGGAAAGCCGCAGGCATAACGCTGGTTTTTTTCGTCCGTGATGAGCAGGGCCTCGGCCTCTGTCAGCTTTTCACGGATACCTGTCAGATGATTCATATTCCTGTCTCCTCCGATGTTGGCCGCGGGAAACTGACGACAAAAACAGATCCCTGCGGTTTGTTGCTGCCGACGTCGATGCTGCCGCCGCACTGCAGCACGGCGTCATGCACGATGCTCAGGCCCAGGCCGCTGCCGCCGCTCTGGCGCGAGCGCGCCTTGTCGACCCGATAGAAGCGGGTAAAGATGTTGAGGCGGTCCTCCTCGGGAATGCCGATGCCGGTGTCAGAAACGGTCAGGCGGACGGTCTTTTCATCCTGCGACAGAAGGATCTCGACGCTGCCGCCGGGCACATTGTACTTGATGGCGTTCTCGGCAAGGTTGAAGACCACGCAGCTGATGTCATCGGCGTTTGCCATGATGACGCAGCCGTCATCCAGCCTGGCATTCACCGCGACGCCGCGGTCCGCGGCCAGGGCGCGCAGACCGGGCAGCACATCCAGCGTGATCTGCTTGAGATCGACCGGCTCCGGGATGAGGCGGATGCCGTCGTCCAGCCGGCTGAGATCCAGCAGCTTTTCGGTCGTGCGCTGCAGACGGTCGGAGGCCGTCCGGATGTCCGAGACAAACTCGCGCATGGTGTCGGGGTCCATCTGCCGGGTGTTCAGGATGCTGTCCGACATCAGACGGATGGAGGCAAGGGGGGTCTTCAGCTCGTGCGAGGCGTCCGAGACGAAGCGCCTGCGCTGCTTCTCGTTCTCCTCCAGGCACTCGGTGAGGGTGTTGAACTCGCGCTCAAGCTCGCTGATCTCGTCGTTGCCCGTGATCTCGTGCCGGTAGGCATAGTTGCCGCCGGCGACCGTGTGCATGCTGCGCGCCAGACTGTAAAAGCGCCGCAGGACGATCCACGAGAACGCCGCCGCCAGCAGCAGAGCGGCAAGGCCGATGGAGAGCGAGAGAAAGACGATGCGGTTCTGGATCGAGAGAATGATGGCGGCGCGTTCGGTGTCGACCTCGGACAGGCTGACCGCGCCGATCATGGCGCCGCGGCTGCCGACGGGGACGGCGATGCTGCTGGAAAAGGCCGCATCGGCAAAGACCGAGCGGAACACGCTTTTCCCGGTGAGGGCCGTCTGCAGGTCCTGCAGATCCGGACCGTTCTGGCTGAGCCGGTCCAGCGAACCGAGGGCCGAGGAGACGACCGTGATCTGCGAGGAGAGAGAGCTCTGCTTTTCCTGGAACACGGTATCCCGGGACGAGGTGATGGGATAGGTGTTCAGCAGCAGAAGAAGAGCCGCCAGGATCGCCAGAACGAAGAGAATAAACTTGAATCGAATGGAATGAGTGAAGGTCATTTTTCCGTTGTGAAGTAGTAGCCCACGCCCCACTTCGTCAGAATCAGCTCGGGCGAGGCGGGGTCTCGTTCAAGCTTTTCACGCAGACGGCGGATATGGACGTCCACCGTCCGGCTGTCGCCGAGATAGTCATAGCCCCAGACCAGGTCCAGCAGCTTTTCGCGGCTGTAAACCTTGCCCGGGTTTTTCATCAGGAAGAGGATGAGATCGAACTCCTTCATCGTCAGCTCGACTTCCTTCCCGTCCTTGAAGGCGCTGCGCTGCGCTTCATCCAGCGTGATCTGCGCATGCGAAACCGTGCCGGCGTCCTTCCCGCCGGCGGCCGCGGTGCTGATGCCCGCCCTGCGCAGGAGCGCGCGGACCCTGGCCTTCAGCTCGAGGACATCAAAGGGCTTGGTGATATAGTCGTCCGCACCGGATTCAAAGCCGAGCAGCAGGTCGTGCCGCTCGCTCCTCGCGGTCAGCATGATAACGGGCACGGTGGAGAAGCTGCGGATCTCCTGACAGGCCTCGAGACCGTCTTTGCCCGGCATCATCAGATCCAGAATGATCAGGTCGTAATTGTTCTTCTTCGCCATGTTGACGGCGTCGTTGCCGTCATAGCCGCAGTCGACCGTATAGCCTTCGTTTTCCAGGTTGAATTTGATGCCCTTGACCAGGGCCCGCTCGTCATCCACGACCAGGATCTTCATCGATGCCTCCAATCACAAGCTCGTCCCGGATCGCCTCCAGGGTCTTCTCACCGATGCCGGGGACCTGAAGCAGGTCTTCCGTCCGCCGGAAGGGGCCGTTTTCCTCCCGCCAGGCGACGATCGCCTCGCTGAGAATCGGACCGATGCCCGAAATCTGCTGCAGCTGCTGCGCATCCGCGCGGTTCAGGTCGATGCGCATCTCGGCTGCTTCCCAGGCGTGCACGGGGCGGAACACAACGCCCCCGGAAGGCCGGGGAAAGGACAGCCCAAGGTAGAGGAGAAAGGCACAGGCGAGCAGCAGACTCAGCAGCAAAGCCGCGGATTTTTTCATGAGCGGCACCTCCGGAACCAAAAAACCTTGCAATTCCCGCGGGTAAACTTTATAATAATGAGGTTAGTCAGCATTATAGGACCTCTCCTGCGGTTTGGGAGGGAAGAGGAGCCAGGCTCTCGCCTTCAGATCACCGCGCCGCGCATGTTCTGTCTGAAAGAAACCGGTACCGGTTTTCCGACTGACCCCCCTGGCTTTTCAAGGGAACGATTGTCATTACTATACCACATTCCGAATGGAAACGGGAGTGTAAAATGAAAAAAAACTTCTTTCTGCCCCTGATTCTGCTTGCT
>ONGJ01000035.1 GCA_900317375.1 uncultured Eubacteriales bacterium
ACGCAGTAGCGATACAGAATCTGCGGGTCCCACGGCACCGTAGTGCCGTGAATCTCTCTATTATTTATTTTGCTTGTCTACCTTGACAGGGGCTGATCAGTGCTTTGAGACCGCCTCAAGCCATCAATACTGCAGCAGGGGGACCGAACCGTCATCCTCGGCTTTGACGATGGAACGGATCTCGGCCTCGTAGCCGACATGTTCATTCACCTGCACCCGGAAACGGTCGCCGACCTTCTTCCCGAGAACCTGTTTGCCGAAGGGCGATTCCCGGCTGATCAGGCCTTTGCGCGGATCACAGCGGACGGTGGTGACCACGCGAATGACCTCGGTCTCGTCATCCTCGGGCAGATAGATCGTCACTTCGTCGAAAAGCCCGACCGTGTCGCCGCCGGAACGGTCCTCGATGATCTTTGCGGTTTTGATCATCCCCTCCAGATAGCGGATCCGGCTGCGATTCTTGTTCTGAGCCTGTTTGGCGGCCTTGTATTCAAAATTCTCACTCAGATCACCGAAAGCGCGGGTGCGTTTCACCTCTTCAATCAGGCCCGGCATCAGCTCAAGCCGGCGGTAATCGAGCTCCTCCTGCATTTTGCGGATATCTTCTCTGGTCAGTTCATCGTGCATGAAAACGCCTCCTTCGTGACTGCGGGGTATTATACTCTGCCGCAGGGGAAAAATCCAGACTTTTCAGAGGAAAATGCTTGTAAACCCTGCAGGTTTGGGGTATACTGTGTCGTCATAAGAACAGAGAATCGGAGAAAAACATGGACTCAAGACCGATCGGCATCTTTGATTCCGGCCTCGGCGGCCTGACAGCGCTGCGTGCGCTGCGCCGCTTTCTGCCGGATGAAAACATCGTTTATTTTGCGGACAGCGGCCGTGTGCCCTATGGGGAAAAGTCCCTGAATCAGCTGCGCTGTATGGCGGAGCAGAATTACGCGTTCATTTCGTCTCATGACGTGAAGGCTATTCTGGTTGCCTGCGGAACGATGTCGTCCAACTGCGGGGACCTCCTGGAGGCCTGGCCGGTTCCGACGGTCGGCGTGCTGTATTCGTCGGCAGACTGGATGCGGCGCCTGGAGGGAAAAGGGCCGATCGCCGTGATCGCGACAGAGGCAAGCATCCGCAGCGGCAGTTATCAGAAGGCGCTGAAGGAGGCCTGTCCGGGGCGAGAGGTCATCGCGGTTTCCTGCCCGGATTTTGTACCGCTGATCGAAAGCGGGCATATTGATCCGAAGGATGCGCTGCTGCGGGATGCGGTTGCGCGCTATCTGCAGCCGGTGCGGGAGATCAGGGCGGAAGCACTGCTTTTGGGATGCACCCATTACGGGATCATCGAGGCAGCGGTCAGAGAATTCCTGGGGCCGGAAATCACGCTTGTCAGCGCCGCAGAAAGCGGTGCTGCGGCGCTCTGTTCGCGGCTGCTGAAGGAAAAGCAGACCGGCGGCAGCGGGAAGACCGTATACTATACCAGCGGGAAAGCAGAGGACTTTTCCGAAGCGGCCGCGCTTTTTCTCGGCTGCGAAAAAACAGAGATCCGGGCGGAGGCGATTCCCCCTCAGCCGGTCCCGGAAACCTGAACAGGCAGGAATCAGGGGGAACAGGAGAACACAGCAATGATGAAAGATGTATGGATATCCATTTCGAACCGTCAGCAGGACGGCGGAAAAGAAGAAAACACGCTGGTATTCGATACCGCGGGCTACTATTTCTTCGACGACGGCGTCGGGGTCCTGAGCTATCAGGAATCCGAGCTGACCGGCCTGGAGGGAACGCGGACCAGCGTCATGGTGATGCCGGATCAGGTTGTGGTGGACCGGGACGGCATCCTGACGGGACGGATGGTCTTTCGGGAGGGGTTTCGCGATTCCTTTCCCTATGACACGCCCTACGGCCAGATGATGCTGGGCATTGACACCCGCAGGATCCGTCACAATTTCAATGAAAACGGCGGCGATGTGGAGATCGATTATATCACCGATCTGTCGCACGCTTTCGTGGCGAACAACAACTTCCGGATTTCGGTAAAAGAGATGGAGAAACAAAATGGCGAATCTGATTGAACAGGCAAAACAGAATGCCGATGCGCTGCTGCAGCAGGCGTATCTGGACGCGGCGAAGGCGGGCGAGCTTCCCGAGGGGGCCGTCCTCAGCGGGACGGTAGAGATTCCGAAGGACGTTCAGAACGGTGACTTTGCGGCCAACCACGCCATGGTCTGCGCCCGGTCGCTGCACATGGCGCCGCGGAAGATTGCCGAAGCGCTGGCGGCACACAGCCGTCTGGAGGACAGCTTTTTCTCATCGGTCTCGGTTGCCGGGCCCGGCTTTATCAATTTCCGTCTGTCCGACCGCTGGTATGGGGCGGTCCTGCACGCGATCCGTGAGGAGGGCATGGACTACGGACATGTCGACGACGGACAGGGCAGGACAGTCAATGTGGAATTTGTGTCCGCCAACCCGACCGGCCCGATGCACCTGGGCAATGCTCGGGGCGGCGTGCTGGGCGATGCGCTGGCCTCGGTGCTGAGCTTTGCCGGATGGAAGGTCAGCCGGGAGTTCTATGTCAACGATGCGGGCAATCAGATCGAAAAGTTTGCCACGTCCATCGACGCACGGTATCAGCAGCTGCTGCTGGGGGACCAGGCCCCGGCCTTTCCCGAGGACGGCTATCACGGCGAGGACATCGTCGAGCTGGCAAAGGCCTTCCTGGAGGAAGAGGGAGACGGCTGGCTCTCGAAGCCGGTGAGCGAGCGGCACGCCGCCATGGCCGACTTCGGCCTGAAGCGGAACATCCCCAGGATGGAAGCGGACCTGCTGCGCTACGGCGTGAAGTATGACCGCTGGTTCTTTGAATCGGAGCTGCACGAGAGCGGCTTCGTCAAAGAGACCGTCGACCGGCTGACAGAGCTGGGCTTTACCTACGAGAAGGACGGAGCGCTCTGGCTGCGCACGGCCGAGATTCTGGGAAGCAAGATGCTGGCCGAAGGGAAGAGCGAAGAGGCCATTGCCAAGCTGGATTTGAAGGACGACGTGCTGCGCCGCAGCAACGGCTTCTATACCTATTTTGCCGCGGACATCGCCTACCACCGCAACAAGCTGGAGGTTCGGGGCTTTGACAAGGCCATCAACATCTGGGGCGCCGATCACCACGGGCACATCGCCCGGCTGAAGGGCGCGATGGACGCGCTGGATCTGGACGGAGAGCACCGCCTTGACATCGTGCTGATGCAGCTGGTCAAGCTGATGCGGGACGGAGAACCCGTCACGATGTCCAAACGCTCAGGGAAGGCGATTGCGCTCTCCGACCTGCTGGATGAGGTGCCGGTTGACGCGGCGCGCTATTTCTTCAACTCGCGGCCCGAGTCCCCGGTCGAGTTTGACCTGGACCTTGCGGTGCGGCAGGACAGCGAAAACCCGGTGTATTATGTGCAGTATGCCCATGCGCGGATCTGCACCCTGATTGCGGCGCTCGCCGCCCAGGGGCACCGGCCGGAGGACGGGGCGGCGGATGCGTCGCTGCTGACCACCCCGGAGGAGAGAGAGCTTATCAAGCAGCTGGCGGCCCTGCCCGAAGAAATCCGGCAGGCGGCGCGCGACTATGACCCCAGCCGCATGAACCGCTATGTGACGGAGCTGGCGACCCGTTTCCACAAGTTCTACACGGTCTGCCGCATCAAGGATGCGGAAGAAGGGGTGCTGGAAGCAAGGCTGGCGCTCTGCGACAGCGTGCGGCGGGTGCTGGAGATCGCACTGGGCATCATCGGGGTCTCCGCGCCGGAGAAGATGTAAAGGCCAAGCGGCGATTGACCGGGGAAAGGCACAGACTGAACAGCGGAAACGGTCCTTTTCTCCTGAAAAAGAAGCGTATAGACAAAGGATAAAAAGTGTACAACATGGCAAGAAAAGCCGGTGATTGTACACTTTTTTTGTATATTATCAATAAAACAAGATTGACAGGGCTTTGACAGGCCGTTATAATGAAAAAGGAAAGGAGGGTTCTGCGCCTTTTTGCAGTCCTTACCGTACGGAAATGGCCTGGCGCTGCCATGAGGGCGTCAGGTGCAAAAAACATTGGGAGGGTTTTCTGTGAGAGATCTCAAGCATCTGATCTACTTTGAGAACCTGCTTCAGGAAGCAAATAACGAGCTGGTCCAAAAGGCCAAGGCGGATGGAAAGAGGGCCATCGGCTATACCTGTTATTTCATGCCTGAAGTGCTTCTCGACCTGCCCGGCTGCTTTTCGGTCCGCCTGAGAGCACCGCGCTGCACTTCCCCGGATATCGCAACCTACTACATGTCCGCACGTGTCTGCCACTATGCAAGAAGCCTGCTGGAGCGCGCGCTCGAAGGCGGCTTCAACTTTCTTGATGCACAGATGGCGACAGAAACCTGCACGGCGACCTGCCGTTTCCAGGAGCATCTGGAGCAGAAGCATCTTGACTCGGTCAAGGATATGCGCATTATCGACAACAACGATTTCTTCTGCTCCTTCAGCGACGTCCCCTTCAAGAACAATCCGATCGCGTATGAGCACTTCCGGGATCAGCTCCGGGCGCATGTGCTCGATGAGCTGAAGGCCCGCTTCGGCATCGACACCTCCGACGCCGCGATCCTGGCGGCGGTGGAGCAGCAGAACGAGGTCAGCCGGCTCATCAACGAGATCGGCGACTACCGCAAGCTGGACAACCCGACCATCACCGGTGGTCTCGCTGGTCTGTCCGAAGTACCTCATCCTGCCGTATCTGCGGGAGACCGCGGAGGAAATGAAGACCCGTAAGCCGGACCGGAAGAAGGAGTTTCGCTGCAGGGTCGTTCTGGCGGGCTCGGAGAACGACGACCCCGAGTTTACCAAGCTGATTGAAAGCTGCGGCGCCCGGGTGGTATGTGACCGCTACTGCTACGGATCCATGGAAAGCCGCCAGATCATCCATATTCCGGAAGGTGAGGACCCTCTGCTGGCAATCGCCAGGCACTACCTGGAAACCTCCAACTGCCCGCGCTTCATGCCGCAGGATGAGATGCGTGCCAGAAAGCGCCGTATCGCCGAGCTGGCAAAGGAATACAAGGCCGACGGCGTCATCATCGCCTCCAACAAGTTCTGTGAGTACTGGAGCTATGAACGCGTCATCGACACCGTCATTCTGAGGCGCGATTTCGGTCTGCCGGTCTGCTCGATCGAAAAGGAATACATCAACTCCGCCTCCGGCCAGCTGCGCACCCGCTTCCAGGCCTTTGTGGAGAGCGTTGAGATCAAGCAAATCCAGGAGGAGGGCAAGTAAGATGGCGAAGAAAGATATCAAGAAAGCACTCCGAGACTTCTGGTACGGCAAGCCCCACAGCGCGGAGGAGGGCGGCCGGCGTCTCGGTGATCTCCACGAGGAAAAAACCCACCTGTATAAACACAGAGAGTGGCGCGGCGTCAAGGATACCCTGTACTACTTTTACATGATCTGGCTGTACAACTATATTTTCATGGTGAAAGACGTCATGGTCATGGGCGGCCCGCTCAACTTTGCCAAGGGTGTCTGGCGCTATCGCTGGGTCGGCCAGACCTATCTGCCGGTTCTGCACTGGTTCGACCGCGGCCTTGAAGGAATGCGCGGAGAAGCGATGAAGGCCTCTGCCTGGCACTACCGCGCCATGGTCAGTACGACCATCCGCCAGTTCCAGCGCATGTTCGCCGCCGACACCCGCCTGCACGGCGGAAAGCAGAACGAGCTCTACAAGCACACGATCGCCCACAACGAGACGGTATGGGGCGGTGTGTTCTATCCCTGGGACGGCGAGATCACAAATGTCCCGCTGGAGATGATCCCGTACTTCGTCACCTGCCATGTCAACAGCCATACGGTTCTCAACTACATCGACGCCGTGCAGTCCATCGGTCTGCCGGGTGACCCCTGCCCCATGTGCCAGGCCGAGGCCGGCATCTTTGTGCTGGACGACGTCCCCGACTACGCGCCCGCGGTAGTGACCTGCAACGAGGCCTGCGACGCCTCCGTGTCGACGTCGACGCTGCAGGACTGGTTCTTTGACAAGCCGCTGTTCTCGCTGCCGATGCCCATGCAGTTTGACGACCCGCTGGTCAAGAAGTACTGCGCCCGCGAAATCGAAGAGCTCTGGAAGTTCGTGGAGCAGCAGTACGGCATCCCCTTCAGCTGGGACAAACTGGTCAGGAAGCTGGAGCAGCAGAACGAGCTGCAGCGCTTTGAATGGGAGAAATGGGAAGTTGATGCCAAGACAAGCTACTACCCCATTAACGGTGTTGCCCAGGCACTCTACCGCATCTATCAGACCCAGTACGGAGACTGGGAGATCTGGCATGTTACAGACCGGAAGGTTCGCAGGATTATGGAGAAGTGTGTCAGCAAAAAGATCAACACCTTCCCGCAGACGCGGCACCGTGTGATCGCCTGGTCCTGTGCCCCGCTGTACTATTCCAACTGGTGCACCTGGGCCTATAACTGCTGGGGCCTGAACGTCGTCATCAATATGGACTCGCTGATGTTCGACATGGAGATCCGGACCGACTCGTACGAACATGCCCTGGAGGACATGGCCCAGTATCATCTGTGGGCACCCATGCGCCGCATGGCCGTCGGCGGCATGAAGCACATGTTCGAGCTCTGGGAGTACATGGAGAAGTTCAACTGCGACATGGTCGCCATGTACGACCAGCTGCAGTGCAAGGGCGTGCAGGGGCTGCACGGGCTGTTCGAGGATGAGTTCCGCGACAGAAACATCAAGGCCTTCTGGATCCCGCATGCCCTGCCCGACAGCCGCACCGTGTCCCGTGCCGAGATCCGCAGCCTGATCAACGATTATATGACCACCGTCATGCATGAAGAGCCGCTGGATCCGTCCCTGCTCGACTTTGACGATTCCATGACCTGGTAAAAGGAGGAAACGATATGTGCAAATTCGGTAAATTTCTGCTGAAGGCCTGCGGCGTCCTGCTGCTGGCAAACGCGGCCCTGTTCTGTGTTTTCTTCTTCGACCTTGACGGCAAGCTGCTGTTCCGCGTGGTAGAACCCTTCCTGAAGAACCACTACGACAAAATGGAGCGCAAGGATACGCTGAAGGCTCCGTACGAGATCGACAAGTTCCCCAAGTACAGCTATGACTCCTGATTCCGAAACCAAGAGGAAACAGTCCCCGCAATGAAAAAACCCCCGGGAGGGGGTTTTTCATTGCGTCAGGGCTTTGCCGCCGGCGCTGGCGAGGGGGACGAGCTTGCCCAGCAGGACCGAGCGGGCGTCCTCGAAGACATAGGCGCAGGTGGACATGAGAATGTAATTGGCATTCGGGTCGGCCTCGGCGCCGGTGCGGATGACGGAGGAGGAGAGCACCATGCGAAGATACTCGGCAAAGGCAAAATCATGCGCGGTGAAGAAGCTGTAGGTATCCGAGTAGGCCGAGGTGTTGTAGGCGCTGCAGAGCTCGACCTTGTAATCCCGGGTCGGCGTCAGCAGCCACATGACGGGATGCTCGTAGAAATAATCGACGGCCTGCCAGAGGTCCAGGGTGGCAAACATCGCGCCGCTGGCCATGTGATGGCCGTAGAGAATGCTGACCGGATCGACGAAGCCGCGGCCGTTTCGCGCATCCTCGAAAATGGAGCCGGAGGCGTTGTAGGTACCGTCATAGCTGTGATGGAGATAGGTGTCGTTGGTCTCGCCGTGCATCACCGGGTAATTGATCACGGTATCCGGGCAGTAGATCCAGCCGATCACATCGGGATTGACCTTCCGGAGCGCCTCAAAATCCACCTCGATCGGAGCCATTTCACCGGGTTCCGCTTCCGGCGAGAGCTCGCCGGGATCTGTTTTTTTAAAAAGAGACGGACCCGACGGCACCGTGCCGGTCTGGGTCGTGAAGGAGGAGGCCGCCTCGCGGTAGAGGCGCTTGTTCACCTGGTACTGGTGCTGGACCACCGCGACGGTGGCGCCGCAGAACAGGAACACGCAGGCGAGCAGGACCATCAGGATTCTTCGAATATGCTTCCACATGCGGGTTTATTTTTTCCCTCCCTTCGCCTTTCCGGAGGACGCCGTTTCGCGCTGCTGAGAGGGGGGGAGAGACTCGCCTTTGTAAACCTCATCCAGGTCGGCCCGGGCCTTTTTGGCACGCCGCCGGTCATACTCTTCCAGCTGTTCCTGAAACTTCTGCTCCTGCCGGGTGCGGATGCGTCCGGCGAGCAGGTTCAGCATCACCCCGCAGGCGGCAAGGCACAGCATGTAGATTCGGGTCACCGGCAGTTCGTAGATGCTCAGAAAGCGCCCGATGACCGGGAAGTGGACCGTGACCCGGCCGATGACCTCGTCATAGCGGACAGGGTTGATGTCTTCCTTTTCGTTGGCATCACCTTTGGTGATGAGTTCGCTGTAGAAATAATGGTTTTCCACCACACGGTGGGTAATGACCGTCTCGTTGCTGCGGAAGGCAACGATGTCGCCGGGCTCGAGCGTCTCGGGGGAGACGGGGTCAACATAGACGAGACTGCCGACCGGGATGGCCGGCTCCATGCTTCCGGTTTCCACATGATAGGCCTCGACACCGAGAAGGCGGGGGAGGGTGAGGGGCAGGCTGACAGCGATCACCAGCAGCAGGAGAAAGGTCCCGATGATATTGCAGAGGGCGGGAAAGAATTTCCCGCCCTTTTTTTCAGGCCGCTTGCCGGTAGAAGATTTCTTACTCATCGCTCTTGTTCTTGTTGTGTCTGCTGCGGAAGCTTTCGATATCGAAATCGTCATCCTCCTCTTCGTCCTCGGCGAAGGTGACGACCTCTACATCCGCGTACTTTTTCTTTTTCCGGTAGAAGAGCAGATACCAGTACAGCAGCGCAATCAGGCAGAAGAACAGCACGATGAAGAAGATCAGCAGACCCTTCGGGAGAAGCTTGGGCCTGGTGTTCTGCTGGATCGTTGCAGAAGCGCCCGGACCGACGGTCGGCTCATCGGCGCTGTCGGTAGTGCCGGTGCTGCCTGTGGAGCCGATAATGTCCTCAAAGGAGGCCAGAGGCACGTCGAGGTCCTGGATATCCTCCAGCTGGGCATAGGCCTGCGGCGGGGTAGTCGGCTGTGTCGGGGCGGCAGTATTATTATCGGTTCCGGCTGCCGCATTGGCATTGTTGTCCGTGTTGGCATTGGCATTGGCGTTGTCGGCATTGGCGTTTGCACCGGCATTGCCGTTACCCGCATTGGCGTTTGCGCCGGCATTGGCATTGCCGCCCGCGGCTGCACCGCCGCCGCCACCGCCACCGCCGGCAGCTGCGGCCGCCGGGGCAGGAATCACAGTGTAATAGGCAAACAGGACATTCTGGCTCTCATCCTCCACCAGGGTCTTGGTGGTGCGGAGATAAGGCTGGTAGCCCTCGATATAGATATAGGAGGAAACCGGCTTGTCGCCCGGGTCGGCATAGAAGGTCTGCTCTTCCGCGAGAACCGTATTGGTTCCGTATTCCAGATAACGGATGACATAGCGGACTTCACGTCCCTTGACGCCGTAGACGACGATAAAGTCCTGATCCTGGGTGACACGATACCCGGTCATGAAGGTGTCTTTCCCGCTCTCCTTGATACCCTTTACATAATAGCCGTCAGCCGGGACGGCGTCGGGAATCGGCAGAGTGCTGCCGTAGGGCAGCGTGACCGAATACGGCGCATTGTCATAACCGGGAATGGTCCCCTTGTTCCCGGCGGAAACGCGGACCACATACTGACGGTTTTCCGCCTGGGCCGAGACCGGGAAGACCCCGATGACAAAGATGACCGCAAGCAGTATCAGCAGAAGCTTTTTTCCCTGTTTCACGGCTCAGCCCCTGCCTTTCTTATACATCCGGTCCGTCAGGGCATCCAGCGCCAGATACAGGAACAGGAGACCCGTCACGACCATCCCGATATAGTAGGGCGTCAGGTTGTTCTCATCACCGGTCTTGACGGCGGTCTTTCCGCCGGCGTCCTTCAGCTCGACGGCAAAGTTCATCTGGATACGGGCTGCGGTGTTCTGATAGATGTTGCCCTGGGTTTCGCCCTCCAGGGAGACCGTCAGCGTGACCACGCCGCTCTCCCCGCTGTTCAGCGTATCCAGAAAGAAGAAGTCCTCCAGATTGCTGGTCGCCTCATGCAGACCGACCCGGTTGTCAAAGCCTTCATCACCGCCGACGAAATTGACATGCTGCTGATCGTCGCTGGTGCTGTCGTAGATGACCTGACTGCCGCCGGGGCCGTTCCAGGTCAGTTTATAGCTGTAGGCACCGCCGAGAATCTTGCCGGCCGCGGCGCTCTCCTCCAGCGACTTGAGCACTTCGTTGGACATGTACCAGCGGGTCGTCTGGGGGTGCCGATTGTGGACATAAACGGTATAACTTCTCTCATCACCGGGCTCCAGGCCGCTGAAAACCTGGTCGACATTGAAGTTTTCTTCTTCCATTCTGCCGGCGGCAGTAAAGGTGACATCGCCGGCCAGCGCCTCGGCGGAGGCGAGGACAGAGATGCTGCACAGCAGGAGAAGGGCCAGCAGAAGACATAACAGTTTCTTTCTCATGTTTCCCTCCTTCATTCAGCCGGGATGTTCATCTGCGAGGTCATGGCATCGCTCTGCAGACCCCAGGCACTGCGGATCGCAGCTTTGGCATTGTGTGTCTGGACGGCGTCGGCCTCGGCCTGCACCACAAAGCCGTAACCGTCGTAGGCATAGGTGTAGGTGGTCAGACTGCCGACAGTTTTGGTGATAACCGATTTCGCAACGCTCGAATCCACCCACAGGGTGTCAAAAAGCGGTGCGGTTTCGCCGCCCACAGGCAGGATACCGGTGTAATAGTATACATCCCGTTCTCGCTGCCGTTATAGCCGAGGTGAATGGTGGCCGGACTGTGTTTCTCCTCATCCAGCAGCTTTTCCGTATTGCTGCTGAGGCCGTGGAACCAGCCCTTCAGGCCGAACTTCTCGTCTTCGCCGACCTGAACCCAGTACTTGTAAACCGTCACGCGGAGATAGTGGTCAATGGTGCCGGTATTCTTGCAGGTGATGACAAAGGGATATTTCCTGCCGATCTGGAACGAGGGGTCGTCTTCGAGGGTCTTCAGAACCAGGATTGCGGAAGGAGACCGGCGTTCCGTTCTCGTACAGGGTGATGCCGATATGGTCCAGTTCAAACGCGGAAATATAGTCGCTGGAATAGATCTGCAGTGCGGCCTGGGTGCCGCCCACGCTGCCGGCAAAGAGCAGCACGACGGCCAGCAGGAACAGGAGCCCCGCCACAACGGGGGAACGACGGATTTTTTTCATCAGCATGTTCCTCCCTGTTTACGGATTGACAACTTGGATATCGCCGGTTGCCCAGGCGGTATCCAGGTCGGGCGAGCCGTCGGCATTGAACACGGCGGCGACACTGTCATAGACAACGATGACATCCAGTTCTTCGCCCTCTTTCAGCGCCCGGTTCAGATTGATGGTGACAACAAAGGGATCGGTTACTGCGCCTTCGGGATGGGCTGCTGTCCCGGCATAGAGAGGCTTCTGATAATACCAGTAGCCGTCGTTCTTCGGCTGCCAGAGACTGCCGGCGTTGGCGTCATAATCCAGGGTGCCGTCGGAATCCGCAAAGGCCTTCACACGGACGAAGACGGGATATTTGCCGATGTCCTCATCGGACTGGGCCCGGTTGAAAATCCGGACGGTTTTGCGGTTGTTGACAATGTCCTCTTCGATCTCGGTCCGCCCGCCCAGGTGGATCACATAGCCGCCGCGGGCGGTGGCATAGGTGGTGAAGTAGGCGACGGCGCTGCCGATACTGGCGCTAAGCACCAGCACGACGGCGAGCACAGCCAGAATCAAGGTGCGTTTTTTCATAGTCCCCTCCTTCAGCCGGCCAAAGGCTTATTGGCGTCGGCGGCCTCACTGTCATTGAACCCGACGCCGTCAAAGCTGCTGTTGCTGCCGGCCGTAAAGCGGTTCAGAATGCCGTGGCCGCCGCCGGGACCGGTGTGGTCGTTGGTAAACTCGACGACGTTGCGAACCGCTGCGGTTTCGCCGTCTGCCGTGGCCGCCGCCGGGGCCTGAATGGTGACCGTCTGCGGACCGGTAACTGCCGTATAGCCAATGCCGCTGTGGACCTCGGTCACGGTGACCTCCGTACCGACGGGGACGGTGTTCACCAAGGTATATTCCTTTCTGGTGTCTCCCTTGAAGGTCATGGTGACGACCTTAGTCACGTCGTTGTTGGATTTATCCTTCCACGTAACCTCGAACACAAAGTCGACGGGATCCGGACCGGGATTGTTGACATTCTTGATAATCTTGAGATCACCGTTGTTTGCCACGCGGGTCGGCTTGGCATAGATCGAAAGCTGATTTTCCCATTCTCCATAGGCGGTATTATACTGCTGCACATTTTTATCAAGCTTGGTCGGAAGTGTGAACAGCTGCGGCTTGAAAAGGTATTCATAGTCCTCCGTGAGAACACGGGTGGTAAAAAGCGTAGTTGCGGCACCATTCTCATCGCTGGAAGCCTGTTCCGTTTTCTTCACATAGACTTTCTCGGGATGATCAGAGGAATCCTTCTCAGTTAGTTCCTGTCCGCGGATAATGAGCAGGTACAGGCCAGCGTCCAAGTTCGGAACGTTGATAAACGTCTTCCCGGCAACAGCGGTTGCGGATTTAAATCTGTCCGGATCTGGCGTATAGCTGCTGTCGAGCACGATCTTAGCAAAATCCTGTGCATAATGCTCAAACTGATCAAATACATCCTTCTCCGCGGGAGGGACCTCCGGCGTGTCTGCACCATTCAGCTCTTCGGTCAGTGTCTTCAGCAGATCATGGAAAACCGTGCCTTCTTCCGGAACCTGGTAGGTATAGGAGTCGACGTTTTCATAGGGTTCCTCGTATCGCACAGCCGGAGCCAGCAGATAGAGATCTGCCTGAATGGTGGCAGTTGCAAGATCTTCCGCAAAGTCGGAACCCTGGGGGACACACTCTACAGTTACCGAGTTTATGCCTGGATCCAGATCAACTGCAAAGCCCGACGGGGCGAGGGCGAGCAGCAGAATCATGCTGAGCAGGACTGCAAGGGTTCGCCGGGATTTCATTCTCATGGGCGGTCACTCCTTCTTTCGTCTTCCGGCTTTCTTTTTGCCTGTGTCGGAGGAGGGTCTCTCCTCGGTGACTTCTTCAATCAGCCGGTATACATCGTTCTTCTTCATTTTCGCATTGCTGATGCGGTAGTAGATGAGCATCCCGATCAGGAACAGGAACAGCAGCGGGATCGCGACGGCCGGGATGGTCAGATAGTTTGGAATCCGATAGGCCTCGGGCGTCACAACCAGGTCGCCCGATTCGTTGGCGACGCGGTGGCCGCGGACCAGCATGCGGTGGGTGTTGATGCCGTAGGGGGTACAGGTAACAAGGGTGCAGTAGTCCTGTCCGGGGACAATGCCCAGCTCGGAAATATCGCCGGGCTCGACGATGCGGATCTGGTCCACCTCATAGCTGATCATCTGGTTGAGCACCGTGATGGAGAACTGGTCGCCTTCCTTGACCTGGTCAAGGTCGGTAAACAACTTGGCACTCGGCAGACCGCGGTGGCCCGAGAGGACGGTGTGCGTGCTCTCGCCGCCGACCGGAAGCGAGGTCCAGTCCAGATGTCCGACGGCAATCTGGAGAACGGACTCCTCGGTGCCGTGATAGATGGGGATATAGACGCCGATGGACTTGATGGTGATGTAGCCCATGATCCCGGTGCCCGAAAGGTCCAGCAGAGAGCGGTATTCTTCCAGGTCCTCGTCCGTCATGACATAGGGGTTTTCCTTGGTCAGAAGCGTCTGGTTATAGGCACGCGCCGCCTCCAGCATCGCATTCAGTCTTTCCGAGTCCGTGTTCTCGACCGTGCTGGAATAGGAGGCAATGGCGCGGGATGCGTGAAAGGAGTTCCACCAGTCACTGACTGTCGGGTAGGCCATGATCGCAGCGCCGAAAAGCAGGATCAGGATCAAAAGCCAGGTAGTCCAGTTGGATTTCTTCTTTTTTTTCGTTTCTGCCGTTTTGGGAGCAGCTTTTTCTTTCTTCATTTACAGCCCCGCAAGGATTCAGTAGATGTAAGTAATCCAGTATACCATATTCCGCAGGGAATCTCAATGATTTCGGGCGTCCGGAAGCGAGGAATTCCCGCTTTCTCGGAAGATTTCCCGGACTTTTTTCGAAACAAGGGGGACAATGCGCCCACTATGAAAAATTATACTCGGAAGAGAATCAATAAAGGCGTCAAAAATTGCCCGGTTTTTGCGTTTTCAGGGCATTTTTCTTGAACATTTTCTCAGCTGCGGATTGTACAGGCGGGCGCTTTTGTGCTATACTGCGTTCATACCGGGTCGAAGGATAAGAAATGCCTCCCCTGCTCGGCGGGGGAGGCAGAAACGTGAGGACGGAGGAGAACAGCATGAAACGCAGTGAAATCAACGCAGCGCTGAAAGAGATGGAAGGCATGATCCGCGATTATCGGATCGCGCTGCCGCCCTTCTGCTATTTCACACCGGAGGAGTGGCAGCAGAAGGGGCACGAGTTTGACGAGGTCCGGGACAACATGCTCGGATGGGATATCACGGATTACGGCCTCGGCCGTTTCGATGAGGTGGGCTTTTCGCTGATTACCCTGCGAAACGGCAACCTGAAGAAAAAAGACCGCTATCCGAAGCCCTATGCCGAAAAGCTGCTCTACCTGAAGGAGGGGCAGTATTCCCCGATGCACTTCCACTGGTACAAAATGGAGGACATCATCAACCGCGGCGGCGGCACGGTGCTGATCCGTGTGTACAATGCGGACGAAAAGGAAGAGCTGGACAGGGAGACTCCCGTCACCGTTCACACGGACGGGGAGACGCGGACCGTCCCGGCCGGCACCCAGATCGTCCTCGAGCCTGGACAGAGCATCAGCATTACACAGAAGCTGTATCACGACTTTGAGGTGGTCCCCGGGACGGGACCGGTGCTGCTGGGCGAAGTGAGCCAGTGCAACGATGACAACAGCGACAACCGCTTCAACCCGCCGGTAGGCCGCTTCCCGGTCATCGAAGAGGATGAGGCGCCCTATCGCCTGCTCTGCAGCGAATATCCGGAGGCAAAAGAATAAGCGCAAAACAGACAGACATCCCGGCAGGACAGCTTTTGGCAGGTCCGGCCGGGATGTTTTTTACCGCAGAGGCTGCGGGGCGGAGGAGCACAGGAGAGAGGACACGGCAGGGCGGTATTCCTCCAGGCTTTTTGCCTTCAGAATCGCTTTGATCTGCGATTTGTCGTCGGGGAAGAGGTCCTTCATATAGAACCAGAGAGCCTTCATCCGTTCCAGTGTGAACGCCGGGCCAAGACCGTCGGCAAGCCACCGGGCGGTCAGCCGGTCGAGAAAGACGGACAGCTCCTCCGAAGAGAGGGGAGGACCGCCGGAAAGCTCGCGAAACAGGGCCGGATCGGCGACGGCACCGCGGCCGATCATGACCGCGTCGACTGTCACGGTGTTCAGAAGGCGGTCCAGGCTGCCCGGCGATGCGATGCTGCCGTTAAATACGAGCGGGCAGAGACAGCGGCCTGCGGCGTCACGGAACCCCTGCAGATCCGGCGGGCCCTGATAAAAATCGTCCCGGCAGCGCGCGTGCACGATCAGGCGGGAGAGCGGATAGCGGTTGAAGACTTCCAGAATGTCCGGGAATTCGGCCGTGCTGTGATCGCCCATCCGCGTCTTGACGCTGATGCGCATCCCGAGCTGCTGCGCCTGCTCACAGACGGAATCCAGGATCTGATCCAGGGTGTTCAGATCCCGCAGCATGCCCGCCCCCTTGTGCTTGGCATAGACGGTGCCGGAGGGGCAGCCGGTGTTGAGATTGATCTCCCGGAATCCGAGATCATAGAGCTTCAGCGCCGTCGCGTTGAACGCTTCGGCGCTGTTTACAAGCAGCTGAGGAACGGAGGGAACACCGGCCGTCAGCTCTTTGAGATATTTCTTTTTGAAGCTGCCCTCCCGGTCGGGGGCGATGAAGGGCGTGAAATACTCGGAGGCGCCCGGAAAGAGCTCGTGATGGAGCGTGCGGAAGGCGGCATAGGTAAGCCCCTCCATCGGCGCAAACAGAAAACGCGGAGCTTCTTTCACTTTTTTCTTCTGTGGGCTTTGAAGATGAGCAGATACAGCAGAACGAGATAGACCAGCACAAGCCCGACGACCATCCAGCAGAAGAGGTCGGACTTCGGCGCCAGGCCCACCAGGATCAGGACCGGCGCGCCGAGGATGATGCCAAAGCTGCTGCCGATGACCAGGTTGTTGGCCGAGGGCGTGGCAAGATCCGGGTCGATCTCGCGCAGCAGCAGGACACCGGAACTGATGGTGCCGGTGAGCATGCCGAACATCGAGATCAGGCCTTCATAATAGTAATCGGGATAGACCTTCCTGCAGACAACGGAGAGATGAAACCAGGTGGCGGCGGCGCCGAAGACGACCAGCAGGATAAAGGGCAGCCACAGGCCGCGGATGTCCTCAAGGTTGATGGAGGCAATGCCGGCGACGATCATCACGTCGAAGAAGAAGCCGGAGAGGCGGTTGAGCAGATAATTGTTCTGATACTGCCGCCGGATCAGGCCGGAGCGCTTGCCGCGCTCGAGCAGCACGCGAAGCAGGATGGCAAGGGCGGAGCCGATGATGAAATTGAAGCCCCAGATCAGGGTGTTGACGGTTTTGGCAAGACCCGGGGAGAGCGCCGCAATCCCGGAGGTCAGGCCCCAGGCGGTCAGATAGGTTGCCAGATACACCAGCAGAATCATCGCAAACTGAACCGACAGCTTGTCAATGGAATCGGAGATGGGGATCTCATCCTCGCTCTGGAAGAAATCGGCATCCGGCTCCTCTTCAGCCGCAGAGCGGGTCTTGCCGATCTTTCCCCTGCGCGAGAGAACATTCAGGATGACCACGCCGACGATGCAGGCGACGAGATAGCCCGCGGCGGCGATCGCCAGACCGAAGCTACGCCCGCCTGCGAAGCCGAGCGCCTCATAGCTCGAGCCCACGTTGTTCGCCTGCCCGGGGCCCTGGCCGAAGCCCATGGGCAGCAGCATGCCGGCCGCCTTAAAAAGACGGGGCATGACGGTATAGCCGAGCAGCAGCGTGATCAGCAGACCGGTCAGGCCCTGCACCAGATAGGTGCTGACGATGACGGCGCCCGATTTCAGGCCGGTCAGGTCACCCTTCCTGGCGAGGTCTTTTGCCGACGGGACACGCAGACTCATGGCGATGAAGCCGAGGGCAATGCCGTGATAGACCAGCATCTCGAGAAGATCCTCATCCAGGTCCACCAGGCCGATGATTTTGACGATCAGCAGCAGGAAACCGCCGAGTACGGCGATCGGAATGAGACTTCTGCGGATCAGGCTGACTCTCTGCCGAAGCAGGTTTGCCAGCAGGATCGCACCGGCAATCAGGCCCATCTGGATAATGATATTCCACAGGGCGTGGTTGGCAGCAGAATAATCCATCGCTTATTTTTCCCTCCAGATTTCCAGGTATTTGCGAAAACAGACAGGGGTCTTCGAGCGGATTTCGTAATATTCCCCGTGCGCGCTCAGCAGCAGACGGCCGGCAAGCACATCGGCCATACTGCTGATGTCCTTCAGCGGAAAGCGGAAGCCAGCACATTCCAGCCGGTCTTCATACTGCAGCAGGTCCCCGCTGCCGAGAAGCTCTTCCTGATGCCCGGCGCCGAGGCGATACAGGCTGACGCCGCCGTCGGAAAAGAACAGCCCGTCCGGACCTTCCCGGGTAAAGTCCCGGCTGCGCAGGGCTTCCTTCTGCCAGAGATCCCACTCGGCGATCTCCGAGAAAGGATGATCCGGCCGGTAGAAGCCGGTTTCCAGGTATTCCAGGTCCAGTCCGCAGGAGCAGAAAATCCGGTTCCCCTTTGTCCGCAGGGTTCCGATGCGCCTGCAGCGCGGACAGAGAAACACCGCGCGCTCCATCCCCTCGGCGCGGTTCTTTCCGCGGTAGGGGACGGGCTCCTGCCGCTGCCGCTCCCAGGCGTCCTCGCGGATGTCCCGGGTGATCAGGTCGTTGACCTCTTCGGCACTCATGTCCCGGAGCGCTTCCGGGGGATAGATCCCGACCGGATGCCCGTGAACACGGCCTCTGCGGATGCCCCGTCCCCACCGGGGAAGGCTCAGATAGGCACCCTCCAGACGATAGGTGACCAGCGTGGCGCCGGAGCTTTTGGCAAGCTTCCCCGTGGCGGGGAAAATGGGGTTGTTCTGCCCGGCCCAGCACTGTTCGCCCTCGGCAAACAGACAGACCGAGTGTCCGGCCTTCAGATGGCGCAGGCAGGCCTTGACCGTGTCCATGCCGGTAGAGGCTTTCCGCCGGGGTATCGGCGCTACCAGATAGTCGATCACATGGGAAACAAGACCGAGACGGAAGAGATGCTCGCTGGCGACATAGTAGACCTGTTTGTCGCGCAGACTGGCGGCGACCAGCAGCGGGTCCCAGGCACTGGCATGGTTCGGAACCAGCAGAATCGGGCCGTCAACATGAAGATCCTCGTGGGTCATGTTGAATTTTTGGCAGATCGGATGAGATATCGTCCTGTTAATCAGACGGAAAATATGCTGATGCCGCTGCCAGGTGTCCATTTGCACCCCTCCAAATCAATTACCGGAAGCTTTAAAAACCGATCTCTTCCTTATGGGCGGTCATGCCGTCGATGCAGCGCTGCATGACGACGGCGGGATCCATGCCCAGCATCGAAAAGCCCTGCTCGATCACGGCACGGTCGCATTTGGCGGCGAATTTCCGGTCTTTGTATTTCTTCCGGAAGCTCTTCACGCTCATGCCGTCCATGCCCTCAGGCCGCATCAGAGCGTAGGCGTGGATGATGCCGGTCAGCTCGTCCACGGTAAACAGACTCTTTTCCAGATTGCTTTCCGGTTTGACCTCATTGCAGGTCAGACCCCAGCCGTGGGAGATGATGCTGCGGATATCCTCTTCGTCAACGCCTTCCGGCTCCAGAAGCTCGCGCACATGATGGCAGTGCTCTTCGGTGGAAGGATACTTCTCATAATCCACATCGTGCAGCCAGCCGATGGCCTCCCAGTGATCCCTGTCCTCGCCGAAAGCTTCGGCCATGGCGCCCATTGCCGCGCTGACGCAGGCGGCGTGGACAAACAGGTGCTGTTCGGTGGTATGCTTCGGGAGAATCTCCTTGGCGCGTTCCAGGGTCAGTTTGCTCATTATGATCATCTCTTTCTGTTGGGGGATGCTGAAAGGATACCGCAAAACCGGTTAGAATACAAGGTTTTTTTCGCCCGCGGCAGATTCAAAAAAGCCTCCGCCGGATCGGCGGAGGCAGAAATGACGAATGCGGAATCAATAGGCGATGCCCCAGTAGATCATATGTTTTGCCGGCTTGCCGCAGCAGGCACAGGTCTCGCTGAGCTGCTCCTGCCGGAAGGGGATGCAGCGGGAGGTCATGCCGCCCTCTTCCTTCATCTTCTGCTCGCAGGCCTCTTCACCGCACCACATGGTCTTGATGAAGCCGCCGTGCTCGCTCTGCAGTGCCTTCGCCTCTTCGATGCTGGAAGCCGGGAAAATATGCTCCTGTAGGTTCTTCAGGGCGGCGTCATACAGGCCCTGCTGCACGGCATCGAGAAGCGCGGGAAGTCTGGCCTCCAGCTCATCCAGCGAGACGGTCGTCTTTTCGCCGTTGTCACGGCGGACGGCGACGCAGACATTGTTCTCGATGTCGCGGGGACCGAGCTCGAGCCGCAGGGGAACGCCCTTCATCTCATACTGGGCGCACTTCCAGCCGAGGCTGTTGTCCGAGAAATCGGCCTGTGCGCGGATGCCGGCGGCCTGAATCCGCCCGAGCAGCTCCTGCGCCTTTTCGGTGACACCCGGCTTATGGGCGGCGACCGGGACCAGAACGACCTGGATGGGGGCAATCTTCGGGGGGAGAACCAGGCCGTTGTTGTCGCCGTGGGCCATGATCACCGCCCCGATCATACGGGTAGAGGCACCCCAGGAGGTCTGGAAGGGGTACTGAAGCTTGTTGTCGCGCCCGGTAAAGGTGACGTCATAGGCGCGGGAGAACTTGTCGCCGAAGTAATGGGAGGTTCCGCCCTGCAGGGCCTTGTGGTCCTTCATCATGCATTCCACCGTGTAGGTGGCCTCGGCACCGGCGAACTTTTCCTTATCCGTCTTGCGGCCGCGCACCACCGGAATCGCAAGGACCTTTTCAAAGAAATCGGCATAGGTGTTCAGCTGCTGCTGCGTTTCCTGCTCTGCCTCCTCGGCAGTCTCGTGGATGGTGTGGCCTTCCTGCCACCAGAACTCACGGGAACGCAGGAAAGGACGGGTGGTCTTTTCCCAGCGGATGACCGAGCACCACTGGTTATAGAGCATGGGGAGTTCGCGGTAGGAGTGCAGAACCCGGGACCAGTGGTCACAGAACATGGTCTCGGAGGTGGGACGGAAGGCAAGGCGCTCTTCCAGCGGTTCGCTGCCGCCCATGGTAACCCAGGCAACCTCGGGCGCAAAGCCGTTGACCAGTTCGCCTTCCTTTTTCAGAAGGCTCTCGGGAATCAGCACGGGCATGGCCACGTTGACGTGGCCGGTGGCCTTAAAGGCGGCGTCCAGGGTCTGCTGCATGTTCTCCCAGAGGGCATAGCCGTAGGGGCGCAGAATGGTAAAACCCTTGACAGAGGCATACTCGACCAGCTCGGCTTTGCGGCAGATGTCGGTATACCACTGGGCGAAATCGGTCTCCATATCGGTAATCTGTTCTACTTTTTTCTCTTTAGCCATAAGTATTCTCCGTTCTTTCGTGCGGCTGCAGGCCGCGAATCTTCCACATTGTAAGCTTCCCGCCCCGGCTTGTCAAGGCCTGAAAATGCCGGGAAAAGCCGAAGAACAAAGAATTTCCTTGACCTCCCAAAGGACAAACGATATAATATATTAATGTATGTCCGGCAGGGCCGAGGGACAGGCGTCCGAAAGAACAGACAGGCTGCGGCGGCCGGGCGGATCCGAGAGGTTCGGAGGTGAGTTTCATTACCAGACAGCAGTTCATGACGGAGCTTTCCAAGCTGCTGACCTTCATGTATGATGAAGACCGGCAGCGGGCGCTCAAGATGTATGAAAGAATGTTCGACATCGCCGAGGACGATCAGGGGCTGATCCAGCACCTGATGTCGCCGACACGGCAGGCCGTTGTGATCGCCCGTGCCTACGACGCAAAAGAGAGAAAACTCTCGGTTTCCGCGCAGAAAAAGGGCGACGGCGCCGAAGACGGCGATGACATCCCGCCCTTTGTGCTGGCGATCAACCGGATCTTTGACGAACTGTTTCCGGAAGAAGACCCCGAACAGGGCCAGGCAGAGGATCAGGTCAGCTTCTTCGATCTCGGAGTGGATCCCGGAAAACCGGAGGTAAAAAAGCCGGTCGTTCCGAAGGCCGAGGTGCTCCTGAGCGACACGCAGAACTTTCAGATCATTCTGCCCTCTGACAGGCCGGAAGAGGAAGAGACTCCGGGCACGGAAACGGAGGGGGAAAACCCGCCGGAACCGGAAGGGGAAGAGCCTGACGGAGAAACGCCGGAAGCATTGCCCGGGGCAGGAGAGCGCCGGGGTGCACGGGCCGATGAGGAAGAAAGAACGGAAACGGAGCCGGAGTGGGCCAGACGTCCGTCGGGTTCGGACAGGGAAGTGCCGATTCTGAGCTTTACTTTCGATGAGGAAGAGCCGGAAGAACCCGCACCGGATGCGCAAGAGGCCGGTCAGACGGCGGAGGCTTCGGAGGAAACTGCTGAACCGGCAGAAGCGGCGGAAGAGTCCGCCCCGGCACAGGATGAGGCGCCGGAGGAAGAGAAAAAGGACCTGGTTCAGACGGTCCAGGAACTGTTTCCCGAGGAAAAGACGGAAGCCGTCGCCAGGCAGACGAAAGAGCCGGCCGAAGAGAGCCCGAGGAAGAGACGCCGCACGGTTCCGATGGAGACGGTAACCGATGTCCCGCGTCTGATCCTGTTTGTGATCGCGGCAATCCCGGTTACCCTGCTGCTGCTGGCCCTGCTGCTGATCCCGACGCTGCTGAGTCTCAGCGTGGCCATCGGCATGATCGCGCTGGGCGTTACCCTGATTCTTGCGGCCTTCAGCGGCTTTGCCGTGCTGGCCGATGTGCTGATGCTGTTCGGCGCATCCCTGATCGCCCTGGCCCTGGGGCTGGTCTTCCTGTGGATTACCATCTGGCTGATCGGCGGAGTGATGGTCAGTCTGGTGCGCTCGGTGATCGAACTCGGCCGGAAGTGGTGCAGCAAGGAGGTGCCGGCAATATGAAAAACGGCTGGAGAATCATTCTCATCATTGCGGCAGCGGCCATTCTGCTCGGCTGTGTGTGCTTCGGCGTCGGGGTGCTGACCGGGGCGGATACCGACAGGATCCTGCAGAGTCTGAATAACGATTACCATCTGAACACCTATATTGAGGTGTATACTGCCTATATCG
Organism: uncultured Eubacteriales bacterium; assembly: GCA_900317375.1. Taxonomy (GTDB): domain Bacteria; phylum Bacillota; class Clostridia; order Oscillospirales; family Oscillospiraceae; genus Limivicinus. The sequence continues at coordinate 22,517 of ONGJ01000035.1, forward strand.
GACAGCTGGCGGAGTATCTTGCCGGGCTGTTCCGGTAAGAATCCGGAACACAAAGACGCCGGGCAGCTCCTGCGAGCTGCCCGGCGTCTTTGCCGACATTTTTTTATTCCGATTCCTCTTCACCCGGAAGGGGAATGATATCCACGCGCCTGCCGCGCACGGAAAGCCGGCCGGCACAGAAAAGGGAAACCGATTCATTCAGCAGCGGCCACTCGCATTCTTCCATCAGGCGGGCGGAGAGGCTTTGCACGGTGTCGTCCGGATTGACCTCGATCGAGCGCTGCATGATGACGGCGCGGACGCGGCCGTCACCGTCCGAGAAAAAGGAAGTGGCGCCCGTCACTTTGAGGCCGGTTTCCAGAGCCAGTTCGACCGGATCGCCGTCTTCCTCGCTGAAGGCGGGATAAAGGGCGGGATAGGTCCCAATGATACGGTTCCGGAACTGATAGGGCACAACACCGAGCGGGCAGTCATAGCCGGCCAGAATGACCAGCTCGATATCCATGTCCTTGAGCTTGTTGGCGACGGCCATGCTGTGGCTGGTACTGTTCGGGAACAGCTCGGGATCGACGACAAAGGCGGGAATGCCCGCACTGAGCGCGCGCGTCATGGCATAACAGCCCTGCTGGGGGCAGATCACGGCAACCAGCTCAAAATTCGGTATTTCATTGAAGTAAACAGCATCCAGAATTGCCTGGAGTCTGGATCCGTCGCCGGAAGCCAGAACAGCCGCTCGGACCATGATTCAGGTACCCCTCTTGATAAGAAAAAGACTCTTGTATGCGGCGGGGGGAAAGAATATAATACAGGCAGATTCCCCGGGCACCATGACATTATACTTGATTCTGTGCCCGCGGTCAAGCGCCGGAGGAATGAATGGCAGAAATTTATCCGATTCGACACGCACAGACGGAGGGCAGCCGCTTTCCCGTGCACCAGGGTCTCCGGGACGATGAGCAGCTGCAGGTTACGCTGTTTTCTCCGGCGGAAGACAGGGCGTATTACGAACGCTGTTATGCCGACGCCTGGATGTTTTCGCACGGCGACCTGCGGGGCTTTTCCGCGGCGACCTATTATACGGCGGCATGCCGGCATCACAGGCAGCAGCCGGGCTCCGTCCTGCGGATCTGGCTGCGCGGGAAACCGGCCGGCCTGGTGGATCTGGACCCTGTGCGTGAGGCGGAAAACAAGGCCGGATGGGTCAGCCTGCTCTATCTGGGACCGGCCTTTCGCGGAAAGGGTTACGGGATTCAGCTCCTGGAACGGGCCGACCGGTTTTACCGCCTGCAGGGAAGACAGAGCCTGCGGCTTCTGGTGGCCGAAAGCAACAGGACTGCCCGCGCCTTCTATGAGCGCGAGGGCTTCCGACGGATCGGCGAAGAGAATGGGTCGACAGGAAAGCTGCTGCGTCTGGAACGCCCGATCCCTGCCGCCGGAGAGCCCGGCTGACCGGGGAAAAACGGGGTCTGCGTGCCGATGCGCAGGCCCGTTTTTCATTTTGTAATAAAAACATTGATGCAGGCGGAAAAATATGGTAAAATCATATGATAAACGGGGAAAATGCATCTTTTTTTCGACAGACGGATGTGCGGAAGGAGGCGGGAAAACTGAAACGGGCAGCGAAAAAAGGCCTGATGACAGCCCTGCTGCTGTGCCTGTTCGCCGGATGCCTTCTGCCGCCGACGGCGGAGGCCTATGATTCCCCCGGCTTTCAGGATTCCGCCTGGCATCCGGACCTCGCCCAGTACGGCGACCGGGCCGGTATTGACACCTCGAGCCTGTCGGAGGGCTATGTCGCGGTGTCTGCCACCTCGGAGACCCGCCTGAAATTTCAGGTGATCAAGGACGAAGATACCTATACCTACGACCTGCCTGCCGACGGCACCCCGGCAGTGTTTCCTCTGCAGAGCGGCAGCGGGAGCTATCGCTTCCGGGTGATGGAGAACGTGATCGAACAGAAGTATTCGGAGCTCTGGTCCGTCACGGCAGATGCCGTGCTGCAGGATGAGTTTCAGCCTTTCCTGCGGCCGAGCACCTATGTCAGCTACAAGGCGGACTCTGCCTGCGTCCGGAAGGCGGCGGAGCTTGCAGCAGGCGCTGCGACGGAGATGGATCTGGTCAATGCCGTCTACGATTATATCTGCAGCAGCATCAGTTATGACAGAGACAAGGCGGCCTCTGTCAAGAGCGGCTATCTGCCGGACCCGGACGAGACGCTTCAGACAGGCAAGGGCATCTGCTTTGACTATGCGGCGCTGGCCGCTGCCATGCTGCGCAGCCAGGGCATCCCGACCAAGATGATCTTCGGGTATGTGGCGCCGAAGGACCTGTATCACGCCTGGAACATGTTCTATACCGACGAGACCGGCTGGGTCACGGTCGGCTTTGAGGCCGATGCAGACACCTGGAACCGCATCGACCTGACCTTTGCCTCCAGCGGTGCGGATGCGCAGTTTATCGGGGACGGAAGCAACTATTCGGACCTGTATTTTTACTAGGGCGGTGAAGAGATGAGCAGGAAGAAACTGGACGAGCTGGGAGTCAGCGCCTTCTGCGAGAGCATGGCGATGATGATCCAGGCCGGTATTGCAACGGACGAAGCCATTTCTCTGCTGCAGAGCGACCGGGAGATCGGCTCCGGTGTTCTGGAGCAGGGCCTTGCGGTGATGAAAACACAGGTTGACGAGGGCAGGGGTCTCGCAGCGGCAATGAAGGAAAGCGGGATTTTCCCCGACTATGCGCTGCAGATGACCGAAGCGGGCGAGAGTTCGGGCAGACTGGAGGACACGCTCTTCCGGCTGGCGGCTTACTATAAGGATCAGAAGACCATTGCGGAAAAACTGCACAATGCGATCACCTATCCGGCGGCGATGCTGGTGCTGATCATTGCGGTGCTTGCGGTGCTGCTGGTGCTGGTGCTGCCGGCATTCCGGGATGTGTACAACAGCCTGACGGGAAGCCTCAGCGTGTCAAGCTACAGCTATGTCCGCTGGGCCTTCGTCTTCTGCTGGGCAGCCCTGATCCTGATGGTGCTGATCGCGCTGGCGCTGATCGTCGGCCTGCACTTCTGGAACAACGGGAAACGGGATCAGGTCGAGCGCATTCTGCGCAGAAACAAAACCTGCGCGGCGATCCTCGAAAACATGGGCATGTTCCGCTTTACTTCTGCCCTCTCCATCTTCCTCGCAAGCGGAGAGATGCAGGACGACGCCGTACTGAAGAGCATACCGATGGCGGCCTGCGAGCCGGTGGAGGAAAAGCTGAAGCGCTGCGCGCGCCGCATGGAGGAAGGACACAGCTTCGCACAGGCGGCCTATGATGAAGAGCTCTTTGAGCCGATTTACGGAAGGATGCTGCTGGCCGGCGAGCGCAGCGGCAATCTGGAGAATGTCCTGGACCGCCTGACCGGCCTGCTGGAGGAAAACTGCAGCAATCTGGTTGAACGGCTGATCGGCACCGTTGATCCGCTGCTTTCGGGCGTGCTGATGGTGACGGTCGGGCTCTCGCTGCTCAGTGTCATGCTGCCGCTGATCGGCATGATGAATTCGATCGGGTAAAGCCATGTATTCAGACAGGACGGAAAAGAAAGGGAGACGGTTTCTGTGGCCGCTTTTGGCAGCCGTGCTGCTGGCGGTTCTGCTGCTGTCCGTTTTCCGGCACCCGAAAACAGACCTGGAGGACAGCGGTGCGCGCGCAATCCGCGAGGCAGTCCGGCGCAGCGCGCTGCAGTGCTATGCCGTGGAGGGCGTGTATCCGCCGAACCTGCAGTATCTGGAGGACAATTACGGCCTGCAGGTGAACACGAAGGATTACTATGTAAGCTATGAGGCCTTTGCCTCCAATCTTCCGCCGACCGTGAAGGTCGTAAACAGGAAGGAATAAGAAACAGACGGGCCGCTGTTCGGAGGACCGGGGCAGACCCTGTTATTTCTGCTGACAAAGAATCAGAAGGGAGGGAGAGCGATGAACAAAAACAGACATGCCGGTCTGGGTCTCTATACGATCGGGATCGCGGCGCTGTTTCTGGCGGGATTTTTCCTGCTGGTGGTCTTCGGTGCACAGAGTTACCGCAGCACCGTCGGCGGGCAGAATCGGAACATGCAGAGCCGGGCGCTGCTCTCCTACCTGTCGACAACCGTAAAGGGATATGATGCCGAAGGCGCGGTGGGCATCGACGAGGACGCAGAAGTCGGAAAAGTCCTGATTCTCCGTGAAGGCCGCAGCGGGTATGCGCTGCGGATCTATCGGGCAGACGGCATGCTGGTCGAGGACTATGCCCGGACCGATGCCGGGCTTCGTCCGGAGGACGCCCAGGTCATCGGCGAGACGGCGGTTTTTGACCCGGTTCTGACGGCCGACGGCCTGCTGACGGTCAGCTGCGATGCGGGGAAGGTTCTGCTGCATCTGCGCTCGGAAGGGGCAGGCACATGAAACGAAACGGACAGATCACGGCCTTCTATTTCGAGACACTGCTCCTGATCGTTGTTTTCCTGCTGATCATACTGGTTCTGACACAGGTGTTCGGCCTGGCCAGACAGCAGACGGCCGCCGCAAGGCAGCTGACGGATGCGGTGGTGCTGGCGGGCAATGCCGCCGAGGCGGTTTCCGCAAGCAGGGACCCTGCGGAACTGTGTTCCCTTCTGAACGAAAACGGCAATGCCGAAGTGCTGCCCGACACTTCCGGCGTAACGGCCCGGTATGATGACGGGAAGAACCCTGACCCCCTGGGCGCCTTTCGGGTCGAGGTGAGCTGGCAGCCGGAAAAAACCGCTGAAGGGACCATGGTGTCCAGTGAGATCCGCGTCTGTTACGGCAGCTCGGAGCAACCGGTTTACAGCCTCGAGACCGCTTCCTTCAAAGAGGAGGGGGCAGCATGAAACAGATACCGATCAAACTCGGGCCGCTGACGCTGCTGCTGACAGTGATCAGCATCTGCCTGACGGTGCTTGCCATATTGAGCTTTACGACGGCAAGAGCCGATCTGCGGCTCGCGGAGAAATATGCCGATACGGTCCGCAGCCGCTATGCGCTGGAGAAGCAGGGACAGGCGTTCCGGCAGGAGCTGAGTGAAACCGACCCCGCAGACTACGGGCTTTCCGGCTGGGAGCGGGACAAGGACGGTGTTTACCACACGGTCCTGACACGGGATGACCTGAGTCTCAGCATCGGCTTTTGCCTGAACGAAAAAGGAAAAACGGACATTCTGCAGTGGCAGCATACGAAAGACTGGGCGGAGGACGAAAGCATCGGCCAGCTTTGGGACGGGGGGTTCTGATCCATATGACCATACTCGAGGTTATGCAGAAAGCGACTTCCATGGGCGCATCCGACGTGTTCCTGGTTGCCGGCCTGCCGGTCACCTTCAAATGCGAAGGACATCAGGAACGCCTGCCGGACAATATCATGAAGCCGCCGGAAATCCAGGCGATGGTTGAGAATATCTATGAGCTTGCCCACAGAAACCGCGGCAACCTGGAGCGCGGGATCGATGACGACTTCTCCTTTGCGGTATGGAATCTGGGCCGTTTCCGCGTGAATGTTTTCCGGCAGCGCGGCTCGCTGGCCGCGGTCATCCGCGTCATCCACTTCGGCCTGCCCGACCCGGTGCAGCTCGGCATTCCGGAAAGCGTACTCTCGCTGGCCGATACCAAGAAAGGTCTGGTGCTCATCACCGGCAGCGCCGGAACGGGGAAATCGACCACGCTTGCCTGCATGATCGACCGCATCAATCACAGCCGCGACTGCCACATCATTACGATGGAAGACCCCATCGAGTACATCCATCATCATGAAAAGGCCATCGTGACCCAGCGCGAGATCTCGATCGACACGCCGGGCTATCTGGAGTCACTGCGCTCGGCACTGCGTGAAAGCCCGGATGTCATTCTGCTGGGCGAGATGCGCGACTATGACACCATTTCGGCGGCGATGACGGCCGCGGAGACCGGGGTGCTGCTGCTGAGCACGCTGCACACCAGCAGTGCCGCCAACACCATCAACCGGATTCTGGACGTCTTCCCGGCCAACCAGCAGAAGCAGGTGAAGATCCAGCTGGCGCAGATTTTGAAGGGCGTGGTCTGCCAGCAGCTGGTCAACGCAGCAGACGGCGGACAGATCGCGGTGTTTGAGGTCATGAAAACCACGACAGCCATCCAGAACATGATCCGCGAGGATAAGCTCCACCAGCTGGAGTCGGCTATGCAGGCCGGTGCAGCCGATGGCATGTGCACGATGGACGGCAGCCTGCTGAAGCTCTTCCGCGAGGGAAAAATCACCCGCGACACCGCGCTGCTGTCCTGTGTCAATTACGAAAACATGGTGAAGAGGCTGGGCACCTAAGAGCGTCTGAAGTGCCCGGAAGGAGAGAGAACCATGAGAATGACGGAAAAAGAACCGAATGTTCTGTATGTTCGCATGCTGGGAGGCTTCTCTGTTCGCTGGAACGGGAAGCTGATTGCCGGCGGGTCCAAAGCCGGTGATTCCCAGCTGACCTGCCTCCTGCAGATCCTGATGCACAACCGCGAGACGGGGGTTACCCGGGACAGGCTGGAAGAGCTGCTGTTCGGCGACCGCGAAATGAGCAACGTGCACCACGCGCTGCAGAGCGTGATTTACAACACAAAGAAAAAACTGGAAAAGGCAGGGCTGCCGCCGGATAATTATATTATTCAGCGCAAAGGCGTCTTTTTCTGGACCGACGGCATCCCGCTGCAGGAGGACGCGACGGAGTTTGAACGCTTCTTCCATCAGGCGGAAGGGACCGGGGATCCGGAAGAACAGCTGGCGCTCTATCAGGAAGCCGTTCACTGGTACACCGGAGAATTCCTGCCGAGTCAGACGGCTGCCGTCTGGGCGGCGCAGGAGGCACGGCGGCTGAAACAGATGTTCTGCCTCTGTGTCGAGCGTGCGGCGGAGCTGCTGCGCGAGCGTCAGGATTTCTTCCAGCTGGAGGATCTGGGCATCTATGCGGCGAGCATTGACCCGCTGTCGGACTGGGAAACCCTGACCATGGAAGCGCTGGTTTCGCTGGGCCGCTATGACGAAGCCAGGAAGCTGTATGACGATACGGCCGAGTTCTATTTCAGCGAGCAGGGCCTGCGGCCGTCCAAAAAGATGATGCAGCAGCTCGACCGGCTGGGCGACGGCATCCTGCACCAGCACGCGGTTCTGGATGAGATCCAGGCCGACCTTACCGAGAAGGGCGAAAACACGCCGGGCGGCTATCTCTGCAGCTATCCGATCTTCGCAGGAATCTACCGGATGGTCGAGAGGATGATGGAGCGCGGCGGACAGTCGGTGTACCTGATGCTCTGCACGGTCATCGACGGCAAGGGCAACCCCATGCGGGAGGGGCCGATGCTGGATGAGATGTCCCGGCGCATGGGCGATGCGGTACGCAGCTCCATCCGGCGCGGGGATGCCATGTGCCAGTACGGCAAGGGCCAGTTTCTCGCCCTGCTGGTCAACACGACCAGAGAAAACTGCGGCGTCGTCCAGAAGCGGATCAGCGACCGCTTTATCGTCGGCCGGCAGCGGAGCCGGATCGAATACTATGTCAAGTCGGTCTTCTGGGTCCCGCCCTTTGAGCAGGACGAAGCAGAATAAAGAAAACTTGTCGGAGCAGGATGAGTCATGGACAGGACACAGTGGTATATCGGCGCACCGAACGGCGTTGTCATCTGCATCCGCGAAAACAACGACGGGGAGCTCGCCGGAGAGTTTTATCACAGCTACAGCAGCAGACCGGTTCCGTTCCAGGGAATCGGGCAGATGACGCTGCGGATGGAAAAGCTGTTTGACTGGCTGAATTTCCCTTATCCGGGAACCAACAGCCGCAGCTTTCTGCCGGCAAAGGCGCCGGCGGACAAAAACAATATCCACCCTGAAAGGAAGAAGATCATGAGTGACGAAATGCTGCTGACCAAGCACGGAGAGATCGGGACCTTCATCGTGCGGGTTCAGCATCGGCAGAACAGCAGCTGGCAGGGACGCATTACCTGGATGGAAGAAGACAAGACCGTACAGTTCCGTTCCGTCTGGGAGATGATCAAGCTGATAGAGAACGCGGTTGACAGCGTCAGCGAGTCCGAAGAGGAAGAGCCGGAAGAGAACTGGTTCTCGCCCCAGGCGGATATCCCGGTGGACTGAGCGTCTTCCTGTATGAATAAAAGGAAAGGAGGAAGCAGGCATGCTGACAGTAAATAAGCTGAAAACCTTTGGTGCCGATGTCGAAAGCGGCCTGGCGCGCTGCATGAACAACGAGGCCTTTTACCTGAAGATGGTCAACATGGCGGCCGAAGATGCCGGCTTTGAACGCCTGAAAGCGGCGGTGGAAAGCAAAGAGATCCCCCGTATTTTTGAAGCTGCGCACGCCCTGAAGGGCATGCTGGGCAACCTGGCGCTGACACCCCTGTTCCAGCCGGCTTCGGAAATGACCGAGCTTGCCCGCACCGGCAGCGACGCGGACTATGCATCCCTGTGTGACGGGATCTTTGACCGCCTGCGGGAACTGCAGGCACTGCGTGACGAAAGCTGAACACGGAAAAACGGAATTATCAGCGCGAGATGGACGAGATCCTTGCGCGCAGCGGCAGCATGAAACCCCGTCTGCTGCTGCACAGCTGCTGCGGCCCCTGTTCCTCTTCGGTGCTGGAGGACCTGAGCAGGTTTTTCCAGGTGACGCTGTTCTGGTATAATCCGAACATCTTTCCGCAGGAAGAGTTTGACCGGCGCCTGTCAGCCCAGAAAAAGCTGCTGCAGGCGATGGACCCGTCGGGCAGAATCGCGCTCCTCGAAATCCCGCGGGATCCCGATCCCTGGTACCGGGCGGCTGCCGGGCTCGAGGACGAGCCCGAAGGCGGCCGGCGCTGTACGGAGTGCTTCCGGCTGCGCCTGCGCGAGGCGGCGCAGGCAGCCGCGGAGGGCGGCTTTGACTGGTTCTGCAGCACTCTGACCCTCTCCCGGCACAAGGACCCTGTCCGCATCAACGCCCTCGGTGAACAGTTCGCCCGCGAGTACGGCGTACGCTGGCTCCCTTCCGAGTTCAAGAAGCGCGGGCGGGAGCTGCGCTCGAAAGAGCTCTGCGAGCAGTACGGCATCTACCGCCAGAACTACTGCGGCTGTGAATTCTCACTACACCCCACAAAAACAACAAACGAGGTGCAACCATGAAAGTCAGAAAGGCCATTATCCCTGCGGCCGGACTCGGCACGCGGCTGCTGCCGAACACCAAAAGCATCCCCAAGGAAATGCTGCCCCTGGTGGACAAACCTGTTCTGCAGTACATTGTCGAAGAGGCTGTCGCTGCCGGCGTCGAGCAGATCCTGATCATCACCAACCGCGGCAAGTCGCCCATTGAGGACTATTTTGACTATGCCCCCGACCTGGAGGATCGCCTGCTGAGGGACGGAAAAGAGAAGGAAGCACGGGTGATCCGGGAAGTGGCGGATATGGCAGATGTGCTGTTTCTGCGCCAGAAGGAGACCAAGGGCCTCGGCCATGCCGTGTGGCGCGCCCGCAGCTTTGTGGGAAACGAGCCTTTTGCGGTTCTGCTGGGCGACGATATCATGCTGGGCGAAAAGCCGGTCCTCAAACAGCTGGTCGAGGCATCCGAAGAGAACAGCTGCAGTGCTGTCGCCATCCATGAGGTCCCGGACGAGCTGATCGTCAAGTACTCGTCTGTCAGGATGACCGAGCAGCTTTCCGAGCGGGTCTGGCGCATCACCGACATGAACGAAAAGCCGACCCTGGAAGAGAAATTCTCAAACTATGCCATTCTGGGCCGCTATGTCCTGACCCCGGCCATCTTTGACATTCTGGAAAAAACCCCTCCCGGACGCAACAACGAGATCCAGCTGACCGACGGCATGAAGGAGCTGGTCCGCCACGAACCCTTCTGCGGCGTCGACTTTGAAGGCCGCCGCTATGACACCGGGAATCTGAAGGGCTATCTGGAAGCCATCATCGATTTTGCCCTGCGCAACGAAGAAGCGGGCGAGTGGCTGAAAGACTTCATCATTAACAAGGCCGAACAGCTCCGGCGATAAGCGGGACCTCCCGGAAACGAACAGGCTTCCGCATACGGACATCTGCCCGGCAGCAGGGCAGATTTAGAGGAGAACGGAGATCTTATCCGCAGGATATGGTATAGAGAAACGAACATGATTTTTGTGTTGACATTCTGAGGGGCTTTAGGCTATAATAACCACTCGGCGGCTTTGCCGTCGGGTGTTTTTCATTTGTCAACTACTTTCTCCGCAGGC
>ONGJ01000037.1 GCA_900317375.1 uncultured Eubacteriales bacterium
GACCAGAGCGTTCAGGGCGCTGCCGCGGATGATCGGGGTGTCATCGCCGGGGAAGCCGTAGAAGTCAAGCAGCTCGCGGACTTCCATCTCGACGAGCTCGAGCAGCTCTTCGTCGTCAACCTGGTCGCACTTGTTCAGGAACACCAGGACGGAAGGCACGTTAACCTGACGGGCAAGCAGAAGGTGCTCACGGGTCTGGGCCATGGGGCCGTCGGAGGCAGCGATAACGAGGATGGCGCCGTCCATCTGAGCAGCACCGGTGATCATGTTCTTGATGTAGTCGGCGTGGCCCGGGCAGTCGACGTGGGCATAGTGACGGGCCTCGGTCTCGTACTCGACGTGGGCGGTGTTGATGGTGATGCCGCGCTCGCGCTCTTCCGGAGCCTTATCGATGGAAGAGTAGTCGGTATACTCGGCCTTGCCCTGCATGGCCAGATACTTGGTGATGGCAGCGGTAAGGGTGGTCTTGCCGTGGTCGATGTGGCCGATGGTGCCGATGTTGACATGGGGTTTGGTTCTGTTGTACATCTGTTTCGCCATTTTAATAATCCTCCTGAATTAATAATGTCTTTTTCAAACTGATGCGGAATGTAAAATCCGCAGGCTGTTTACCGGCCGAAGCCGGGTCTGCTGTTTACGAGCGCTTCCTGCAGATTCTTCGGAAGCTCAACAAAGTGGCTGGGCTCCATGCTGTAGGTCGCCCGGCCCTGCGTCTTGCTGCGCAGGTCGGTTGCATAGCCGAACATGGTGGAAAGCGGCACGCTGCTGGTGATGATCGCGGTGCCGTTGTGGATATCCGTTCCCGTGATCTGGCCGCGCCGGGCGTTGATGTCGCCGATGACGTCGCCCATATAATCGTCCGGAGCTGTAACCACAACCTTCATGATCGGCTCCAGCAGGGTGGGATCCGCCTTCTCGCAGGCCTCCTTGAAGGCCATGCTGCCGCAGATCTTGAATGCGAGCTCGGAAGAGTCGACCTCGTGGAAGGAACCGTCGATCAGGGTGCACTTGACGTCCACGACCTGATAGCCGGCGAGCACGCCCGAGAGCATGGCGCCCTGGATGCCCTGATCCACGCAGGGGATGTATTCCTTGGGGATCGCACCGCCCGTGATCTTGTTGACGAACTCGTATCCCTTGCCGGTTTCGTTCGGCTCGATCGTGAGCTTGACATGGGCGAACTGGCCCTTGCCGCCGGTCTGCCGGACATAGCGGGTATCCACCGTCGCCGACTTGCGGATGGTCTCCTTGTAGGAAACCTGAGGCTTGCCGACGTTGGCCTCCACCTTGAACTCGCGGAGCAGTCTGTCCACGATGATTTCCAGATGCAGCTCACCCATGCCGGCGATAATGGTCTGGCCCGTCTCCTCGTCCGTATAGGTCTTGAAGGTCGGGTCCTCCTCTGCCAGCTTCTGCAGGGCGATGGCCATCTTTTCCTGGCCGGCCTTCGTCTTGGGCTCAATCGCCACGCGGATGACCGGTTCGGGGAATTCCATCGATTCCAGAACAATGGGATGCTTCTCATCGCAGAGGGTATCGCCCGTCGTCGTGTTCTTCAGGCCCACCGCTGCCGCGATGTCACCGGAAAAGACGTGGTCGATGTCCTCTCTGTGGTTGGCATGCATCTGCAGGATGCGTCCGAGCCGCTCGCGCTGGCCCTTGGTCGAGTTCATAACCGTCTTGCCTGTTTCCAGGTTGCCGGAATACACCCGGAAGAAGCCGAGCTTGCCGACGAAGGGGTCGGTCATGATCTTGAAGGCGAGTGCCGAGAAAGGCGCCTCGTCGTTGGCTTCGCGGGTTTCGAGCTCGTCCGTCTTGGGATTCTTGCCTTCCACCGGAGGGACATCCAGCGGGGAGGGCATGTAATCCACGATTGCATCCAGAAGCTTCTGTACGCCTTTGTTTTTATAGGAAGTGCCGCAGGTCACGGGAACCATTTTCACCGCAACCGTGGCTTTGCGGATGGCATTGCGGATTTTTTCCGCCGGTACCTCCTCACCCGACAGATAACTCTCCATGATGTCATCGTCGAAATCGGAGACCGCCTCCAGGAGTTTGTCGCGATATTCTGCCGCCAGCTCGCGCAGGTCTTCCGGAATCTCCTCGTCTCGCTGATCCTTGCCGAGGTCATCGTAGTAGATGCGCGCCTTCATATCCACCAGGTCGATAATACCCTGGAAGCTTTCCTCCCTGCCGATCGGAAGCTGAATGGGAACCGCATTGCACTTCAATCTGTCATGTACCATATCCAGCACATGATAGAAATCGGCGCCCATGATATCCATCTTGTTCACGTAAATCATACGGGGAACATGATAGTGGTCCGCCTGCCTCCAGACAGTCTCGGACTGAGGCTCCACGCCGCCCTTTGCACATAGCACGGTCACGCATCCGTCCAGCACCCGCAGAGAGCGCTCGACCTCAACGGTAAAGTCTACGTGGCCCGGGGTATCGATGATGTTGATGCGGGTATCACGCCAGAAGCAGGTGGTCGCCGCAGAAGTGATGGTGATGCCTCTCTCCTGCTCCTGCGCCATCCAGTCCATGGTCGCGGTCCCCTCATGCGTCTCACCCAGCTTGTAATTGACGCCGGTGTAGAACAGAATCCGTTCCGTCGTGGTGGTCTTGCCGGCATCAATGTGAGCCATGATTCCGATATTTCTCGTTTTTTCCAGTGAATACTTTCTGGGCATATTATGCTGCTCCTGAAATGATTACCATCTGAAATGCGCGAAGGCCTTGTTGGCTTCGGCATTCTTGTGCATATCCTCGCGCTTCTTGACAGCAGCGCCGAGGTTGTTGCATGCGTCCATGATTTCGCCTGCAAGGCGTTCCTTCATGGTCTTTTCGCTGCGCTTGCGGGAATAATCCACCAGCCAGCGAAGTGCCAGCGTCTGACGTCTGGCAGGCCGAACCTCGATAGGCACCTGATAGGTTGCGCCACCGACACGGCGTGCCTTGACCTCGAGAGCGGGCATGATGTTGTTCATGGCTTCGGTGAAAGCATCAAGGGGTTCCTTTCCGGTCTTCTCCTTGATGATGTCAAAAGCACCGTAAACAACCTTCTGAGCAACACCCTTTTTGCCGTCCAGCATAACACCGTTGATGAGCTTGGTCACCAGAACGCTGTTGTAAACAGGATCAGGCAAAATTTCTCTCTTGGGAACATTACCTCTTCTGGGCACGTTGCTTCCCTCCTTCATTAAAAAATGGAATCACAGGTACTCGAACGCGCACTGCGCGTCCGCTGCGCCCTGAGGTTTACATTCCGGCTTTCCGCCTTCTCCGCCGTCATGCGGGAAGCGCGTTGGAAAGCCTTTCATCTATATAAACGACAGGGCAGTTTGCCGCCGTAGAAATCTTTACTTTTTCTTTGCAGCTTTCGGTCTCTTCGCGCCGTACTTTGAACGTCCCTGCATACGGCCCGTGACGCCCTGGGCATCCAGAGTCCCGCGGATGATGTGGTAACGCACACCGGGAAGGTCCTTGACACGGCCGCCGCGGATCATGACCACAGAGTGCTCCTGCAGGTTGTGGCCGATACCGGGGATGTAAGCAGTGACCTCGTAGCCGTTCGTGAGACGGACACGCGCGATTTTCCGCAGAGCAGAGTTCGGCTTCTTGGGGGTCGAGGTACGCACCGCGGTGCAGACGCCTCTCTTCTGGGGCGAGCTCTGGTTGGTCTCCTTGTTGCGCAGGGTGTTCATGCTCTTCTGCAGTGCAGGAGAGGTGGACTTGTAGGTGACCTGTTCTCTGCCTTTTCTCACCAGCTGGTTAAAGGTTGGCATTGTTTTCCTCCTTTCTTCCGTACTTTTTCCGGCCCCCTGCCGGGGTGCCGAAGTGCGCAGTACGCCCCTCATGGGCAAATCCACGCAATTGGTGATTATAGCAAAAGAAAAGGGAGACGTCAAGAATTTTCTCCCTTTTCTACAAAATTTTTTATTGGTTTTTGTAAGTTTTGCCGAGGTGCCGTTTTTGGCCTTCCGGCACTCTCGCCGTCAGCTCGTCGTCAGGGGATTCTCGTCCCGGAAAAACAGCTGCAGCGAGTTGAAAAGCCCGCAGAGATAGCTGTGATCTTCGTGCCCCCAGCCCGTAATCATTGTAAACAGGATATTGTCCTCGGTAAACGGACCGCCGCAGTATTTCAGATTGTAAACCGAGCGCTGCGCCGCCATGCAGTCATCATATTCACCCATCGAGAGGTACAGCAGCTTCAGCGGCAGATCCTGCGTGCCGGTATTTGTCCATCCGTTCATGAGATAGCCCGGGTCGATCTCACCCCCGCCGCAGAAGGTGTACCAGGCCGCAAGGTCATAGTTATCGGCGATCACGCTGAGATAGCCGGCATAGGCGCCGAAGCTGGCACCCAGCACGCCGAAATGCTCTCGGGCCGCGCGGAGCGCTTCCCGGCTTCCGTCGGAAGCATAGGTGGCATAGTGCTCGGCCACATAGGGCAGCAGGTCGTTCCCGACCTCATGCATGAACTGGGTATAATCATAGCTGTTGCCTGTCCAGTGCGGCTGGTGATCGATCAGATAGATGCAGGGCGCAATGACGATCAGCGGACGGCACCAGCCCTCCTCGAACATCCGGTCCAGCATATTCGGCACCGAGACCGGGATCACATCATCCTCCGTGCGGTATTCGCGGGGCTTGAGCAGCCAGAAGCGGTGGTCCGCCCCGGCGCAGTGCAGCAGCATCAGCACGTCATACTCTTTGTTCTCATCATAGCCCCAGGGAAGGTAGACGGCCAGATCCTTTTCGATCTCATCCGGGCTGCCGGACTGATAGTCGCGCGTTTTGTACTGTACGACCTCCACCGTACCCCTGTGCTCAGCCGGGCTGAAAAGATTCTCGTCCAGATTGTCGGTGCACAGACTCAGCTCCCGCAGGGGCGGCAGGGTGGGCTCCGGTGTCGGTTCCGGCGTGGGTTCGGGTGTCGGCTCCGGCGTCGTTTCCGGCGCCGAAACTGCCTCCGGAGAAGCCGGCGCTTCCTCCGCCGCAGCGGTCGGCGTCCCAGCTCCTTCCGGCGGGCTTTCTTCCGCCGTTCGGGTTCTCTGAATCCGAACCGCTGTCAGGGCGGCCAGCAGAAGCACCAGAAAGACCAGCAGCAGAGCGCCTGCGATTTTCCGGAGTTTAGAGGAAGATGTCATAGAACTCCTCCAGGTTCTCTTCCAGGGCGCTGCTGAGGCGGCTGCGCAGTTCCTTCCGCCGGGCGTCGCCGGTGCCGATGGCGTTCATCAGCTCTCCGATTCCGTTCAGCAGTTCGTCCCGCGGTTTTTCATGCTTCGGGTACCTGCCTGCGCGATAGTTTTCGATTACAATTCGGTAGCGCTCCACCGCGGTTTTGACCGCGGCGTCCCAGGAGATGTAAAGATCCCGCAGGGCTCCTTCGCCGATCTGCTTCATCTGTTCCGGAGAGCGGCATACCCGGCGGAGGCAGGCCGCCATCGAGGCTGCATTTTCCTCGATCAGGAGGCCGTTGACGCCGTCCGTCACACCCTCGGATGCACAGCTGCCCCGGACCAGGACGCTGCCGAGACTGCAGGCCGCCGCCTCGCGAACAACCAGGCCGTTGGTATCGAAGGTCGAGGGGAAGAGGAACAGGTCCGCCCGGCAGTACCAGGCCCGTATGCGGTCGCGGTTCTGGATCGGTTCACAGAAGAACAGCTTTCCGTCCAGGCCGAGCTTCCGGCTGTAGGCGACGATTTCCTTCTTGTCCGTGCCGCCGCCGACAAACACCATCCGGAAATCCTCTCTGGCCTCGTCCAGCAGCTTCAGGGCATCCAGGGTGATGCGGATTCCCTTGTACCACATCATTCTGCCGACAAACAGAAACACCGGAACCCCGTCCGGCAGATCGAAGCCCTCCGTCACGGCACGGACCAGCCCGTCCGGCACCCGGCCGGTGGGAAAATCCACCCCGTTCGGCATGACCAGATAATCGCCCTGGTACCCCAGCTTCCGCAGGTTTTCTCCGGCGCCGTTGGAAACGGTCCAGACCTCATCGCAGGCCGAGATGTTCTCCGCCAGGATTTTGGCCGCTTCCCCGCGCAGGATTTTCAGGCGGATGGCGTTGGCGATGTCGATATCGAATTTCGTGTGGTAGGTGAACACCAGCGGGACATCCAGGCGCTCACGCACCGAGCGCGCCAGCATCGTCGAGGTGATCGGGCAGTGGCTGTGGATGATGTCAAACTGCGATTTTTCGAGTCTGGCCGCAATCTCGGGCGAGAACGGAAGACCCGCCCGGTAGCCGACCAGCCTGGTCACATCGACGCTGGGGTAGCGGATGACCGGGAACGGGTAAACGCTGTCATCGGCTTTCGGATAATACGGGGTGACGACCGTCGCTTCGCCGTAATCCCGCGCAATGATCCGGGCGTAATTGGTCACGGCGTTGGACACGCCGTCGATGGCCGGCGGGAACGAATCGTTGATCAGGCAGACATGCAGGCTTTCCCCGTTGTCGCTTACGGAAGGAGTCTCAGAGGAAGGCAGCGCGCTCATCCTTCATTTTCCTTCTGTTTTTTCAGCAGCGCCGCCGCCTTTAAAATACCCGCCTGGGTCTTTCCGTCGGTGATGCGGCCCTGCAGAATCTCCTCGATCAGCTCGTCCATCGGGACAAAGGAGACGTTCAGAAACTCGCCCTCATCCAGATGCTGTTCGCCCCTGTGCAGTCCCTGCGCCAGGTACATGGTGATCTTCTCGTCGGAATAGGCGGCCGCGGGGTAATAGAGCCCCATATCCGTCCAGCGGTCGGCGGTAATGCCGGTCTCCTCCTTCAGCTCGCGCTGGGCGGCATGCAGACGATCTTCCTCCCGGCTGTCCAGTTTTCCGGCAGGGATCTCGGTAATCACCTGATCGATCGGGTAGCGGTACTGGCGCTCGACGACAACCTTCCCGTCGTCCGTCACCGGCACCACGCAGACGGCGCCCACATGACGGATCAGTTCGCGGAAGCTCTCCTGGCCGTTCGGCAGACGTATCTGGTCCCGCTTGACATTCAGAATCACCCCGTTGAACAGATCTTCGCTCGAGATCTGTGTTTCTCTCATTTTCTTTTCTTCCATGATATCCTTCCTCGCAGAAATCTGTTTTCTCTCGTATTTATTCCGTCTTTTCGGTAATCATTCGCCGGATCGGGAAATCGGTTGGGACCGTTTTGACTTCCGGCAGGCGCTGGGCCTCAAAGGCGATCAGAATCTTTTCGGCGTCCGGCCGGAGCTGCGGCAGGTATCGGTCATAAAAGCCTTTCCCGTGTCCGATCCGTCCGCCGTGTCCGTCAAAGGCCACGCAGGGCACGACCACGAGGTCGATGTCCTCCGGCCTGACAGGACGTGAACAGTCTTCCTTCGGTTCACGGATTCCGAAGGCGCCGGGCTTCAGCATGCATGCAAAGCCGACCCCGCTGTCTGCGGTACGGGCTTCCATGCTCCCGTCACTTCGGCAGAGAGGGAAGGCGACCTGCATGCCTTCCTCCTCTGCCCAGCTGTTGAACGCATCCACATTCACCTCGTCCCAGGCTGCCGCATAGGAGAAGATGTGCCGGATCTCCTTTTCCGTCCGGAGTTTCTGTACCGTCTCCTTCAGCTTTGCGCAGATGGCGCGGCCGGCCTCTTCGCGCTGAGAAAGGCTCAGCGCCCGGCGCGCGCTGAGCGCCTGCTTTCGCTGAAAGCGCTTGACGACATCGGCGGCCTCGGTCCGAATGCGGCCGGCAGAATAGAGCGAACCGAAGGCGACCACCGGCCTTTCGAGCTCCAGCGCCGCTGCAATGGCGTCCGGGATTTCCTCCACACTGACAACCGGCAGGCCCGTCCTCTCGCTGCGGATAAGCTCCGCCAGTTTTTCTGCAGGCAGGGCGCGGGGGCTTTCGGGGGTGATGCAGACATAGGCGGCGCCGTAGGGGGCCAGCAGCTCGAGCGTCCGGCGGTAATCCTTGTCCGCCAGCATGCCGAAGAGGAAGGTCACCCCGGCCCGGCCGTTCTCATCGGCCAGGTATTCCCGGATATTCTCGGCCAGAGCCTCAGCGCACTGCGGGTTGTGGCCGCCGTCCAGGATCAGGATCGGCTCGCGGCTCAGCACCTCGAAGCGGGCCGGCCATTCCGTCAGGGCAAGGCCGCGTTCCACCGCCTCATCCGGCAGGACGATACCGCGGTCCCGCAGAGCTTCCACGGTCTTCAGGGCCGTTGCGGCATTGCGCAGCTGATGCCCGCCCAGCAGCGAAAGCCGGTATTCCCTTCCCCGATACCGAAAGCGCTGTCCGTCCAGACCGTGCCCGAGGGGTTCCAGCACGTCTTCTCCATCCTGTGCATCGGATGCAACAGCCGGTGCCTCGTAGAGAGGGATCATCCTGTCGCGGCAGATTTCGCGGATCACTGCCATGGCCTCCGGCGCGCTGCGGTAGCTGACGGCAGCGGAGCCGCGTTTCAAAATGCCGCATTTGGTACGGGCAATCTCTTCCAGGGTGCTGCCAAGATACTCTGTATGGTCCAGGCCGATGTTGGTAATGACGGCAGCCTCGGGCGGATCAATGATATTGGTGGAATCCATCGCGCCGCCCATGCCCACTTCGAGCACAACATAGTCGCAGCGCATCTGGCGGAAATAGAGCATGCCGATGGCCGTGATTATCTCAAATTGGCTGGGGTGGTCCTCCATGGCGTCGGCCTGAACGGCGACCAGCGCGGTGATGGCGGCAAGTGCTGCCTCGGTGATATATTCTCCGTTCACCTGGATACGCTCGCGGAAATCCTGCAGGTGCGGCGACGGATAAAAGCCGGTACAGAAGCCAGCCTCCCGCAGGATCCGCTCGATCATGGCACAGGTGCTCCCCTTGCCGTTTGTTCCGGCCACGTGGATGAATCGCAGATCCTTCTGGGGATTGCCCAGCCTCTCGAGCAGCTCCCGGGTTCTGTCGAGGCCCAGGCGCGTGCTGCTCCAGGTATAGTCGTTGATATAGGCAATTGCCTCCTGAACAGTCATATCCAACTTCCTTTTCCGTGAGGGGCGGAGGCTTCCCTTCCCGCCCCTTCTTTTTACCTGCTGCATCATATCACACCCGCCGTCATCCTGCAAGGAAAGAAAAGGAGCCCTCGGCTCTTTACGGAGGAGGGAGCCTGGGTTATAATTGGGCGGGAAGCTATCATCATATGGAAAGGCGGTGAGCAGGAGATGAACGACGCGGAAATGGCGGTAAGGATCGCAGAACTGGTCAGGGAAGAGGGCGGAAGGGCTTTCTTCGTCGGGGGTTATGTGCGTGACCGTCTGCTGGGCAGGGAGAACAAGGACATCGACATCGAGGTTCACGGCATCACGCCGGAGACGCTGACCCGGCTTCTCGGAACACTGGGCGAGGTGACCGCCTTTGGGAAGAGCTTCGGCGTTTTCGGTCTGCGGCACTGCGGTCTGGACATCGCCATGCCCCGCTCGGAGCGTGCCGTCGGGCCCGGACACCAGGATTTTGACTGCACCCTCGACCCCTTCATCGGAACGCGGCAGGCCGCCATGCGCCGTGACTTTACGGTCAACGCGCTGATGGAGGATATCCTCACCGGCGAAGTACTCGACCACTTCGGCGGGCTCCGTGATCTGGAAGAGCGCGTCATCCGGCATATCGACGATGAGCGCTTTGCAGAGGATCCGCTGCGGGTGCTGCGCGGCGCGCAGTTTGCCGCGCGCTTTGGCTTTGCGGTCGCGCCGGAGACCGTCGCGGTCTGCCGGAGGATGGATCTGTCTGCGCTCTCGTCGGAACGGATTTTCGGCGAGCTGGAGAAGGCCCTGCTGAAGGCGGAGCATCCCTCGGTTTTCTTCCGGGTTCTCCGTGAGATGGATCAGCTGAGCTGCTGGTTCCCGGAGATCCGGGACCTGATCGGCGTTCCGCAGCCGGAGAAGTATCATCCGGAGGGGGATGTCTGGAACCATACGATGCAGGTGCTGGATCAGGCGGCGGCACTGCGCGGTATGGCGGAAAACCCTCTCGGCCTCATGCTGTCCGCGCTCTGTCACGATCTGGGGAAGCCCGCCGTAACCCGCGTGGAGAGTGATGGCCGCCTGCATTCCTTCAACCATGAGCAGGTCGGCACCGCCGTCGCCGAATGCTTTCTCTCGCGCATCACGCATGAAAAGAAGCTGAAGCAGTATGTGAAAAACATGGTCCTGCTGCACATGGGGCCAAACATGATGGCGGCGCAGAACGCCGGGCAGAAGGCCTTCAACCGGCTCTTTGACCGTGCGGTCTCGCCCGGGGACCTGCTGCTGCTGTGCAGGGCGGACCTGCTCGGCAGCTGTATGACGGCGGAGGATTACGCGGTCCTGGAGGACCTGCTTCAGGAGCGGCTTTCGGTCTACCGCAGCCTGATGGCGCAGCCCGGCATCACCGGTGCCGACCTGATTGCCGCAGGGTTTTCACCGGGTGAGGCATTTCATGAAGCATTGAACCTTGCCCACCAGCTGCAGCTGTCCGGTGTTCCGCGCGGGCAGGCCCTCCCGCAGGTCCTTGCCTTTCTGCGAAGAAAAGAAGAACCGCGCGCCTGACGGCGCGTGGTTCCGTGTCTCAGCAGAAGGTGATGCTGTCGTCGGTCATGGAGGCGATGCGGGCAAGCGACTCGACGCGCATACCCTCTTTGCGAAGGAGGTCTCCGCCGCCCTGAAAGACCTTTTCGATGGCGATCCCCGCCCCGGCGACGCTGCCGCCCGCCATTTCCACCAGTTCCTTCAGGCCGCGGAGCGCAGCGCCTGTCGCAAGAAAGTCGTCCACGATCAGGACACGGTCCTCCGGCCCCAGATATTCTTTGGAAACCATCACGGTGTTGGTATTGCCGTGGGTGAAGGATTCCACCTCGACCGACCAGACATCCCTGGATATGTTTTTCGATCTGCTCTTCTTGGCAAACACCATCGGGCAGCCGAACACATAGCCCGTCATGATGGCCAGAGAGATGCCGGAGGCCTCGATCGTGAGGATCTTATTGACCCCTTCGTCCCGGAAGCGGCGTTTCAGCTCCTCCGCCATGTCATAGAAGAGCTGCGGATCGATCCTGTGGTTCAGAAAGCCGTCCACCTTCAGAATGCCGCCGGGCAGAACCTGTCCGTCTTTCAATATTCTATCTTCCAGCAGCTTCATACTCTGCCTCCTTTTCTGCAGAAATACCGAAAAAGCCCGTCGCGGAATCACTACGACAGGCTTGATCGGGTAATGTTTAATTACACAGCGCGGGTGACCTTGCCGCTGCGCAGGCAGCGCGTGCAGACATAAACGTGTTTGGGCGTTCCGTCAACAATGGCCTTGACGCGCTTCACATTCGGCTTCCAAGTACGGTTGGAGCGTCTGTGAGAATGGCTGACCTGAATCCCGAAGGCTACGTCCTTATCACAGAACTGGCACTTTGCCATATCTGAAGCACCTCCTTGCTCGTGTTCGCTGTAAAAAGACAGCTTAGATATAATAGCAGACCGCGTTTGGAAAAGCAAGAACTTTTTTAACGTTTCCAGCACTTTTTACACCCGGGTGCGTGTAAAATTCTGCTTGCCAAAAGGAGCGGGCAACTTTATAATAAATAATAGGATACTTTATCTGAAATATACCTCAGGAGGACGCCGATGATGCAAAGCAACTATACGGTCCCGCTGAAAACCATCGTGGAAGAGATGAAGCTGCAGCCCCTGCACCTTTCGAAGAATTACGACACTGCCCTGCTGACGATGGCGGACGTCAACCGGCCCGCCATGCAGCTGACCGGCTTCTACGATTACTTCGATCCGAAACGCATTCAGGTTATCGGCCGGGTCGAGACGACCTATCTGGAGACGCTCAGCCACGAAGCGCGGCTGGAAGCCTTTGACCGATTCATGACCTATGACATTGCCGGTCTTGTCATCTGCCACGAGTGCGAGCCCTTTCCCGAGTGCCTTGAGATGGCGGAGAAATACGACCGGAACGTGTTCTACATTGAGACCGACACTTCGGAGTTTCAGGCAAGGATCATCTTCCTGCTGCATGATTATCTCGCGCCGCGGCTGACAACCCACGGCGTGCTGGTGGAGGTCTACGGCGAGGGCGTGCTGCTGACGGGCGACAGCGGCATCGGAAAAAGCGAAACCGCCCTTGAGCTCATCAAGCGCGGCCACCGCCTGGTGGCGGACGACGCGGTAGAGATCAAGCTGATCGGTGAGAACATTCTGATCGGCTCTGCCCCGGAGATCATCCGCTATTACATGGAGCTGCGCGGCATCGGCGTCATCAACGTGCGCCACATCTACGGTGTGGGTGCGGTGAAGCCTTCCACCGGCATCGACCTGGTCGTCAAGATGGAAAACTGGATCAACGGCAAGGCCTATGACCGGCTTGGTCTGGAGAGCGAGACCGAGGAGATCCTCGGGGTCCGCCTGCCGGCCGTCACGATCCCCGTCACCCCCGGCAGAAACCTGGCCGTGATCCTGGAGCTGGCAGCCATGAACAACCGCCAGAAAAAAATGGGCTACAACGCCGCCGAGATGCTCGCTGCCGAGCACGATCACGCCATTGACCACGGCATGATCTGAGGGAGAGCGGGCAATGGAAAGCGTTGAAAAAGCCGTTCAGGCCGTCAGGGAGCAGCTTCCCGGCATGAAGCTGCTGGAAAACGAGCCGATGTCGCGGCACTCGTCCTTCCGCATCGGCGGGCCTGCCCGGGCCCTTGCCTTTCCTTCGGATGTGACCGGCATGACAAAGCTGTGCGCCATTCTGAAAGAGCACGGGGTGGCCCCCTACATGCTGGGAAACGGCACGAACATCCTCTTCCCGGACGAGGGCCTGCAGGACCTGTTTCTCGTCAGCACGGAGCGCCTGCAAAAGATCTTTCTGCTTCCGGACGGCGCCGTCTATGCCGAGGCCGGCGTTTCGCTGGCGCGCCTGGCGGCTTTTGCGCAGGAAAACGGGCTCGGCGGTCTGGAATTTGCCGGCGGTATTCCCGGGACCGTGGGTGGCGGCTGCATCATGAATGCCGGCGCCTACGGCGGGGAGCTGAAGGATGTCGTGGAAAGCGTCGTCTTTCTCTATGTTCCCGATCAGGGCCTGTACGAGATTGCCAACGCCGACTGCGGCTTCGGCTATCGGCAGAGCGTCTTCCAGAAGAAAGCCGGCTGTGTCCTTCTCAGCGCCGTCTTCCGGCTGACTCCGGACGACAGGCAGGCGATCTCCGAACGGATGCAGGAGCTGAGCGAAAAACGGCGGGAAAAGCAGCCGCTTGACCTGCCATCGGCCGGCAGTGCTTTCCGTCGGCCGGAAGGGCATTTCGCCGCAAAGCTGATTGAGGATGCCGGGATGAAGGGCTATGCAGTCGGGGATGCGCAGGTGTCCGAGAAACATGCCGGCTTTGTCGTCAACCGCGGGAATGCCTGTTCGCACGATGTCTACGACCTGATGATGCACGTACGAAACGAGGTGTACCGGCAGAGCGGGGTTTTCCTCGAGCCGGAGATCATCATTCTTCCGCCGGAGTACCATCTGGAGGATAAGAGCCCGAAGCTGAAGGGGAATGTTGTTTTCCCAACGGCACATGCCGCTGAATGAAGGAGCGTCTTTCATGGAATTTCTGATTATCACCGGGCTTTCCGGGGCGGGAAAAACCCGTGCAGCCGACGTGTTGGAAGACCTTGACTATTACTGCGTCGACAACATGCCGGTGGCGCTGATGCCCCGCTTTGCCGAGCTGTGTCTGGACACGCGCGGACGTTATGAAAAGGTCGCACTGGTGACCGACACGCGGGATCGGGACGGCTTCGGCGAACTGCTGAGCACCATCGAGGAGCTGCGGAAAATGGACTGCCGCGTGCAGATCCTGTATATGGACGCGGACATCCCGACGCTGGTGCGGCGGTACAAGGAATCGAGACGTCCGCACCCGCTGGCCGAAGCCGGCATGAGCATGGAGGATGCGGTCAGGAAGGAAGAAGAACTGCTGGCACCGATCAAGGCGGCGGCAGACCATGTCGTCAACAGTTCGGGCATGACCCTGGGGGCGCTGCAGAACCGGCTGTTCTCGCTCTTCGCCGGGGAGGACCGCAGGCGGGAGCTGGCGGTTACGGTCATGTCCTTCGGCTTCAAGCACGGCATTCCTCTGGAGGCGGACCTGGTATTCGATGTGCGTTTTCTGCCGAACCCGTACTATGTGGAATCGCTGCAGCCGCTGAGCGGGCTGGACCGGCCCGTGGCGGAGTACGTGTTTCAGCACACGCAGACCCGGGAATTCCTGGAGAAGCTGGAGGATATGATCGCCTTCCTTCTCCCATATTATAAGGAAGAGGGGAAAGTGGCCCTGACGGTTGCCATCGGCTGTACCGGCGGACGCCACCGCAGTGTTGCCATTGCCGCGGCCCTGCACCAGCACCTTGTGGCCAACGGGGTCAATTCCGTCAACGTCAATCGGGATATTCACAAATAAGGGGTGCCGGTTATGTCCTTTTCATCGGAAGTAAAAGCAGAATGCTGTCAGATCCGATTTGACAGGCGCAGTCTTGCCATTGCAGAATGCTACGGCATTCTGCTTTATTGCAATACCTTCCGTGCGTCGGAAATCCGTATCATCACGGCCTGTCCGGATTTTGCCGAGCGGCTTCCCAGGCTGTTCCGCAAAGCCTTTTCCGTAAGCTTTGACCAGGTGCCGCCGGAGGATGCCGCGGGAAAGCGCAGCTTCTGCATCCGCGATCACGAAAAAATCCTCCGCATTCTCGACAGCTTCGGTACGGATGAGAAGAGCCTGCTGTCTCACCATGTAAACCTCGGCATCCTGGAGGAGGAGGGCTGTCCGGAGGCCTTTGTACGGGGCGCCTTTCTCGCCGGCGGCAGCGTAACGGATCCGGAAAAGCGCTTTCATCTGGAGCTGGCAACCAGCCACCGCAGCGTCTGCGGAGAGATGCGGTCCATCCTGCTGGAACTGGAGCTGGAGCCGAAGGAAGCATCCAGAGGGGCACATGCCCTTCTGTATTTCAAGAAGGCGGATCAGATCTCCGATTTTCTGGCCAGGGTCGGGGCGCAGGTCTCGTCCATGCACATCATCACGGCAAAGGTTGAAAAGGAGATGCGCAACACCGTAACCCGGCAGATCAACTGTGACTCTGCCAACGCCGACAAAACGGTCTCGGCCGCCATACGCCAGAACGAGGCCATCCGAAAGGTATTGAAGCGGGACGGCATGGATGCGCTGCCCGAACCGCTGCGGGACGCGGCGCTGCTGCGCCTGGCCAATCCCGAGGCCAGCCTCTCGGATCTGGCTCTGCTCTCGAACCCGCCTGTCACGAAGAGCTGCCTCTCCCACCGTCTGAATAAAATCATCTCGCTTGCCGGGGAGGAGGAATCATGAGCTTCGTTCACCTCCACGTCCACACGGAATACTCGCTGCTGGACGGTTTCTGCCGCATTGACCAGGTGGCAAAGCGGGCCAGAGCGCTTGGCCAAAGCAGCATCGCCGTCACCGACCACGGGGTCATGTACGGAGCGGTGGCCTTTTACCGTGCCTGCCTGCAGGAGGGCGTCCGGCCGATCATCGGCTGCGAGGTCTATGTCGCGCCCCGCAGCCGCTTCGACAAGGAACACGGCATCGACGGGAACTATTCGCACCTGATCCTTCTGTGCAAGGATGAGACCGGCTACCGGAATCTCTGCGCGCTGGTGAGCGCCGGGTTTACGGAGGGCTTTTACGTAAAGCCCCGGATCGACTGGGAGCTGCTGCACAGCCACGCAGAGGGCCTGGTATGCCTGTCGGGCTGCCTCGCAGGGGAAATACCCCAGGCCCTTCTGAGCGGGAACACCGAGAAGGCCAGAAGCCGGGCACTGAAACTGAAGGAGCTCTTCGGCGAGGACTTTTTCCTGGAGATCCAGAACCACGGGATTCCCGAGGAACAGAAGGCGGCGGAGGGCCTGATCGCCCTCAGCCAAGACACCGGGATCCCCCTGGCGCTGACCAACGACGCCCATTATCTGGAAAAGGAGGATGCCTATTATCAGGACGTCCTGATGTGCATCCAGACCGGCAAGACCGTCGATGAGCCGAACCGCATGCGCTTTGAAACGCAGGAATTCTATCTCAAGAGCGAGGCCGAAATGCGCAGCCTCTTCCCTTCTCTTTCGGAAGCCGCGGACAACACCGCCGTCATCGCGGAGCGCTGTCACTACGACTTTGAATTCGGAAACTATCACCTGCCGCGCTTTCACCTGCCGAAGGGGGAGAGCGACAGCAGCGCCTATCTGAAGAAGCTCTGCGAGGAGGGCTTCTCAAAGCGTTATCCGACCCGCCCCGAGGTGCATGAGCAGCTGGATTACGAGCTGAGCATGATCGAAAAGATGGGGTTTGTCGACTATTTTCTGATCGTCTCGGACTTTATCGCCTTTGCGAGGCGAAACGGCATCCCCGTCGGCCCGGGGCGCGGCAGCGCCGCGGGCAGCGTGGTGGCCTACTGCCTGTATATCACCGATGTGGACCCCATCAAATACTCCCTGTTCTTTGAACGCTTTCTGAATCCCGAACGTGTCTCGATGCCGGATATCGACGTGGACTTCTGCGTCAACCGCCGCGGCGAGGTCATCGACTATGTCAACCGGTTTTACGGCTCGGACCATGTGGCCCAGATCGTCACCTTCGGGACCATGGCCGCCCGCGCGGCCATCCGCGATGTCGGGCGCGTGCTCAACATGAGCTACGCCGAGACGGATGCCGTGGCCAAGCAGATCCCCACCGCCCTGAACATGACCATCGAGGAAGCCCTGCGTCTTTCCCGTCCGCTGAAGGAGATGGTGGAGAGCAGCGAGGCGACCCGCCGCCTGATCGACGTGGCGAAAGCGCTCGAAGGCACGCCCCGGCATGCCTCAACCCACGCCGCCGGGGTCGTCATCACCGAGCGGCCGGTCTGTGAATACGTCCCGCTGGCAAAGAACGACGAGTCGGTCGTCTGTCAGTACCCGATGACGACGCTGGAGGAACTCGGCCTGCTGAAGATGGACTTTCTCGGGCTTCGAAACCTGACGGTGCTGGAGGGCGCGGCCGAGCTCGTCCGCCAGAAGGACCCGGATTTCCGGATTGAAGAGATTCCCGAGGAGGACCCGGCCGTGTTTGAGATGCTCTCCGCCGGTCAGACCGTCGGTGTCTTTCAGCTTGAGAGCGTCGGCATGACGGGCGTCTGCACCAACCTCAGGCCGAAGAGCATCGAGGACATCACGGCCGTCGTGGCGCTCTACCGCCCCGGCCCGATGGACAGCATCCCCCGCTTCATCGAGTGTTCGCGCCATCCGGAGCATGTGCGCTACAAGCATCCCCTGCTGCGCCCGATCCTGGAGGTCACCTACGGCTGTATCGTCTATCAGGAGCAGGTGATCGAGATTTTCCGTCAGCTGGCAGGCTTTTCCCTCGGGCAGGCGGATATGATCCGCCGGGCGATGAGCAAGAAAAAGCACGCAGTCATCGATGCCGAGCGCGTGGCCTTTGTCCACGGGGACCCCAAGCGGCAGATTGCCGGGGCGGTCAGAAACGGCGTCCCAGAGGAGATCGCCAACAGCATCTATGACGAGATCCTCGATTTTGCCAGCTATGCTTTCAACAAGGCCCACGCGGTATGCTATGCCATCGTGGCGTACAGGACCGCGTATATGAAATGCCACTATCCCGGCGAATACATGGCGGCGCTGCTCTCGTCGGTGCTGGACAACGGCCAGAAGATCGCCGAGTACACCGCTGAGTGCCGCGAACGCGGCCTGAGCCTGCTGCCGCCGGATGTGAACGAATCGCAGGCCGGGTTCTCGGTCTCGGGCAGCAACATCCGCTTCGGTCTTGCGGCCATCAAGGGCATCGGCCGCAGCGCCGTGAACCAGCTTGTCCAGGAGCGGGAAAGCGGCGGCCCCTTCCGCAGCTTTGAAGACTTTCTGCGCCGCATGAACGGCAGGGATTTCAACCGCCGCGCGGTGGAGAACCTGATCCTCTCCGGCGGCTTCGATTCTTTCGGATACAAGCGCAGGGCACTGGTCCTGGTGGCCGGCAGCATGATGGACAGCATCGCCCGGGACGCCCGCGACAACCTGTCCGGTCAGATGGATCTGTTCGGCGCCTGGGAGGAGGAGTCCGGAGGCAGCGAAGAGAGCATGATCCCGATTCCCGATGTGGAGGACTATCCCCCGCGGGAGCGCATGGCAAAGGAAAAGGAAATGACCGGCCTTTATCTCAGCGGGCATCCGATGGACGAATACCGGCAGGCTGTCCGCCGCGCCGGCGCGGTCCCTGCCGCAGCCATCGTCAGCGCCTTCTCGGGTGAAAACGGCGAGGACGGCGGGCAGGCTGCCTTTCATGACAACCAGAATGTTCTCGTTGCCGGCGTCATCAACTCTCACCGAACCCGCACAACGAAGAACAATTCCCTCATGTGCTATGTCCAGCTGGAGGATGACAGCGGCAGTATCGAGCTGATCGTCTTTCAGAAGGCGCTGGACAGCTGCGGCGCATACATTGTGGATAACGCCGCCGTCCTGGTCCGAGGCCGCATCTCGGTCCGCGACGAAAAGGAAGCACAGATCATGGTTGACTCGCTGCGTCCCCTCTCGGACCTGAACAGTCCGGCCGCAGAAGCCGCAGAAGCGCCGGCGCTCTCACCGGCGCCCGTCCGGAACAAGCTCTATATTCGGCTTCCTTCGGAGGACTCCCCGGAATTCCGGCGGATCGGTCTGATCCTGACCATGTTCCCGGGAAACGACCCGCTGGTCATCTGGTGCGAAAAGGAAAAAAAGCGCCTCGGCACCCACTGTCTCCTGCATGAAGGTCTGCTGCTGGAGCTGACGGAAATGCTGGGTGAAGAAAACGTGGTGCTGAAGTGAAAGCCGAAAGAACAAACGCGGGGGAAGAATGAGATGAGACTGCTGCTGATATCCGACGAAGAGGACCGCTATCTGTGGGACTTTTACAGACCGGGCTGTCTGGATGGTTTCGATATCATTCTTTCCGCCGGGGACCTGAAGGCAGAATACCTCAGCTTTCTGGTCACGCTGTCCAACCTGCCGCTTCTGTATGTTCACGGCAACCACGATGTGAGATACGACCAGGCGCCGCCGGAAGGCTGTGAATGCATAGACGACCGCCTGGTCACCGTCAAGGGCCTGCGTATTCTCGGGCTGGGCGGCTGCATGGACTATAACGGCGGCAAATATCAGTATACGGAAAAGCAGATGCAGCGGCGGATCCGCCGGGTCACCAGGCAGATCCGAAGAGCCGGGGGCGTCGACCTGGTCCTGACCCATGCGCCGGCGGCCGGGCTGGGCGATGACACAGCCCTCGCTCACCGCGGCTTTGAGGCCTTTCTCCCCCTCCTCGACCGATGGCATCCCGCCGTCATGGTCCACGGCCATGTCCACAGGAGCTATCGCCCCTCTGTCCCGCGCGTCCTGCAGTACGGCGAGACACGCATCATCAACGCCAGCGGGAAATATTATCTGGATCTGTAAAAACAGGGATCAGGTGCGAGCCGCACCTGATCCTCTGCGTTATGATGTCTGCCTGTGCCGTGACGCTGCTTTTCAGATTCTTCTCGCGGCAATGTTGCCGGCGGCGATGGCTTCGGCAATGTTGTAGGGGGCATTGCAGTCGCCGACAGCCACGCAGGGAATGCTGAGGCCGTCGATCAGCTCGGTGTTCGGCAGCATGTCGCGGGCGTCAATGACTGTCTCGCAGGGAATAACAATGTCACACCCGGTCTCGCCGTCGATGACGATCTCGCCGTCGCGGACCTCTTTGATGGAGGCGTTCGGCCAGAGACGCATGCCGTTTGCATACAGCATGGGAATGGTAAACTGTTTGACCCAGGAAGACTGGCCCTTGTCAAGCTTTTCCTTCCCCTCGGGAGAAACCATCGTGACGTGCCTGCCCTGGGCAATCAGATACTGTGCCGTATCCACCGCCTGGGCATTGCTGCCGAGAATGGTCACATGGTCGCCGACCTTGGCAGCGGCAATATCGTCAAGCGAGATCACCTCGGTCCTGCCGTTGGAAGCGAGCTCGAGTTCGGGGCGTTTGCCGCCGACAGCGAGGACAACGTAGTCCGGCGCTTCCTTCTCAATCATCTCACGGGTCACTTCGGTCCCGGTAACGACGTTGACGCCCTTGACCTCCTGCTGACGGATCAGATACTTGCGGAGATCGTCGAGGTTTTCATGCGGCCCCTTGATGACATTTGCGAAAATCAGAAGGCCGCCGAGGTATCCGTTCTTCTCATACAGCGTGACATCATAGCCGCGTTCGGCAGCGATGCGGGCCGCTTCCATACCGGCAGGGCCACCGCCGATGACCATGACCTTCTTGTCTCCGTCTGCGGGCAGCGGGGTCGCGCCTTCGGGCATCTCTTCATGCCAGGCACGCTGGGTGGCGGCGTTGACACGGCAGTGCTCGTAGGTCTTGCCTTCGTCATCATAGTCGAAGTGGCAGTGCAGGCACCTGGTGCAGGGCGCGATTTCGTCGAGGCGGCCCTCGCGGAGCTTGTTGACATATTCGGTGTCAACGGTGAGCGGGCGGTTCATAATGAAGTAGTCGCACATCCCGTTCTTGATGGCATCGTTGAAGAACTTCGGCGCATGGGCCGGGTTCATGCAGGTGACGGTGCCGACGGGGATGGAGACCGCCTGTTTGATCTCTTTGGCGACATTGAGCATCATGCCGTATGCATCGTGATTGGCAAGCAGTTTGCCCTCAAAGTGACGGGAGAAATCGAAGCGGGTGCCGTTGGCGGATGTGCCGATGATGCCGTTGCCGGTGAAATACAGGTCGGAGGCAAACTGGCAGACATGCATGCGGAACACGCCGAGACGGACATGGAGCGCATCGGCGCCGAAGTCTTCAAGCGCCTTGCAGATCTTGCAGTTCTCTTCCACGGTGGTGGACAGATCCGCCTCGCCGATGTCGATGTCGTTTTCCTCGATACCGTTGATGAGGACCTGAACCGGGAAGTCCTTGCCGCAGACCTCCTTGATGCCGGTGATGATCTCGCCGACGAAGCGGGCGCGGTTTTCAAAGCTCTGGGGACCGTACTCGTCGTCGCGGTGGTTTCTCTGGCGGGAGAAGAAGGCCTGGCCGATGTTGTTGCCGGCAGCATTGATCTCCACAGCATCAAAACCGAGATCCTGCATCTTTTTGGCACCGTTGATGAAGTCTGCCTGCACCAGCTTGACTTCTTCCGCTGTCAGATGCTCGGCAAAGGCAGAGGCATACATCGGCGCAGTCGCGGCATCGAAGCCGCTGAAGGAACGGCCCATGCAGCTGAGCTGATAGCCGATATAGCCGCCGGCGGCATGAACGCCGTCCACAACCGCCTTGACATGCGAATCTGCGATCTCGGTGGCACGGGCACTCGGGAAATTGTCGTGGAACTTCAGAAAGTCCTCCACCCAGACCATCTCTACGCCGCCTTTGGCAAAGTTGGCATAGTACTCGACCGCTTCCTCCTCGCTGCCCTTCTGGGTATCGGAACCGGCAGCAGACTTCACCATGCGGTGGCTGAGCTTGAGCCCGCCGAACTGCCACGGGCTGAACACCGCGGAAAGATCGGAATCCGGGTCGCGGAAATCGTAATCCTGCGGATTCATCTGCGCGGCCATTGCCTGATGGACACTCAGCTCATGCCGCTGCCGGAGCGATCAGGCTGGACGCGGCAAGGCCCAATGCGCCTGCGGCTGTCCCTTTCAGAAAGTCGCGTCTGGAAATGTTCATAAAAACCCCTCCCTTATTTTTTGCCGTTTCTGGCTTGACGAAATTATAACACATGATGCTCAAAAAGGGCTTTGCGCAACTTGCAAAGCCCTTTGCGTTTTGCTATAATGGCTGCTGTGATCTTTACATCAGGAGCAGGCAGATGGATATCAATCAGCTGAAGATTCTTGACGTGATTGTCAACATGAAAAGCTTTAACAAAGCGGCCGAGCTCTGTTTTGTCTCAACCTCTACGCTTACGCGCCAGGTGACGGCATTGGAAGCGGAGATCGGATTTCCCATCTTTGAGCGATCTTCTTTTGGGGTCAGCCTCACCCCGCAGGGAGAGATTTTTTACCGGCAGACGCAGAGCATCCCCTGGCTTTATGAAAGTGCCGTCAATGCAGCACGCAGCACAGGACTCGGGAAAAGCAAGGTCCGCATCGGCATCTTCAGCTACACGCGAAAAGCGGTTGCCCATGCCTGTGAAATTCTGAAGGAAGAGAATGCGAACATCGATTTTTCTTTCGTTTCCTGCCGGTTTCGGGACAGCCGCGCCACGCTGAACAGCCATCGGGCAGATCTTGTTCTGCTCGCGGAAATCCAGAATACTGACGATCGGCTCTTTGTCCTGCCTGTTTTCCGATGCTCCAACTCGGTCATCGTCCCGGAGTCGCATCCGCTGGCGCGGAGGAAAGGGATTCGGATCAGCGAGCTGGACGGGCAGACCATCCTCGTCAGTGCCCAGACAACAGATTCCAGAAACTTCCGGACAATGAGACGCCTGCTGGAGGAAAGATGCGAGCACAGCACCCTGCTGGAGTATCAGCATCCGGATCAGGCGGATGCGCTGTGTCAGCTCAACGGGCATCCGATCCTGTCCCTTGATTTTCTGGAGACGAACGAGGGCTTTGTGCATCTCCGCCTTCTTGACGCGCCTGCGGTTCTGATCGGCGCCGCCTGCAGGAAAGAAGACTGCCTGCAGTATCGGCCTCTGATGGAACGTTTCCGCAATCATTTCATCCGCAGCGGCGGGTTTGAGATCATTCTGTAAGCTGTAAAGGACTGGCTGACATGAAGACAAGACGTATTGTAATGAGTGCGCTGGGCGTGGTGATCTGCGGGATCAGCGTAGGCATGTTCAAGCACGCCTCGCTGGGCGTGGATCCTTTTCAGTCCCTGATGAGCGGACTGGATGCGGTCATACCGATACGATTCGGCACGCTTTATGTCATTGTGAATCTTCTCCTTCTGACGTTTGCCCTGGTCTTTGACCGCCGAAAAATCGGCTTGGCGACGTTGATCAACCTTTTTTCGGAAGATTCGTTCTTTTGCTGACCGCCATTGTGATCATGTGTCTTGCTTCTGCATTTTACTTTACCGCCGATCTCGGTGTTTCAACCTATGACGCCGTCTCTTTGATATGGTCTGAAAAACAAAAGCGTATTCCGTTTCAATACTGCCGGATCATCTGTGACCTGGTCTGTGTATGTCTGGGCGCTGTGCTCTGCAGGATCGGAGGCGTCAATGTTTTCGGAGAGGTGAACATCGGGACGATCATAACCGCTTTCTTTATGGGGCCGCTGATCGCGCTCTTTAACCGGAAAGTCGCAGAACCCTTCCTGTACGGTCTGAAAAGGGAACAGGATCTCTGACAGGACCGTTCCCATGACAGGGGTTGAATCGGAGGGATAAACGATGACGCTGTATGATTACCGCAGGCAGTTCAGAGATAATTTGATGATCATGTCGCGCACAGCCAACAGCAGGCTGGATCTGTCTGCAAGCGGCACCAAAAGCGATTCGATGGCTGTAGACAGCGCCGCGGATGCCCAAAAGCTCGCTTTCGAGAACACGGAGCGGGCGCTCAGGTTCCTTTTCGACAACCGCAGGCGGACTTTCAGGTCGGCAGAGGAACTCGAGGAGCTGGTGCTTGAAACCGCGAAGATCACAAACGAAGGGATTACCAGGGAGGGCTGCCTTTTCAGAAGCGGCGAGGACAGCACCAAGTACAATTATGCAAGGATAAAGGATATCCCCGTCATGTGGGACCGGTACGTCAGAAGCTTTTCCTGGATGCTGAACTCACAATGCTTCGAGGTAGAGGAGATCGCCGCGTTCTGCGAGTATGTCATTAATATTCTCGGGCATTTCTTTGCAGACGGCTGCGGAAAGATCTCCATGCTCATCAGCACATACGTGTTCATGCGCTTTGATCTGCCATGTCCCCAATACACTTCCAGAGAGGAGTATTACCGCTTCGCTGTGCGCAGGAAGATCCCGTCGGTGAATGACCTGCGTCAGCTTCCGGCTGACCCTGAATTCTGGGACTTTGTTTCCTACTATCGGCGTCTCTGCCCGAGCAGCGGCCCGGACCTTTGCTGTGTCATGGAAAATGCGGAGGGCAATTCGTATATCTGTCACCTGACCGCGCACCAGACAGGAGCGGGGAGCGGTGTGTTCCGCCAGAATATTGAGCTCTTTTATGAAACGCACGGAGATGTCCTGGTGCTGTTCGACTGCAGCGCACTGTCCTGGATTGACAGGGAGAGCATCCGCGTTCTGGCAGACCTGAAAGCATCCGGAAGGCGGTTTGTGCTGAAAAACCTCAATGCCGACTGCACGGTACTGTTCATAGTCGAAGGATTTGAAGCATGCCTGGAGGGGGAGGGCAAGCTCCCGAAGATTGATCTGAGCAGCTGCAAAAAAATCAGCGAGGGGGCAAACGGTGCCATTTACAGAGTATCCGACGAGGTGGCTGCGAAGACGTTCAAAAATGAACCGGATTATTACGATCTTGTCAGGCAGCGGATCTCCATGAGGAATGCGCTTGTCTGCGGTGTCCCCGCGCCGCTCTCTCTGGGTTATGCTGTCTGCGGCGGCAAGATCGTCATACTCATGGAACTCATCCGCTTTCATTCTCTCATGAAGGTTTTCGCCTCGGAGGAGGACTGCGACGAGTATGTCATCCGCTATGCGCAGTTTATCAAACAGCTCCACGAAATCCGGGACGAAAAGAGGCTCAGCGCATTTATGCGGGACCTGCCCGGTCAGGAACTGCTCTCCAAAGCTGACCGCTGTGACCGCGTCCTGCCGGAGGCGTACCGGGGCAGAGCGCGGGCGATCCTTGAGGCGGCAGACGGGCCCGAATGCCTTGTGCACGGCGATATTCAGCCGAATAATATATTGATCAGCGAAGACGAGATGCTGTTCATCGACTTTGATTCGTTCTCGACAGGCAGGGCTGTCTATGATCTGGGTTCGCTCTACCGAACGCTTCTGTGCAACGAAAACAGGGGCGTCTCGGATGTCAATTCTTTCCTTTCCCTGTCCTTCGGCAAGTGCCAAAGAATATGGGACCTGTTTACCGATGAGTACTACAGAGGCGAGCAGGAAGCGGTCAGGCAGAAAAGCATCGCACAGGCCGAGCTGATCGGGACTGTGCTTGCCCTTGCGAAGCTAATCAAAAGCGGAGACGATCCCTCGCTTATTTCCCGATGGGCCGGGGAGCTGGAGCGGCTGACAGATCAGGCGGGTGCGGATGATAACATGAAATGATCGCGCCGGCACAGAAAACCGTCCCTGTGCCAAAAAAAGAGTATTCCATTTGGGGAGGCCTTCTTTATCATGACAAAACAATCTCTCAAACTGCAGTCCCTGCACTTTTTTGCGGCCCTGCTTCTCGGCCTTCTGATTCTGTTTTTCCTGAAGCCCGGAGAGCACCTGACCGCAGTCGGCGTACGGGTCATTGCGGTGATGATCCCGATGCTTTATCTTTGGTTGACCGCAAACACGCACTGGACCTGCCTGCTGGCGCTGGCCCTGCTGGTTACCACGGGGGCGATGAGCGCAAATGAAGTCTGGGCAGGCTCACTGGGCAGCTTTGTGGTCATGACCGTCCTCGCATATATGATCCTGAACGTCTGCCTGAAGGAAACAGGCGTCATCGACCGGATCGCGATCTGGTTCATTACACGCCCCTTTGTCCGTGGCCGGCCATATCTGTTTATGGCGATGTTCTTTGCGTCCAATCTGCTGATCGGCATGTTTATGGAAAACCTGACGCTGGCGATCATCTATATCGGCATCACGGAGGGAATTGCCCGGCATCTGAAGCTGGAAAAGGGAGACCCGATGTATACCGTACTGTTTACCGGCGTCATGTGGGGGAACGTCCTGGTCGCCTGCTGTTCGCCGGTGGCGCATGTTTTGCCGAACGTCCTGATGGCTCTGCTGGAAACACAGGCCGGAATCCGCGTGTCCTATGCCTCGTGGTTTGCTTACGGTACCATTTTCAGCGCCATAATGTTCGGCATCATGATGCTGATCATCCGTATCTGGAAGCCCGACACCTCTGCCTTTCAAAACTACGATCCCGACGAGATCCGCGCTTCAGCCGCGCCTCTCGGCAAGGCCGGCGTGATTGCGGCAGCCGTGTTCCTTGCCGTCATTCTGTTTGCCCTGCTCCCCTCCTCCCTCAGCTTTCTGCCTGTGTTTTCCGTCATCAACAGCTGGGGTGCTGCCGTACCGGCTCTTTTTGCCATCTGTCTGCTGGCTCTGATCCATATCGACGGGCGGGCGGTTCTGGATGTCCCGGCCGCCATGAAGCAGATTCCTCTGCCCTCTGTCATTTTTGCCGGCACGGTTTCGGTTTTTGCGGTACCGCTTTCGTCCGAAGGCACGGGTATTACGCCCTGGCTCGGCGAGATTCTGGTACCCGTGCTGGGCGGACATTCGGTCTGGTTTGTGCTGGTCATCCTGATTGCGCTGGCCATCCTGATGACCAATTTTCTTTCCAATATGGTCACGCAGATCCTTTTCTTCAACATCGGTTTTATTCTTTTGAGGGACAGCTTCAGCATGGGGGCATTCTGCATTCTGATCGGGGTCGCGTCCGGCATTGC
Source organism: uncultured Eubacteriales bacterium (assembly GCA_900317375.1). Taxonomy (GTDB): domain Bacteria; phylum Bacillota; class Clostridia; order Oscillospirales; family Oscillospiraceae; genus Limivicinus. Next base: position 26,597 of record ONGJ01000037.1, read on the forward strand.
CGTCGCCACCCCCTCCGCCAACATCCCCTCCCCGCTGTTTTTCGGCCCGGGGCATATCACCATGCGCGGCACATGGAAAGCGAATCTTGCCTTCGTTCTGGCCGGGTTTCTCCTGTCTGTCGTCCCCGGTATCGCACTGGCCGCGGCTTTGACCGCCTGAGGCCGGCAGCGTCTCTGTCATGAAAAGGAGCGGCCGTCACGGGACGGCCGCTCCTTTTCATGCTCAACTGTCAGGCTTTCTCTTCCGGATGCTCGGCAGGCAGTTTCGCTTTGTTATTTCAGGAATTTCTTCAGCTTCTCCGAAGAGACAGCCGGAAAGAGAGACGCCAGGTGCGACAGCAGACGGTCATAGGACTCTTCCGGCGTTCTTTCATATACATGATCTGTAAACATAGCACCGAACCATTTTTCCGGCGTACTGTATTCCGCCGCACCCCAGCCGCGCCGGCTGCCTTTCTTGTCCACGGTATAGACAAAGTCGCTGGTAACGACGTAGCAGAGTTCCTGCAGTCTCGTAATCGAAGTATCAAAGCCCTTTTTGCCGTCCGTCTTCTGCCAGCGGCCGCTGTAGGCGTAGCCGCCGGTTTTCCTCAGGTCCTTTGACACCACAGGGGCCAGACGGTCGATCAGTTCAAACAGTTCTTTATCGGAATACTTTGCAAGGCCGTCATCATAGCGGGCATCAAAATCATACCCGTCCCGCCGGTAATTCGCAAGGTCCAGGAAAAGATCCGAACGGACATAGGCAGCCTTCTTCTCGAAGAACTTGCCATAAGCGCAGCGGGTCTCCCGTATGACCGGTCCTTTCCAGAACCAGGTGTTTTCGTCATCCTCGGAGAACAGAACGGAAGGATGGCAGTGCTCTTCCAGGGAAAAGCCCGGAATGGACGTGGAAAAATAGGGTACGATCCCAAAAGTCTGTACGACATCGATCAGGTCCGATTTGCTGTTTACGCGGAAATCATACATAAGCTGTCTCTCACCGCCAATCCTGTCCGGCAGTTTTCTCTCTGCAGTATAGCACAGTGCCCGGCAAAAAGGTAATCGACCGTCCCGTCCGGGGAAAGCAGCTTCGGTTTACTGTGATGCCTGTTCCCCGTCATCGCTCAGGGGCGTGACGCCGTTTCGCGTGAGGATCACGTCGCTGAGCGGAGAGCCAAAGAAGTTGAAAAGCCGCCGCGCAGGGCTGTCCGCGGGCTCATCGCTGCGAATGACCACATAGCCCTGCGTGCCCAGCGGGTAGTTCCGGGCTGCAACGTTTTCCGGCGTTGCCGCATAGCCGTTCAGAGAAAAGGTGAGCAGGTCCTCGCTGCCGTAGACGTCGTTCAGGTACGTCATGATGCTGTAGCCGATGGCGTAGGGATCGCGCAGGCATTCGGAGACGATGGTGCTCATCTCGTCCAGGCGGTCATAACCGAGCGCCTCAAAATCCGGGACGGGCTCCTCCTTCCAAAGCATTCTCTCAAACAGGCGCTGGCTGCCCGACTGATCGTCGCGGTAAAGAACACGGATGGGCCGGTCCGCCCCGCCGAGCTGGGACCAGTTGGTAATCTCGCCGCGGTAGATCGCGCGGACCTGGTCGAGGCTCATGTCTTCCACGCCGCAGGCACGGTTTCCGATAAACACAAGGCCGTCGCCCCCGTAAAGCTTCATCTCGACGCTTACGCCGCGCTCATCAAGGTAGTCCTGTTCCTCCTGCGTGGGAGCGGCAAGCAGCGCAATATCCGCAGCGCCGTCTGCGATGTTCAGCCAGGCCCCGTGCGTTGTGGAGCAGAGCGGCATCTTCCCGCCTGCACCGGTGCTCTCGCAGAAGAAGGCATAAAGCTCGGCCGTGACAGGCTTGCGGGCGGTGGAGGAGTCCATAAGGGGGAAGTCCCCGGAGGCGAAGAGCGCGCCGTACTGTCCGTGCACCGGAAAGTCGCTGATCTCACCGCTCTCCAGGTCGAGCACCTTGTAGCGGTCCGTTCTGTACCAGACGTTTTCACCCGCGGCACTCTGACCGCCCTCAAAGTACTTCAGCAGGGCCTTACTCCCGCACAGGTCCATCAGAGAGACGAAATCGGGCAGGCTTTCGTCCAGCAGGCTGCGGGAATCGCCCTGAATGAGATAATACCGATAATTGTCACTCCAGTTGCCCTGGACAAGATAGTTGCCTCTGTATGCGGCAAGCAGTTCGCAGTCGTCCTTCGCCAGAGGGGCACTGACAGGCACAAGAGCGTGCGCATCCTCATCAAGGCGGGAAAGCTTCCCGCTGTTCGGGACAAAGCAGAGAATCCCCTCTTCGTCGCGCAGCAGCTCGACCGTGGAATCCACCGGAACCTCCCAGAGGCTCTCGAGGCTCTCCGGGTCAAAGGCGGCGAGGCGGCTGCCGCTGACCCCGTCGTAACGGCGGGAATAGATGTATTTGCCGACCGTGCAGGTCATAAGCGCAGGCTCCCCCTCGAAGAGTGCAACCGGCGTCCGGGAGCCTTCTCTGTAAAGATCATAGCCGGCTCCCTCGCGGAGGGAATAGTGCGCGCCGATGACCCCGCCGTCAAAAGGAATCAGCTCGCGGTAGCTGCGGCTGCCTGCCGGGACCAGCTCCGTGGCGCTGCTGCCGTCCAGAGAAAGGCGCATGATGCTGCCGTCCTCAAAAGCGGCATAGAGCCACTCACCCCAGCGCGCGGTGCAAAGCGTGCTGCTGTCGGCCACAAGGCGGGGAGAGGAACCGTCAAGGGGGGCAAAGTACAGGCGATCATATTCTGCGGTAAGGAAAAACCCGGGCGCCCCGGTTTTCTGTTCCGCCGTACCGGCTGCCGAAGCAGCCTCCACAGACTGGGCGCAGCCCAGAAGGGCAAACGTGAAGGCAAACACGAGAAGAAGGCAGAGAAACTGCCGTCCGGAAATCCATTCTTTCATCATGGCAACCCCCTGTAAACAAACATCATTGAAACGCAGAACCATCATATCACAGGAAACCGCCCCGAACAAGTCTTCACACAGGTGAAAGCAAAGGAAACATGCCGGGCGATTTGTCAATACCGTAATGTTCCACAAAAAGAAGCGCCTGTTTTCCCGGGCAGTCTCTCAGAAGGCATGTCTAACTGCGGCGAAAAGCGCCTGAAATCCATATCTTGTAGCTTTGGCGACTCTGACAATTGCCGGGCGATACAAGATATGGTAAAATCAGGATCGCTTTGGGAAAACAAAATGAGGCATTTTGAAAGAAAGAATACGCCCTTGAAGGCGTGGAGGAATGATGATCACCTGTAAACTCTGCAATACCAGACTCGAGAAAAAGCATCTTCGCCGCGACGGTTCCATGCTGTGCCCGGAATGCGGCCAGATATACTGGAAGGCCGCCGTGGAAAAGGCCCTGCGGGAAACGACAGACACCGACGCTCTGAGACAGCAGATCGAGAAAAGATACAGACGCGAAAGCAAAGACAGCACAGAATATATTGCAAGGAGGGTAAAGGTAGCCTGAGATGTATGCCGTAATCAGGAAAACGGATGATTCCGTCATCTACACCTGCAATTCGAAAGAGGCCGCCATTGTTGCTGCCCAGCTGGAGAAATCCAAGGTCGGCATCGCTGATCGCCAGAATATCACCGCTGTGGTCATGGACGACGGCGGATTCTCGGATATCATGTTCTAAACCGGTCAAACCGGTTCAAACGGCAGTTCCCCGCTGAAAAAGCGGGGAACTGCCGTTTTCAGGTCCTTTCTTTGATGCAGAAGACGCTGGAGCCGAAATCGCCCTGCACGCGCAGCGCGGCATCGTAGCCCGTGCCGGAAAAGCGCTTGCTGAGCGGGATCCCGGAGCGCAGCGCGGCACCGGAGCACTCGGCAGAGAAGCCGCCGTCGCGCATCGGATAATGCCGGTCCGCCAGGCGGAGCGCCGGCCCGTCCGCATTCAGCTCCACGGGGGTGACATGCCGGAGAAGGTCCCCGAAAGCCGCCAGGCGAAGCAGCTGGGGTCGGGCCTCGACACGGTAGATCCGGGCCGGGTCCAGCCCGTTCACGCTGAGCCATTCGATTTCCGGTCCTGCAGGGATCAGCTTATGAAACAGCCCGCAGAGCGTCTCATCCTCGTCGCCGGCCTGCCAGCACAGGGCGTCTTTTTCGGCGCGGTTCCGGCGGAAGCAGCCGAACTGGAAGTCTTTCCGGTGCTGTTTATACCAGGCGACGGTCTCCCGCAGTTCTTTGACCTCAATGGGCTTCAGCCGGTCGAGGTCGAGCTCGATGCCGAAGGCACCGAAGAAGGAGACATTGGCCCGGGTGGACATGGGCGTCGTGCGGAGCGTCTGGGCATGGGGCGCAGCAGAGATATGCGCGCCCACCGTGCTCTGGGGATAGAGGGAGAAGAGCCCGTCCTGGATCTCCAGGCGCTCAATGGGGTCGGTATCGTCGGATGCCCAGATCTGGGGAGCGAAGCAGAGCATGCCGAGATCGAAGCGGTTTCCGCCGGAGGCACAGCCCTCCAGCAGGATCTGCGGGCGCGGATCAAAGATCCGATGCAGCACCTCGTAAAGACCGAGGATATAGGCATAGGCCTTGTTCCCGGTCACGGGGGAATGCCGGTTCATATCCCACTTCACATATTGGATCTCCGCCCGGTCGAGGATCCCGGACACGGACTCGACGATATAATCCCGCACTTCGGGCTTTGTCAGATCCAGCAAAAGCTCATTGCGTCCATAGAAGGCATCGGCGCCGGGCGAGGAGAGCACCCATTCGGGATGCCGGCGGAAGCACTCGGAGTCGGGATTCACCGCCTCGGGTTCAAACCAGAGACCGAACTGCATGCCGAGTGCACGGATCTTTTTGGAAAGGCCTTCCAGACCGTTCGGGAGCTTTCGCAGATTGACGCTGTAATCTCCGAGGCCGGCGGTATCGCTGTCACGGTCGCCGAACCAGCCGTCGTCAAGCACGAAGAGTTCGCAGCCGATTTTTTTCGCCTTTCCGGCGAGGGAGAGGAGCTTTGCCTCGTTGAAATCAAAGGTTGTGCCCTCCCAGTTGTTGAAGAGCACGGGGCGTTCCCGGTACTGCCATGCCGCGGGAATGATGCAGGCATTCACAAAGCGGTGCATCTTCTTCATCATGCCGTTTCGGCCGCGGTCAGACCAGGCGACAACGGCCTCGGGCGTCTCGAGTCTGCCGCCGGGCAGCAGGTCGAGACACAGGCCTTCCGGACTGATCCCCTGCAGCACCCGGGTAAAGCCGAGGGCGGAACGCTGAACGGAGGAACAGTGATTCCCGGACCAGAGCAGGTTGAAGCCGTAAACCACACCGCTGTCCTCCCCCGCTCCGGTCTCGGAGAGAAGGAAGCCTGGATTGTGTCGGTTGGAGGAAAAGCCGTTCGTGCTCTCGTTCACCGTACGGGACCGGGTCACCGGGACGGTATGCATATGGGTCTCCCGAATCCAGCCGCCGTCAAAGGTGCTGACCGTAAAGCAGCCGTGCAAGTCGGCGCAGGCGCTCATCAGTCTGGTAACCTGAAGGGGCTTGTCCGAATCGTTGATCAGAACCGTCTGGCGCACGAGCGCCGTTTCAAACAGCGAGAAACGCAGCTCCAGGCTCAGGCCCTGCAGAAGTCTGTTGGCGGACCGGAACACGAGCTTTACCGTCTCCTGTGCCCCTCGGGCATGCGGAAGCACCGGGTCAAGCTCTTCGCGCTTCAGCGAGCCGGAGCAGGAATAGACGAAGTCCGGGCAGATATCCGTTCCTTCGTAAAGCAGCTCCATCGGGGTCTCACGGTAGTCGCCGGTACCGCGCTCGGACCAGGCAAGGGGAAGGTCGTCCAGGCAGGAGCGCGGGTCGCCCTCCCTGTAGCGCACGTCACAGCCCCAGCCGAGCAGGGTATCGCCGCAGAGCGCCTCACAGTCCTCCTCCGCAAGCGGCGCCCCGAGGTGCAGAAGTTCGGCCTTGCCGCAGCTGATCTTCAGGATGCAGCTGAGCGCCGTGTTTCCGATATAGAGAAAGTGGCCGTTCGGATTGTCAATATGCTTGATCATGATAAAAGCCTTTCTGTGATTCAGATTGGAAGGAGGAAGCCGGCGGAGAAGCGGCTGCCCTTCCGTTCGGTCGAGAAGGAGCCCCCCAGGCCTTCCAGGATCTTGCTGCAGGTGCGAAGGCCGATCTTTGTGCTCTCGGTTCCCGCCACGCGCTGGGCCACGGCATTGGAGACCGCAACCGCGATCCATCCGTCCTTTTCCTCCGTCAGGATCGTCACCGGCCGCTCGCGGTCGGCATACTTTTTGATATTGGAGACCAGGTTGTCAATCACGCGTTTGAGCATGGCGGCATCGGTGTTGATCAGCCTGCCTTCCTGCAGACGGTCGATGCGCCGGACCTTCAGGCCGGCATCGGCCAGATCAAACTCGGCCTCGCTCAGAAGCTGCATCAGCAGCATCTGGGCGTCGTAATCCTCGCGGTGAAATTCCAGGCCGGAGCTTCCGAAGACGAGAAAGTATTTGAACAGCTCGTCCGTGAGCTCTTTTAGCGCCAGAGATTTCCCGTAGGCGCGTTCGAGATAACGCTTTTTCTCTTCCTCGGAGAGGGACTCGGGCCTGTTCAGCAGGCCGAGATAGCCGATAAGCGAGGTCATGGGTGTCCGGATATCATGGCTCATGGCAGTGATCAGCTCGCTGTTGGACTCCCATGCGCGCTTTTCACTCAGCATCTGCTCGATGATGGCATGGCGCATGCTGTCGATGTCCTCGGCAAGGACCGCAATCTCATCCTCGCCGTCCACGGTGATCGTGCCCTCCAGATCCCCCGCCCCGACGGTGGCCGTCTCTTCCGACAGGCGGATGATGCGCACGGTCAGATGATTGGTATACCAGAAAAGGACAAGCAGCAGGACAACGGCCGCAACCAGAAAGGCCATGCCCCGGTTCAGCATGTCCTCCCGCGTCCGCGAGTTGTCCGTGATGGAAATATAATAGATGCCGTCGGCAAAGCGCATCGGATACAGCTTTCCTCCGACGTCGCCGCTGGGCGGCAGCACATAGTTTTCAACACCCGGGCTCGGAGATGCAGGCCTTCGGATGGCCGGGAGCTCGAGATCCTCGGCAGAATAGACCGTAATCGAGACATAGCTCTCCTGAGACAGAAAACGCTGCAGCGCCTCTGCGTCGTTGCCGGCAGCCTGATTGGCCGTGATATAGCGGTTGAAGGTCGTGTAAATCTCGGCCTTCCGCCGGGCGACCGCCTCGGCGCTCATATAAAAGCGGTTTACGATCTGGGTACCGATGCCGTAAACCACCATATAGGCAGCCAGCGCGCAGACCAGACTCAGCAGCGTCGCCAGAAACAGCTTGGCGCTCAGCGAGCGGGATACCGGCAGCGCACGCTCAGTCAATTTGGTATCCCTTGCCCCAGGCTGTCCGGACGATCTTGGGCGAAGACGGGTCCTCCTCAATTTTCCTGCGCAGATTCAGGACATGCACCATAATGGTGTTGCCGGAGCCGGGGAGGAACTTCTCATTCCAGATCGTTTCATACAGCTCCTGGGTGGTGACGACCCTCCCGCGGTTTTTCAGCAGGCATTCCAGAATGGCGTATTCCGTCTCTGTCACAGGCACCGTTACGCCGGCGTTGTACACCATACGGTTTTTCATGTCCACTTCCAGTGTCCCGAAGGTATAGGTCGACGGCGCCGGCTTGCCCCGGTACAGAACATAGCGGCGCAGCAGCGAATTGACCTTTGCCAGCAGCTCAGGCCGCGAGAAAGGCTTGGAAAGAAAGTCATCCCCGCCGCTTCGGTACGCCGCCAGGCGATCCTTTTCGGCACTCTTGGCCGTCAGGAACAGGATCGGCGCATTTGAGAAGACGCGGATTTTTTCACAGGTCTCGATGCCGTCCATCTCGGGCATCATCACGTCCAGAATCATCAGATCCGTTTCCGGGTTTTCCTTCATATAGGCGATTGCGTCTGCGCCGTTGGATACCGCGGCCGTTTCATACTCCTCCCGCAGGAGAAGGGTCAGAACGTTGCGAATATCGGGGTCATCGTCAACAATCAGAATTTTCGTCTTTTCACTCATGGCGCTCCTCCATATGAAAACCTAGAATACAGTATAGCACAAACCATCCTCTTTTTTCCACGTCAAGTTTGAACTTTAAGAAAAACTTCAGAGACAGATTCCGATTCCTGTGATACAATAGGGGCGTTTCCGATCCCCGGGGCAGAATCGTCCCGCGCAGGAGCGGGAAAAACAAGCCCGCTCAGGGCTGAACAGAACCCCGAAAGGGTCTGTGAATGCGTGTTCACCTCAGAAGGAGGACCTCAATGAAAAAAACAGTTTTCCGATTTCTGTCACTGATGCTGTGTCTTGTCATGGCGGCGTCTCTTGCCGCCTGCGGAAAGACCGGCGGAGAAGAAAGCCGGCCGGAGCCCGGCAATACCGCCTCGGAGCCCGTCAGCTATGCCTATAAGAGCGACTTTCTTTCCATCGACTCCGATTCCAAGTGGGGCCTCTCACCGGTCATCTATACCGACGACGGTTTTTATGCCACCGGCACTGTCCTCGTCGGCCGGAAGGAGCCGCCGGAAGGAACCACCGAGGAATACGAAGGCCAGTTTGACATTTACGGCACCATGCTCTATTTCGTCGGCAACGACGGCAAAGGGCAGCGCCTTCCGAACTATGTTCCCTCGGCGCCGGCTGAAAACCCCGAAAACTACCGTGAGTTCTCATCCTACTGCAATCTCGGCCGTCCCGTTCTGAATGCGGACGGAAAGCTCGTCGCCCTCGAACAGCAGGGGACAAGCTGGTACGACGGGCCGGATTCCGCCTATGGCAACCAGGAAGAGATGTACAAGTATTATCACAACGAAAACCGGTATGACATCGTCGTGCTGGATCTGGACGGCAGCGAACTGAGCCGCGCGCCTGTCGACATCGACACCAACAATTCCTGGCTGAACGCCTACAGCACGGCCATCACGCCCGACGGCTGTCTGCTGGCGATCCTGGACCAGGCCATTCTGGCCATCCGTCCGGACGGCAGCATTGCCTGGCAGATTCAGGCCGACGACTATGTGAACACCCTGATCAATCTCTCGCCCGATTCCATCGCCGCGGTGCTCTACGGCATGAACGGTCCGGAAATGCGGATGATCGACCTGGCGGAAAAACGCTTCGGCGATGCGCTCAGCATTCCGGAATCGGCCTGGTCCTTCATTCCCGGCGATGACCTCTATGACTTCTATTACACCAGCGGCCAGTTCCTCTACGGCTTCAAGTTTGATGAGGAGCCGGTTCAGATTCTCAACTGGATGTCCTGCGACATCAACGGGCAGTCCCTGGACAATTCCGCCCTGAACATCCGCCCGGACGGGTCGATTCTGGGCATTATCACAGACTACAACGGCGATCAGGCCGACAACCAGCTCTTCACCCTGCACCGGGTTCCGGCAGACAGCCTCCCCAAAAAGGAGGTCATCACCGTGGCCCAGCTGGAGTACTATCCCGATTACCAGTTTGCCAACCGGATCATCCGCTTCAACCGCAGTCATGACGATGTCCGCATCGAATATAAGGACTATACCCAATACAACACCGAGGACAACGCCCAGGCCGGTCTGACCAAGCTCATGACGGAACTCGGTGCCGGCAACGTGCCCGACATTCTGCCGGTCTCTCAGCTTCCGTATAAGCAGCTGGCGGCAAAGGGCATCCTGGAGGATCTGTATCCCTATATCGACGCAGACCCCCAGCTTGACCGGAACGACTTCTTCCCCAACGTCCTGACGGCCCTTGAGTCTGACGGCGGCCTGTATCAGGCCGTGCCCGGATTCTCGGTCGAGACGCTGGTCGGCGCGGCCAGCGTTGTCGGGGACACCCCGGGCTGGACCTATGATGCGTTCAACGCCGCCCTCCAGAAGATGCCCGAAGGCTGCACGCCGCTTGAGCCGTATACCACACGAGACATCGTGCTCAATTCCCTGCTGGCCTCGGATATGGACCGCTATGTGGACTGGAACACCGGCGAGGTGCATTTCGACAGCGATGAATTCAAGCAGCTGCTGACCTTTGCAGCCCAGTTCCCGGCCGATTATGACTGGGAATCCCACGACAGTGAAGAGAACAGCCAGGACCTGATCCGTCAGGGCCGTCAGATGCTCGCCCGCACCTATCTCTACAGTATAGATGCCCAGATGTGGAGCGACACCGACTTCGGCGGCAAGTCCACCTATATCGGATGGCCGACGGTATCGGGGGTCGGCAGCATCATGCGCACCGACTCGGGCTATGCCATGAGCCGCACCGGCACGCACAAGGATCAGGTCTGGGAGTTCCTGCGCGGCATGCTGACGGAGGAAGGCCAGGCAGAGGTCTATACCATCCCCACCAACCGCAGGGTCTTTGAAAAGAAGCTGGAAGAGCTGATGACCCCGAACTACCGCAAGGACACGGAGGGGAACTATGTTCTGGATGAGAACGGCGAACGCATCCAGCAGGCCCGGGGCAGCTGGATCGATGAAAACGGCGAGGAGCACTTCATCTATGCCATGACGCAGGAGCAGGCGGACGAAGTCATGAACGTGATCACCACCTGCACCCGCGTAGCCGATTACAACTCCAGCATCTATGACATCGTTGCCGAGCAGGCCGAGGCCTTCTTCAGCGGCCAGAAAAGCGTGGATGATGTTGCCCGCCTGATTCAGAGCAAGGCCAACATCTATGTCAACGAGCAGCGATAAGCCACTTGATTTCTGCTTCCGGTTGCGCTACAATAGCAGCAGCTGAATCAGGAGGAGGGCTTGCAGATGAGTGAAGATTTCGGAAGCGATTTTGTCACGATCATCGATGACGAGGGCAACGAGTTTGAGCTGGAGGTCATCGAATCGATGGATTACAACGGCCACAGCTATATGGCCTTTCTTCCCGCCGACATGAGCGAGGATGATCCGGATTACGGCTTCGTTCTGCTGCGCGTTGTTGAGGATGAAAACGGCGACGAGGTCTTCGAATCCATCGACGACGAGGACGAGCTTCAGGATGTGTACGAGCGCTTCATGGTTCTCCTCTACGACGATGAGGAAGACGAAACCTGAACCTGAATTTTACTGCTGTGCGCGTGTAATCCCGTAGGATTTCACGGCCCATAAAACCCACATCTCTCATAAGGGATGCCGATTTGAGTCTGCGGATTGCAGGCCTCCCGGGCTCCGCCCGGAAGTTGGAAGCAGCGAAACAGAACTTAGGCGACCCACCTGCTCTTTTGTGCAGGTTGTTACTGGGCCGGCACGGCATAAGCGGGCGCAGCCCCGGATTTCCGGGGCTGCGTTTTATCCTGCCTGTATGAAGCTGTCGGTTCTGCCGTTTACATGAACTTGTCAATCGCGTCATTCAGCGCCCGGAGCTGTTCCTCTGCACCGCTGCCGTCCTCGCTGATGCAGTGCTCCAGATGATCCTTCAGGATGACCTTGGCCGTGCTGCTGAGGGCGCTGCGCACGGCGGCCAGCTGGATCAGCACCTCGGTGCAGTCCCGGCCGTTTTCCACCATGCTCTTGACAGACTCCAGGTGCCCGATTGCGCGGGCAAGGCGGTTCACCACGGCCTTCGTCTGGGTATGGGTGTGGGCATGGGCATGGCTGTGCCCCGCCGGGATCACCTCGGTCTGGCCGTCATGATGGTGGCAGTGTATGCTGCCGTCCGAATGCCGGTGATAGCCCGGCGGCAGCGGTTCTGTAAGGTCGGGTTCGGTTTTCTTCAGGCTTTCTTCCATATTGACTCCTCAAATCCCCGGCGGAAAAGCCGGGCCTGATCCGGACGGCAGCGGCAGCCGGTTTTCCGGCGGATACTGATCCGGGCCGTCCTTCCCACGGAAGGCAAGACCGCTGAGCGGCAGATGCCATTTCATCAATTTCCTTCTTCCGGGCTGTTTTCCCGCTTGTCACGCCCGGCCTGTCTGTATTATAATAGGCTCCGCGTCGGACGTCAAATAAAAACGCAGCTGTCCCGCCGGAGGAAACTATGAGCGAATCCCGCAACGGAAAACTGAAATACCTGCTGATCGGCGCCGTTCTGATTATTGCCCTGTTCGGCATTCTTTTTCTGATCGTACCCGAGAAGGTGGATGAGCATGCAGGCCAGGTCTTCATCAACGACGGCTTCGAGGATGTCTGGATGACGCCCTATGAGAACGTCCCTGCCTCTGCTCTGACGCGGGAGGAGTTCCGCACCGTGGACGGCATTCCCGTCTACACGGGCAGCGCCTTTGCCACCGAGCTCGGCGTGGATGTCTCGGAGCATCAGTGGGGGGTGGACTGGCAGGCAGCAGCCCAAAAGCTTGACTTTGCCTATGTCCGTCTGGGTTACCGGGGCTATACCGAAGGCGGGCTCTTTCTGGACCCCTGGTATGAAACCAACATCACCGGTGCCGCCGCCGCGGGTCTGGACACCGGCGTCTACTTCTTCTCTCAGGCCGTCAATGTCGGCGAGGCCATCGAAGAGGCTGAGTTCGTGCTCGAAAACCTGAAGGGCCATCAGGTCAATCTGCCGGTGATCTTTGACTGGGAGCACGTGGAGGAAGAGGCCCGCACCGACGGCGTCAGCGAGCAGACCATGACCGACTGTGCCGTGGCCTTCTGCCGCACCGTTACCAACGCCGGCTATGACGCCGGGGTCTACTTCAACCGAAAGCTCGGCTATCACGGCTTTGACCTCTCGCGCCTGAGCGACTATGCCCGCTGGGTTTCGGTGCCCGGCGACTTCCCCGATTTCTATTATGCCTGTGATTTCTGGCAGTTCACGTTTGAGGGCACGGTCCCCGGCATTGAAGGCAATGCCGATCTAAACCTTCGCTTCATCCCGGTTTCCGGGACAGAGAAGAATTAAGCACGCCGGCTCCGGCGCAGGGCCTTTTCCCGGCCGACGCCGCAGCCCGGATTGGAAAGGAAGCAGTTGTGGCCGCATCCGCCGCAATGGGCTTCCTTTTCTGATATGACGAAC
>ONGJ01000025.1 GCA_900317375.1 uncultured Eubacteriales bacterium
CGCAGGGCCTTTTCCCGGCCGACGCCGCAGCCCGGATTGGAAAGGAAGCAGTTGTGGCCGCATCCGCCGCAATGGGCTTCCTTTTCTGATATGACGAACTTTTCCAGCGGCCGGACCCGGAAAATCCCGCTGCGCTGGCAGACATAGTTCTGTACCCGAAAGCGGTCCAGCAGTTCGGTCAGGAACAGCGGCCCCGTGATCAGGATGCAGTCGCCTCCGTCCTGCGCCAGCTTCAAAATCAGCGCATCTGCCCGGGCCCTCACCTGCTGCAGGGATTCCGGCTGACGGGGATCGGCCTGCTTCCTCTGTGCGGCGGCCTTTCGCAGCCAGACGGAGACATCGTGCCGCACATCGGTATCGCAGAACGAGTGTACCGTGATTTCGTTCAGCAGCGGTTCGGCAGCCGGGTCGCAGGCTTCCAGCATTCGGGCCGCCGTGTCAGCGGCGAGACCCCCCTCTGCCAGATAAACCCTGCGTCCTGCGGGGTCTATTTTCCGTCCTGCCGGCGGCGGGCAGATTCCGCCTTTCCCTGCACGCTCCCAGGCGGCATCGAATTCCGCCGAATTGTATTTTCCCTCCGGCTGATGCTCCGGTGTTCCGGTGCATACGATCAGTACCTTCATGCGTTCCCCTTCCCTGTCGTCGTTTCCGTCATACGATTCAGTATAGCACGAAGTCTTACAAAATTGTATAAATATTCTTGCTTTTTTCCCCTGCGTGCGTTATATTATGAACAAAGCCTGAACGGCTACACTAAGAAAACGGAGGAAAGTAAATGAAGACCATGAAAAAAGCCCTGGCGCTGATCATCGTCCTGACTCTCATGCTGAGTCTGTCCGCCACATCCTTTGCGGCGAAAGACGATCCGATCAAAATCGGCATCTCCATCTGGAGCTCCACGGACACCCTCGGCAGCGAAGTGAAACGCATGATCGACGCGGCCGCCGAAACCCTCGGCGTTGAGACCACATGGGTTGACCAGGCCCACATCTCCGAGCAGGTAACTGCTTCCGCCGAGACCCTTGCCCTCGCCGACTGCGACGGCATCATCATCTGCAACTCCGCTTCCGCGGAGATGGGCTCCGTCATCAAGACCTGCGACGAGAATGAGATGTATGTTGCTCAGTTCTTCCGCGTGATCGATCCGGAAGCCAACCCTGACGAATATAAGATGGCCTGCGAGTCCCCGTACTATGTCGGCGCCGTGCATGAGTCCGAGGTTGACAACGGCAAGACCCTCGTCACCATCCTTGGTCAGCAGGGCCACCGCAAGATCGGTCTGGAAGGCTGGGAGCCGGGCGACGCCACCTTCCTGGGCCGCTGGGAAGGCTACAAGGCCGGCGTTGAGGCCTGGAACGAAGAGCATCCCGATGACAAGCTCGAGCTTCTTGAGCCCCAGTACGGCGGCACCACCACCGACACCGGCCGCAAGACCGCAGAGGCCATTATCCAGGCCAATCCCGACATCGACTCTCTGATCGTTGCCGGCGGCGGCGGTGATGTTCTGGTCGGCGCCAATGCCGCGATCGAGGCTCTGGGCCTCGTCGGCAAGGTTCAGACCGTTTCCACCGACTTCCTGCCCGATCTGGATGTCAAGCTGGAGAACGGCACCATGGCGGCGGAGTCCGGCGGTCACTACGCCGACCCGTTCTTTGCCTTCCTGCTGGTCTACAATGCCATCAAGGGCAACTATGAGGTTCCCACAGACGGTTTCTATGAGATGCTCTTCCCGTACATGTTTGTTGACTCTCCGGAAAGCTATGCCAACTATGCCCAGTATTTCACCGGCACCGAGCTTCCGTACTACTCCGATGAAATCGCCGAGCTCGCTGACATGGACTTTGATGCTCTGAAGAAGACGTCGTCGCCCGCCACGCAAAATAATCACAAAGTACTTGAGGGATGCGGGTCTTTGACCCGCACCCTTTTTTTAAGGAGGGAAGTGGCAAAACCATGTCGAAAACACTTGAGAAGTGGAAGGGCACCCGGACCTATGGCCTGTGTCTGCTGCTCGCGATGCTTCTGTTCTTCTATCTTGTCTTCAAAATCCTGACTCCGAGCAATTTCGGATCTCCCAGCAATCTGTATGCCTATCTGCAGTCCTCCATCATCTATTCGGTCGGCGGCTGCGGTCTGTACTTCATCGTCGTGATGGGGCTGTTTGACTTCGCCGTCGGCGCGAACATCGTGCTGTCCTCCATTGTCGGCGTCATTCTTTCCAAGCACTTCGGCTATGCCGGATTTATTCTCGGCTGCCTCGGCTGCGGCACGCTGATCGGCTTTCTGATCGGCATGATCTACAACAATCTGAACGTCCCGTCGATGATCGTCACGGTCGGCCTGATGCTGATCTTCGAAAGCATCGCGGTCTATGTCGCGGGCGGTGTCAAGCAGACCCTGGACGAAGGTCTTCGCTTTTTCTCGGGCGCACCCGGCAACATCATTCTGGCGGTCCTGGCCTTCCTGCTGATGTATTTTATCCTGAACTATACAAAGATCGGAACCTACTGCAGCGCCATCGGCTCAAACGAGTTTGTCGCGAAGAACATGGGCATCAATGTCCGGAAGTATAAGCTGATCGGCTTCATGCTTCTGCACTTCTTGGCCCTGACCGGCATGAGCACCATGAGCCGCAACTTCCAGCCTCTGATGGGCACGTTTTTTGGCGTGGCATTCCGTAAATATAACATGCCGATCACGGCAATCGTCATCGGCGAGTTTATCATCTCGATCATCTTCAACGGCTTTGTCGCTCTCGGCGCTCCGACAACCATTCAGAACGTCGTCACCGGTGCAGCCCTGCTGATCATCGTTACCCTGACCGCCCGCGGTGCCAAGGGCAGCGTGGTAAAGTGAGGTGCCGGAATGAGTAACAACGTGAATCTGCAGAAACCTGCACAGAAGCACGAAGGCGGGAATACGCCGCTGCTCATCGCAGAGCATATTGACAAGCAGTTCGGCATCACCCATGCCGTCAACGACGTCTCTCTTACCATCGACGCCGGGGAGGTCCGCGGTCTGATCGGCGAAAACGGCTCCGGCAAGAGCACCTTTTCCCAGATGCTCTGCGGCATCTATTCCATCGGCGGCGGCAGCTTTACTCTCGACGGTCAGCCACTGCATCCGAAGAATCAGGTTGAGGCGAACAACGCCGGTGTTGCCATCATCGTGCAGGAGATGGGTACGCTCTCCGGCCTCACGGTGGCGGAGAACATCTTTTTCGGTCACGAAGAGCCCTTCATGCATCTCGGCGTCAAGAACACCGGGGCCATGAACCGCGAGGCCCAGCGCCTGCTGAACGAATACGGCTTCGGGCGTATCAAGGCCTCGGACATGATCGACCGCTACAATTTTGAGGACCGCAAGCTGGTCGAGATCGTCAAGGCCACCTATATGAAGCCGAAAATCCTGGTGGTTGACGAGACGACCACCGCGCTTTCCCAGAACGGCCGTCAGGAGCTCTATAAAATCGTCGACGCGATCCGCGCCGACGGCAGAACCGTCATCTTCATCAGCCACGACCTGAACGAGGTCATGGAGCATACGGACAGCATTTCCGTCCTGCGTGACGGCGAGTTCGTCGGAACCTTCCGCACAGCCGATACCTCCGAGGACCAGCTCAAGCGCTACATGGTCGGCCGTGAGATCGGCTCTGCCTACTACCGTGCCGACTACGGCGAGAAGGTCTCGGACGAGGTGGTCCTTACCGTGGACAATGTCAGCGTCCCCGGCGAAATCAGCAACATCAGCTTCCAGCTCCATCGCGGGGAAATTCTCGGCTTCGGCGGACTTTCCGAGTGCGGCATGCACGAGGTCGGCAAGGCGATTTTTGCCGCCTCCTGGGACCGCACGGGAAGCGTGAAGCTGGCCGACGGCACCGCCATCAACGACATCCCCACCGCCATCCGCAAGTCCATCGCCTATACGTCAAAGAACCGTGACAACGAATCCGTCATCGTCAACGAGTCCATCCGCAACAACATCGTTCTCCCGTCCATTGAGGACCTCGCCAACCACGGAATTCTGAACAACCGGAAGCTCACGGCTTTTGCTGACAAGTATGCAAAGGACATGCAGACAAAGATGACCGGCGTCAATCAGTTTGTCTCGGACCTCTCCGGCGGCAACAAGCAGAAGGTCGTCCTGGCCCGCTGGCTCGGCAAGGGAAGCGACATTCTGGTGCTCGACTCGCCGACCCGCGGCATCGACATCGGTGTGAAGCAGGCGATCTACGCCCTGATGGATGACATGCGAAAGCAGGGGAAATCCATCATCATGATTTCGGAAGAAATCCCTGAGCTCCTTGGTATGGCCGACCGCATCATCGTCATGAAGGACGGCACCATCAGCGGAGAATTCATGCGCGATCCGGCTCTGAGCGAAGAAGACCTGATCGCAAAAATGGTATAAGGAGGCGATGAAGATGCAGAAAAACAACAATCAGGAACCCTCCAAGTTCCGCGCTTTTCTCAGCAGCGACACCTTTAAGGGCCTGCTGCCCTTCATCGGCTTTGTTGTCATCGTTGTGGTCATGAATATTCTGACCGAGGGAAAGATTCTGACGCCCAAACGCATCCGCCTGCTGCTTTCCCAGGTCTATTATCCGATGATCGTTGCCACCGGTGTCTTCTTTATCATGACGCTCGGTTCCATTGACTTTACCGAGGGCTCGACCCTTGGCCTTGCTTCCATCGTCATCAGCAAGCTGTCCTTTATCAGCATTCCCCTGGCGATTCTCGGCGGTGTCCTCACCGGTGCTGCCATCGGTGCCATCAACGGTTTCTTCCACGTGAAGTTCAAGCTCCAGAGCTTTATCACCACGATCTGCACCATGTTTCTTTTCCGCGGTGTCTGTGCCTATCTGACGACGGAGAGCGCCGTGCCGGCCAGCACCGAGATCAAGGCGCTGGATCTGAACTGGCTGAAGATCACCATTACCGTCGCCGTACTGCTTATCGCCTGGTTCCTCTTCCGCTTTACCCGTATCGGCAACGACGTGAAGGCCATCGGCTCCGGCGAGACTGCAGCCCGCTTCTCCGGTGTAAAGACGGACCGCGTGAAGTTCCTCGTCTTCGTTGCGGCAGGTGCCCTTACCGGCATTGCAGCTTTCGTTAACGTCATCAAGGTCGGTTCCATTACCGCCACCGCAGGAAGTCAGCTGGAAACCCAGATTCTCATCGCGCTGGTCCTCGGCGGCCTGCCCATCACCGGCGGCGCCAAGGTGCGTTTCTCGAACATCATCGTCGGCACCCTGATGTACACCGTCCTCAACAACGGCCTTGTCATGCTGGGCTATGAAACCCAGACCCAGCAGCTCATCAAGGGCATCATCTTCCTGGTGTTCGTCGCGCTGACCATCGACCGCAAGGCGCTGAAGGTCATCAAATAACAGGGAGGAACCATATGAAAAACTATGAATTCTGGTTTGTGGTAGGCAGTCAGTTTCTCTACGGGCCCGAGGTTCTGGAGACCGTAGAGGCCCGCGCCCGGGAGATGGCGCAGGAGCTGAGCCTGTCCCTGCCGTTTCCGCTTGTCTACAAGGTGACCGCCAAGACGAGCGATGAAATCACCCGTGTCGTGAAAGAGGCCAATTACCGCGAGGAGTGCGCCGGGATCATCACCTGGTGCCACACCTTCTCCCCGTCCAAAATGTGGCTCACCGGCCTTGATCTGCTGCAGAAGCCCTGGTGTCATCTGGCCACGCAGTATAATCAGGCGATTCCGAACGAAGAGATCGACATGGACTTCATGAATCTGAACCAGGCCGCCCACGGCGACCGGGAACACGGATTCATCGGCGCCCGTCTGCGCAAGCCGCGCAAGATCATCGCAGGCTTCTGGACGGACGCTTCGGTCCGCAGCCGCCTCGGCGCCTGGATGCGCACGGCGGTCGGCGTCGCCGTCTCCCGCGAGATGCGCGTCATGCGCTTCGGCGACAACATGCGCGACGTGGCCGTCACCGAAGGCGACAAGATCGAGGCTCAGAAAAAGCTTGGCTGGCAGGTCAACACCTGGGCGGTCGGCGATCTCGTCAAAGAGATGAACGCCGTCACCGAGGCCGAAATTGATGCGCTTGTAAAAGAGTATGAGGCATCCTACGACATCGCAACAGACAATACGGCTGCCATCCGCTATCAGGCCAAAGAAGAAATTGCCATCAAACGCATGATGGACCACGAGGGCTGCAAAGCCTTTGCCAACACCTTCCAGGATCTCTACGGCATGGAGCAGCTCCCCGGCCTGGCCAGCCAGCACCTGATGGCGCTGGGCTACGGCTACGGCGGCGAGGGGGACTGGAAGGTCTCTGCCATGACAGCCATTCTGAAAGCGATGGGAGAAGGCGGAAACGGGGCCTCCGGTTTTATGGAGGATTATACCTACCACCTGATCGAGGGCCAGGAGTATTCCCTCGGCGCGCATATGCTCGAGGTCTGCCCGAGTCTTGCAGCCGACAAACCCCGGATCGAAACCCATCATCTGGGCATCGGCATGAACGAAAAAGACCCGGCACGTCTGGTCTTTGAGGGCAAGGCCGGCCCCGCCATCGTCGTAAGTCTCATTGACATGGGCGGCCGCCTGCGCCTGATCGTGCAGGATATCGAATGCGTAAAGCCCATTCTCCCGATGCCGAATCTTCCGGTTGCCCGCGTCATGTGGCGTGCCATGCCGGACCTGACCACCGGTGTGGAATGCTGGATCACGGCAGGCGGCGCACACCATACCGTGCTGAGCTATGATGTCAGCGCGGAGATGATGCGCGACTGGGCGCGGATCATGGACATCGAGTTTGTCCATATCTCAAAAGATACGCTTCCCGAAAAGCTCGAGGAAGAGCTCCTGGTCAAGGATCTCATCTGGAAGCTCCGCTGACGTCTCCGGCGGAATCCGCCGGCTGACCGCACGATCTGCCGACAGTTTTCTCTGCCCTTGAGGGAGAAAAACTGCCGGCAGATTTTTGATCGCCGGAAGAAATAAAAAAAGCACCCTTGACAAATTCCGGTATTGGGACTATACTCTACAGGCTTGAAAGCGCATTTCCGGGTGTAGCGCAGATGGTAGCGCGCTTGAATGGGGTTCAAGAGGCCGCTGGTTCAAATCCAGTCACTCGGACCAAAACGCTGAAATCGTTGGTGATTTCAGCGTTTTCTTTTTATTTTTTGGACTTTTCAGGAACGCTTGATTTTTGAAGAATGAAGGAGGAATCAAGCGTGCTGGGAAAAAACCGCATTCAAAAGAATCAAGCGTGTCGTTGGAAGAGTCAAATAATCCCATCTGTTCAGAAAAATCAATGTTTTATTAAAAAAACCTTTGAGGCAGAAGGGAGGATTCAAGCGTGTCAAATAGAAAACGGATTTTGGTCAATTCAAGCGCGTCTGTAAAGGAACAATTCAAGAGTTTCCTTATAGCAAAGAAGGCAAAAGGGCTTGCTGATAAGACTTTGGCTACTTACGAGCAACATCTTTCAGCGATTGGAAAACATCTTGATTTAATGACAAGCGTCGAAAATCTAAATACGAACGATTTGGAATCTATGGTTAGTTCCATGCGAGACGATGGGCTTTCTCCTAACACTATCAAAAGTTACACAAACACACTCAAATCTTTTTTCTCCTGGTGCAATGAAGAAGGTATCACAAATTTAACAATCACTCGCTATAAAGCAGAAGAGACTGTAAAAGAAACATATACTGACAGCGAATTGGAGATTTTGCTGAAAAAGCCAAATCTCCGCAAATGCAAGTTCTCCGAATATCGTAATTGGGTCATTATCTGCCTTTTGGTGAATAACGGTTGTCGCGCTGCATCTGTCCGTAATATCAAAATAAAGGACTTGGACCTTGAGGGACGAATTATTTATCTTCGGCACACTAAGAATAAGAAAACACAGATTATTCCTCTATGTGATACTCTATGCGTAACATTAAAGGAATATCTGCGTATCCGAAACGGTGAAGCTGACGATTATCTGTTCCCAAATGAGTTTGGAGAGCAGCTTTCAGAAAATGGCCTGCGCTGCACCATAGCCAAGTATAACAAGAAGCGCGGCGTTCAGAAAACTAGTCTCCATATGTTCAGGCACACCTTTGCTAGAAAGTATCTTGTGGATTGTGGAGGAAATGCTTTTACGCTTCAACATTTACTTGGCCATTCAACCCTTGATATGACAAAGCATTACTGTGCCATTTTTGACGCTGATATCTCCAAGAATTTTGAAAACTACTCCCCTCTGGCACAAATACAGAATAATAAAAGTAAGATTTCTATGAAATGCAAAAAAACGAGAACAGTATGAAACATCTTTCAGCATCTTTTGAATATCTTTGAACATAACAGAACATCTTTTAGCATCTTTCCATCATTTTTGAACATCTCTAAAGAAAACAAAAACCGCTCTGAACATTTCCTGAAGCATTTTTAAATCCAGGAGACAGTCAGAGCGGTTGTTTATGAGGCAATGAGATGAAATGTGTATTTTCAAAACTCTTGAGCGGAAGTGAAAACAGCGAAGCAGCCAGACTTTCAGCGCGACGACAGGTTATTTTTCTTCCTCGTCTTCGTTATCGTTTTGTATTCAATGGGACAAAAGGAAATCTCAGGAAATAGGAATAAAAGTGAAGTCGTGGTCGTATGCGAAATCATCAGCAGTGCTTCCTGCCTTTCCAAATATAACAAGTTCCTGTATATCACCAAAAGCATTACTATCAATCGTGGTTGTTTCATTTGGAATGTAGATATACCTGAGATTGGGACAGTTAGCAAATGCAAAAGGTCCGACATACTCTGTCTGCTCCGAAAGCTTCACATAGCGAAATGCTCCACCAGAAAAAGCGTCTTCACTTAATATCTTCAAGGATGCTGGCAAAAAAATGTCAGGAGTTGGAGTAATCAATGTGACACCTTTGTCAAATTCAATAATTGTAGTAGAACTAGTAATGATGGTTCCAGGTTCTTTGTAGCGAACAATTGACCCCGAAATTTCTGGCTGTGTGTTATGGACAAGTGCAAATAGCTTTGGGCAATTACTAATGTCCAAGGTTTCAATATTATTAGAAAAACAGTATAACCGTCGCAGGAAGGTACAAAAACTGACATCTAGGCTTGTCAATTGATTTTCAACACAGGATAAAGAAGTCAGTGCACTATTATTGTTAATATTTAAAACTGTCAACTGATTATAATCACAGACTAATGAAGTTAGTGCAGTGTTGTTGCTGACATCTAGGCTTGTCAGTTGATTTTCCATACAATCCAGAGAGTTCAGAACAGTGTTATTGCTGACATCTAGGCTTGTCAGCTGATTGTTATAACAATTCAGAGAAGTTAGTGCAGTGTTATTGCTGACATTCAGGCTTGTCAGTGGATTTTGTTATTGCTGACATTCAGGCTTGTCAGTGGATTTGAAGAACAATTAAGAGCCGTCAGTGCGGTGTTATTGCTGACATCTAAGCTTGTAAGTTGATTTCCAAAACAATCCAAGGAAGTCAGCACAGTATTGTTCCCGACATCTAGGTTTGTAAGTTGGTTGCTAGAACAATCCAAGGAAGTCAGCGCAGTATTATTCCTGACATCTAATCTTGTCAGTTGGTTATTAGGACAATACAGAGAAATCAAAGCAGTGTTGTTGCTTACATCTAATCTTGTCAGCTGGTTCCTTGTACAATACAGGGCAGTCAAAGCAGTATTGTTGCTTACGTCTAATCTTGTCAGTTGATTACCATAGCAATATAGAGAGGTCAGTGCAGTATTGTTGCTTACATCTAATCTTGTCAGCTGATTATTTCCACAAGATAAATTAGTTAATGATGTAAAAAACTCGATTCCTTTAAGAGACGATAATCCACTTTTATTTAGGGAAATACTCCTGCTTCTAGAGATTTCAGTTTCACTCAGTTTTCCATTACCGTCTCTGTCACAGTTCACTGACACATAATTACGGAAAACACTATCAGGGAAATTTGTCTCATTGATGTCAACATCATCAGCGAAAGCAGTGGGCGTAAGAATGAAAATGAATACCAGGCAAAACGACAATAGAACAAAAGGCAATGATTTCTTCATAATAAGACACCTCTGTTTTTGTTCTTAAAAATATCGATTTTTCATATTATACCAGATATATTAGCGTGATTCAAGACCAGATAACACACACTGGTTAAAGCAATTCTGCGTGCCCTTCTATCGCTTTTTCTATTCTCTGTGGTTCAATTCCAATGTAACGCTGTGTAATGGCTGCGCTGCTGTGCTGTAAGAGTCTCTGAACAAGGGCAATGTCATAACCTTTTTTTTGGTAAATCTCTGTGGCATACCACTTCCTGAATGAATGTGTGCTGATTCCAGAATAGCCAAGGTATTCACAGACATGGGCTAGCTGTTTCTGAATGGCTCTTGTAGTAACAGGGAACAACAGCGCGTCACGCGCAATGCCGTTCCGCAGACAGTAATTTTCCATATATTGATAGATAACAAGGGGAACAGTGAAAACACGCTGTTTTCCTGTTTTCTGCTCAGTGATGGAAAGGCGATAGCGCCCACCATCGCTGACAATATCGCAGAGGCGCAGTCTGACAATATCGCTGATTCTGATCCCAAGGTTTCCTTCCAGCACAAGGGCTGTTGCTATGCGCTCATTGGGACGAAAGCCAATGCCCCCTTCCTTCATTGTCGTGATAATCTCCCTGTATTGTTCAGTGGTCAGGGCTGTCGTTTTCTTGTTCATAGCATCCTCCAAAAGAAAAGAAAGTTCGTTTTTCAAGAAGGGAAAAGTTCATAAAATGCGTTCGTTTTGAAATATTCCCCTTTCCTATTGCCTTCTGGTGTTCGTATTTGCAGTCTTTTACGAACATCTACGCTGCAATCACTAGTTGTTCGTTGCAATCCAGGCAGGCGATGTTCACAGCCTTTGTAGCGCGAACGCTCATACCGCAGCAAGGGCAGATGTATTTCCTTGTGCTGGAAGGTTTACGGCCTGCTGTCCCTGTAAAGGTCCCTGCGTGCGTTCCACTGACACCAACGGCAATGCTCATCAAATCGTTTCTGTTCAGCCTGATTTCTGTCAGATTGTTCTCTACGCAGAATTCCAAGAGAGAATCAGAAGGAGAAGTAATGGACCAGCCATAGGAGCTGTGATGCTCTACGACCAAATCACAGGCTTCGGCAGCTGCCTTGAAGTTTTTATTGTGGTAGGTGTTCCCCCTGCTGCAATCCTTCACGCCGTTCTTATCGTTCCAGTAATGAACCATTTCGTGAAGAAGGGTAGCTACCACGCATTCAATAGGTCTGGACAGCGTGCCTGCGCCGATGTTGATTTCCCGCATTCCCTGCTCGCCGTCAACGCTCCAAGCATCAAACAGGGTGTAATGGCCGTAAGCTTTGGGCGTGCTCTGAATCGTGATGACAGGCCTTGAAAGTGTATTTTCAAAGTATCTGGCATTCAGCAGGTCAAAGATGGTGTTCAGATAGGCAGCTGCTCTGTTGTAGGTGGTAAGCTGTTTCATTTCCTTTTCTCCCTTCTTTTGGCTGGGGCAGGTTTTGTGTTCCTGCCCCCCTCTCTGTTCATCTCACGCGATGGAGAACCGTTTGGAAGCACTCTGCTTGATGAAGGACTTGTAAACATCAGGCATTGCCTTCTTGAAGCTCGTGGTGTCAAAACGCTGGGTCAGGACGCTGGTCCAACGGATGATGTACTGTCCACATTCCAGCTCTTCAGTGTCGCGTTCCAGCATCTCCTGCTTGATGGAATCACGAAGGGCTTCGGCTTCAGCTCTGGCTTCTTCCATCAGCTTTTCCCAGCTGTTCAGCTCCTCAATCTTGTTCAGCAGTTCGTTGTTAGCCATTGTCTTTCTTTCCTTTCTTCTTTTGGATTTGGGAGTGGCCTCGCCGAGAATGTACATGCTGCATATCGTTCGCGTCACTCGTATGTCTGAGGCCGTTGTAAGTTTTTAAGCTCGCTCCCTTTCTTGATTGTGTCTACATTATAGCACTAAAATCTCGTGCTGTCTATTCGCAAAAGCACTAAATTTTGGTGTTGTTTAGCACTGGTTTTTAGTGCATTTTGTACACTTGATTTTAGTGCTTTCTTGTGCTATACTGTGTATGGTGGAAAAGGAGGCTCTTTTTTATGGCGATACGTTATAAGATAGACATAATGGCTGCATTGAAAGAAAAGGGGTATCCATCTACAAGAATACGAGATGAAAAGCTGATAGGGCAGTCATATCTACAACAAATCAGGCATGGCGAACTTGTATCATGGAAAACCATAGACACTATCTGTAAACTGCTGGAATGCCAGCCAGGGGACATAATAGAATATATTTCTGATGATGCAGCCCCCCCTCCCCCTGCTGAATAAGGCTTCTCTGTTGCGCTGCTGGTAGGCTGGGGCACGGTTTTCAGGAAGATATAAATCTCATTCCCCTTTTTCCTATATATATGGCCTGACAAATTTCCAAAAGCCAAAACAAATCAGAACACGATTGAACATCCCTGAACGTGTCAGCGTGTGAACTGAACGTCTTTTAACATCTTTCAGCATCTTTTGAACATCACGGAAAGAAAAAGAAAAAACGGAGAATAACGATAAACGCTATCCTCCGTCAGGGTTACCATTCCCATTCTTCTATCTCATCCCAGTCAATGCTTCTGTCGTTCAAATCAATATAATGCCAGCCTAGCCATTCATCAAAGAAATAATTCATCATCTGACTGGTGACTTCCTTCATCACGTTATAAAGGAATTCTTCAATCCAGGACTATTCTCGTTTCTTTTTCTTTTTCTCTTCGTCTGTCATTGCTTAGCCTCTTACTGGTTATAATGATTGCGCAGATGCCTTTCCAGTATCTCTCTGTCTTTTGGACTCTCTTCAGCCCAAAGAATCTGATAGGGTTTGACATCTTCCTGAAGATGAACGAAATGGTCATAGTAGAGAACTGGTCCCTCTGTCAGCTAATCCAGAACGCTGCTCTTATGTTTCTATATTGGATTCATATTCTTTTTTCACCTACTTCGTCTTTTTTTTATTTTTTCGCAATACGCTCTATAGTTGTCTTGCTAGCTCAAGAAACGCAAATTGCTGGCTTTGTTATTGCTGACATCACCGTCAATGTGGTCCACTGTGTTCTTGTGCTATGGATCATCGTTATCACAGAACGCCGCAGCCACTAAACGACTGACAAGAAAATGTCTGCTTACTCCGTTATGGGACAAACAGACACGGTAATATCCTTTATTATTAGGGAACGCTGTCAGAATCTTTTCTTTCTTGTGTTTCAGGGATTTGATTCTGCCAAGGGAACTAACATAGTATTTTTCATAACCGTCTATCGGTTTCCAGATTTCTTTTTCTATTGGAATCATCTCCTTTTCTATTGTTTGAGAAATAGGAAAGAAGAATTAAACAAGTTTGACAAGAAGCAGAGTACAAAAAAAGAGAGGATTTGTAATTATGAAGGCAAAAGCGATCGCAAAAGAATACGGTTTTGACCCAGACAGATTTCAGTCTTTTGTTTGGCGTCAATCAGAAATCCCAACAAAAGGATTTAGTGGAGATTCTATTGATGATGCAGATATACCCAAGATGGTAGAACTGTATAAAAAAACAGAGGGGGAAGTTCATCGAATTGAAGAAATAAAAGAAAAAGACCTTCAATCGGCTTTGCCAAGAATAAAGTATACAAGTATCATTAACTCCTTTGTCAGTGTAGAAGGTGTAGGAGCGTATACAAACTATGTTTACTACAGTGTTTTGATCGTCTTTGATGATGGAACAGCTAAAATCGTAGAAGGAAACAGCGACACAATTGCTCCTCTGCTGGTTTATTTACGCACTCCTGTAGATGAAATGAAAGAAATAAAACAGATTATCGCGCATTTGTCTTCTGATATTAATACTATCAAAGGGGTGTTAGATGAGAAGATAAAATAATGCTGATGTGAAGTCTTTGGGACCTTTTAAGAGATGATACAATTATAAAGGTTCATTTGTGATAATTCTGGATCTATCGATTTCCATGATGAAAACAGATTGGATCGTTCATAATGCCCATATAAGATTTGATCCTCAAGGTCTTCTATTTAATGGAAAACCTTGAGGATCTTTTATTCTGCACTTGCCAGAATTTCTTCCAGCGTTACTGTTAGCGCATGAGAGTTATAATCATACTTGCGCCAGTTAGATTCCTTTGGAATCTGTGTGTTCAGTGCTGGTAGATACTGCCTGATATAACGCCCTTCAGCTTCTCCTATTTCTTCTACTACATCGGAAAGCTTGGACGAAGTCGCATAGCAAACCACATCAAACTGAACAGCGTGCCCCTTCTGTTTTGCTTCTGCCAGGATCTGATACTTGTGACTTTTCGGCTGTCGGAAAGCAAAGTAGTGTTCTGCCAGCCTCCACAGCATATCTTTGCTCTTGCCTATGTATACAATTATCCCATCGATTGTAATCTTATATATACCAGCGTGCTGGAAGCGCGCTGCAAACCCTCTGCGCTATAGCATCTTGTACATATTTTCTACGTAATTAGCCAATTCTCTCTTCCTTTCCAGAAATATAACGTGTCAGTTCATACACTTCCGCAAGGCTGCCATTCAGATTCCAGGCTGTGAAGTGGAAAGTCTTGCAGGAGTAATAACAGCAATGGTCCCTGTCCCATAGAAAATTAACCACATTTTTCCATGCTTCACTTCTGGCCTCATCATAGGAAAGCTTTCTGCTCCCCTTCATAATCTGCCAAGTGATTTCTTCTATTAGCGCTGAACGCTCTTTGAAATAGGTTTGCGCTTCTTCCTCTGTAACGAGCTGGCGCTTCTTGAATCCTGCTTCGTCAATGTAGGTTTTCCAGTAACTACCTTCGCTGCCCTTGCACATAATGCCCTGATCTATGAGTTTCTTGCACCATCTGCTTAAAGTACGGCTTGTATAGAATCTGCCTGAGAACTTCCAATATTCCTCTTCGCGAACCTTCCATGGCATACAGTCAAAACCAGGAACATCATTAAACGCAGTGACGAAGCAGGCGAACGAGTACATATCAACCTGAATATCAACTTGGAACTGTCGGATCAGGATTTCCTGTAATCTTTCTTCTGGTAGATCAGGAACATGGGTAATTGCTACACCGTTGCGCATCCAGTCATATCCATAGCCCCACTTCGTCAGAACAGACTCTACATTTCTTTTAAAGTGTTTTACATCAGCTAAGCTCACGCTTGTGATTTCAGCAATTTCCTTGCGGCTATAGAACCGCATTTCTAACTATTTCATAATAAGAACCTTTCGAGTATCATAATACTTTTTACAACTTTGATTTGATTTCTTTACAAGAATAAAGCAACTATAGATTTTGAATATACACTTTCAATCCCCCCAAAGGTTTTCCAGATATACTTTTATAAATGTGAAATCCTTTGGAGGGGATTATCAGTTAACCAATATATCCGTTATTCAGTACTGCTTTTGCATCTGAATAGAACTCCCAATAGGTTAAATCAAAAACCAACCAAATGATATAATCATGAATAAGAATTGAAACATCATCATAATCGTTCATATCATATTCAATATTTACAGGATGGGCACACACGTAGTCTTTCATTTGAAGTAGTTCAGCATTAGTAAACTCATCGCAAAACTCTTCCCACTCCTTTTCGTTTCTATTAAGGATTTTTTGATTCTGGGAGATACTAAGGTCAAGATTTTCTTCGATTTTCTTTTCATCACAGACAACAATCATTTTATAATTCCTTTCAGATTATTATTTTTGAATATACACTTTCAATCCCCCCAAAGGTTGTCCTTTCTAATCTATAATTGTCAGGAAAACGTTTGGGGGGATCTATACAATTAGCAAGCTCTTGGATCAAGCCCCAGAGAATGACGAATGAATCTTGCTGGGATTACTTTATGCATATTACATTCATCACAGCAACGACCTTCTTTCGTGATTGGAGCTGGATTATTGCCATATCCAATAAATGTAGTACCGCAGATACAGCATTTCTGCTTACGGTTGGGATAAGGATTAGTGACTGCGAGAATATAAGCTGGATTAATAAATTCATTTTTCATTTTAATAAACTCCTTATAATTATTATTTTTTTAATTTTTTCTCCAAAGGTTTTCATACTTATTCTATTACAGGAAAGGAAAACGTTTGGGGGGGTTGTTATATAGCGTACAGGATTTCATATAACCTGCGTACTTCGGCATCCATTCTATCGTGGTATTCTGCTTCATACAGAAGGAACAGAATATAGTGGTAGATAATCTGTTCCCTGTAATCTGGCTGTGAAGGGTTGTACTTCTCTATGGGATAGTGGTTTTTTATCATCACTTGGCGCATCGCGCAGATTTCCTGATTGGTGATTGCGCATGCAAGACAATGAAAATTCTATTTGTCCCAAGACAAGATTTTTTGTTTACTTGATATCAGCAGAGAATTCATTTCACTGATTCACCCCCTTTCGTAGTTTTGTGTTATGCTGATTGCTTTTCTGTAGAATGCACGAATGAGAAAACAATCTTTGTTGCTTCCTTATTCGTTTTAGAAATTTGTTTTTCCCCTTTTTTCTATATATATTATAACAAATTTTTTATAAAAAGTCAAAAAATCGTCAAACAACGGCGATTTTTCGAACTTTTTAAGGGAAAAAGAAAAACTCTGTGGAAAAGGTCCACAGAGTATTATGCGCTATTCATTTGTTCACCTGCTTTATGCAGTCTTTTTGTTTGCATTTTCCAGATAATCTGAAAAGCTAATCACATCAGGGAGCTTTTCAGTATCCAGATAGAACAGAGGCTCTTCTCTGAACTTAGGAAACTGAGCCATAAACCACTGAGCAACAGGCGCATAGGGTGAAAGGCATATTGCTTCGGCCTTTTCACGCAGTTTGTGATACTCATCCAGATACTTCTGGCTGTTATCAAGCGCATTCATAAATCTCTCCATGCGCTCATAGGAAAGGTTTTTGGTAGGATAGTAGGAGGTTCTCTTACCATCCTGCCCCTTCCCCTTGTAGGAAGTGGGTGAAGTGCGTGTGCGATTCACAATTTCCAGATTGGGAAAATCATGCAGGAACTGACGTACAAGTTTATATTCAGCAGATCCAGGGTTGTTGGCTGCATCAGCAAAAGCAGCAGTCAGAGTGAGAGTCTGGTGGGCCAGGTCCAGCTTATAGCCCTTCATTTTTGTAGCCATTTTAAATACCCCCATTTATGTTTTTTGCTTAAAGATTCACAACAGGCTTGAGTTCATTCTCTTCGGCTTCGCCGATGACAGTATTATTATCTGTCGTAGGCTTAGCTTTAGCACAAGTTGCGCTGTTGAGCATCTGCTTATAGCGATAATCATCAACACAACTCTTGGCTTCAGCATAGTTGAAGCTTTTGTAAGCATCAAAAAGCACGCGCTTGACAAGTGGGTATTTGCTCTCACGCATCTTCCCAGCATAATCGATTACTTCATTCACTGTTTCCAGTGTGATGTAATCTTTGACTGCCGTAAGGTAGTCCACGATAAAGGGAATGTCCATCCCCTTATAGGTCTGCTTGGGCTTAGCAGGCTTCTCAGGCTGCTTGATTTCGATACCATAGGTAGGGTGCTTCTCCATCAAAGCGATGAGTTCGTCATAGACAGGGCCATAACCCTTGCTAGCTTTGTCAAAGCTGTTCTGGGTTCCGACGATGGTCTTGTTGGCAAAGTTAAGGGTAAAGCGTGCATTCTTAGACATATTAGTCTCCATTCTCTGTTTTTCTGAGTTTATCAGCTCTCATTTTTTTATTCTTGGAAGGGGTTTTCTTTTCTTTGTTTCCCCCTCCTCTTTACAATTATATTTTACCAGATTTGAAAAATATTACAATATGTTCAGGCGTTTCAGCAGTACATAAGCGGCCTTCTGACTTTATTCTAAAACAATTATAGCAGGGCTAAAAACCCTGCTATTTCTTGTGATTTTTACTGATAATGCGCTTCTATTCTTTTGATGTAGTCTTTGAATCTCCCTGCTGTTTCTGGTGGGTCTACAATGACTATTTTTTCACCTAGACCACATACCCAACCATAGAAGTTTTCGCTTTCCACGATGAATGTTTTGATGCTGAAATGCTTGTCATCTATTGGAGTGTATACTGTGTCAGGTCCTTTGGGAAAGCGTTCCAGCATTGCATCCAATAGGGAGTTTTCAAATTGAAGAGTAATACGTCCTGCTTTGCCACCGATGAACATTCCAAAAGTCTGTTTCGCATAATCGCTAATCCCCAACCGTTTGAACTTTTCTTCCCCTTCTCTTGGCTCATCCGTAATCTTTACATCATCCATCCTGTCTATTCTGTATGCCCTGATTTGGTGGTAGGTATCATCATAGCCTATCAGGTAGTGGTTTCCATCTGAAAGGACAACATTGAAAGGGCTGACAACATACCGTTTTCCTTTCCTGCGGTTTTCCGTTTGAGTGATATTCACTGGACTATGGCGAGTATAGAGAAAAGATATTTTCTGATTATTTCTTATAGCGAGTTTTATTCTACGAAGGTATTTTAACATCTTCCTTTCCGTGTATTTCGGTCGTTCTGCTACGATGTACTCGCTTTTCAGGGTGTCTGCTTGATACTTGCTACACAGTTTTTTAAGTTTTTCAATAAGTTCTTCTGCTTCTGGTCGTGATATGAAATTAGCGGAGGCGACACATTCTGCTATCGTTTCCAAGTCTTCAAATGGCAGAAAGCGAGTGCCCAAATAGATAGGCTTGCCTTTTCCCCCTTGGACATCCAACACAGCGTCAAACGCTGCGTCTCTTCCTCCACGCAAAAGGTCAATGTCTCTGCGGATAGAATGATTTTCTGCTTCAATTCCTTTGCTATTCAGGTATTGCTCTACATCCTTTAACAGAACGCCGTGAAGCATATTGCCTTTTTCATCGGCGTCAGTTTCTCGCATAAGATAATCGGCGATGTAAAAGATTTTCAGTTTCTGACGGTCGCTCTTTGGCATTGTGTCGTATCCCCCTGTTTTCAGAGATTTTGAAAAGATTATAACAGATGTTCCAGACGCAAGGCAAGATGTTCAACAATGCTGGCACGATGATAAAAGATGCTGGAAAGATGTTCAATGATGTTCGGTTTTGAAAGTGTATATTCAAAAAACAACCATTCGTTTTCTGATAAAAAAACGAACAGAGAAAGTCCCTGTTCGTTGGTAAAGACAGCGTTATCTATGGAAAGTTCGTATTTGTATGGCTGAAAGTTCCATTATTGGATACTTTTTGTTAACATTATAGGCATTATCTTGAATAAAAGTGCTGCCCTGATATAATGGAAATACAGAAGTCAAGTGTTTCCTGATTGTGGTGATTTCAGCGACGGGGTTGCGCCAGTGGTTAGACGGTTGATGGGGTTCAAGAGGCCGCTGGTTCAAATCCAGTCACTCGGACCAAAACGCTGAAATCGTTGGTGATTTCAGCGTTTTCTTTTTATTCTCTTCTGAAAAGCAGCACGCTTGAATTTTCTACTTGAAGGGAGATTCAAGCGTGCTGTTTTTTTGTAAAGTTATGCTTGATTTTATTATACTTTTCGGTATAATAAAACGGAAGGATGTGATTTGCTTGGAGAGATTTATCGACCGCGAGCAGGAAATGGAGACTCTGCAGAGCGAATATGAGCGTAAAGGGAGTTCCCTCGTGATCCTTTACGGGCGTCGGCGCGCCGGAAAAACCACACTGATCTCGGAGTTTATCAAGGACAAGAACGCCCTTTTCTTCCTGGCCAGCGAGGAATCTGAATCGCAGAACCGAAACGCCTTTAAGGAGAAGGCTGCGGACTTCATCGGCAGCTCCCTGCTGCATGAGGCCAGCGTCTCCACCTGGGACGCGATCTTCAAAGCAATCATGGAGCACAGCTTTGAAACGAAACCCATCATCGTGATCGACGAGTTTCAGTATATCGGCAAGTCCAACCCGGCTTTTCCCTCAGTGTTCCAGCGCATATGGGAAGAGCAGCTCAGGAACCGCGCAGTTATGGTAATTCTCTGCGGCTCGCTGGTCTCCATGATGGAGTCACAGACCCTGGCCTACAACAGCCCGCTCTATGGGCGGCGCACGGCGCAGATCCGGCTGGGGCAGATCCCGTTCCGCTATTACGGCAAGTTCTTCCCCGACCGCAGCCGGAAAGAGCTCATTGAGATGTACGCCATCACCGGCGGCGTCCCCAAATACGTGGAGATATTCTCCGAGAGCAAGGACATCTACCGCGCCATCGCGCGCAACGTCCTCAATCGCTCCGGCTATCTATACGATGAGCCGCACTTCCTGCTGCAGCAGGAAGTCAGCGAGATCGGCAGCTACTTCTCCGTCATCAGGGCCATTGCCGCAGGCAATCACAAGCTGGCGGCCATTTCCTCCGCCCTGGAGGTCAAGGCCACCAGTCTGACCAAATATCTGAAAACGCTGATTGATCTGGATATTCTGGAGCGCGAGATACCCATCACCGAGGAGAACCCGGAGAAGAGCAAGCGCGGCCTTTACAGGATCAAGGACAATTATATCCGCTTCTGGTTTGCCTTCGTCTATCCCAACATGAGCTTTATCGAGAGCGGCAACAGTCAGATCGTTCTGGACAAGATCCGCAAGGGCCTGGTCACCAGTCATATCGCCTTCGTCTATGAGGATGTGTGCCGGGAAAAAATGTGGGATCTGAATGCAGACGACGCCTGGCCTTTCCACTTCTCCAGGATCGGACGCTATTGGGACGCCGCTACCGAGATCGACATCACTGCCCTCGACCCGGAGGGACACAACCTCATTCTCGGCGAGTGCAGGTATTGGCAGGAGCCGGTGGGTGCGAACATCCTGCGCGAGCTGGAGCAGAAAGCCGAACACGTCTCCTGGAACCAGGATCATCGACAGACCTGGTTTGTACTGTTCAGTATGGGTGGTTTTACTGATGAACTGAAGCAGCTTGCTGAAGGCCGCGCCGACTTACTCCTGGTGGACGACCGCAAGTAAGCCGGCACGCGAACGCATTGCAGGCGTACATAGTCCAGCCCATCATTCTTCCAAATCCGGAACCGTCCCAAGCAGCTCTCGAACGATAGGAAGCGATTCCTCCGGATGCAATAATTCCTGCCGATTTTCGGCGGATGAGCGTGTGCTTTGCAGCAAAGAGGGATGCTGCCTGCGATATTCTTTGGGCGTGCAGCCGTATTTTTCGCGAAAAGCCTTCGTCATGTACCGCAGATCCGAAAAGCCGCTTTCAATCGCAATATCCAGAATGGTTTTACTCGTCGTATTCAGAAGCTCCAGGGCATGTTCAAAGCGCTTTTCCTTCAGGTACTCCTGGAAACTGATTCCCAGGATATTCTTGAACAGATGAGAAACATAAGGCATCGTCAGCCCGTACTGCCGCGCGATGTCCTCCAGCAGCAGCTTCTGCTGGAAATGTCGGTCAATCTCGTCGAGAATGGATACCATGCGGTCAGTCTGCCTTCGCATCATTTCATAATCATTCTGCGTCAGCACTTGCCTGGGAAGATTCCGGTCAAGCAGGAGAAGGAGTCTGGACAGGAGGTAGAAGCAGGTCATTGCGTCCTCTCCCCCGGCCGAAAGGTAATGGACTGCCAGATCCAGAACCGCTTCCCGCAGCTCCCGGGCCTTCTCGCTGCCCTTTGGGAAAAACGGCTCCAGCGGCGGTTTGACCTGGAAGCAATGCATGGATGCGTCCGGAATAAACGGCTCCAGAAATCTGGGTGAAATCTGAACGGCAAGTACGAGCGTTCCTTCCCCGACGGAAGTGAACTCATGCGGTTTCATGGAATTCACCAGATAAAACTCGTCTTTTTCAAGCCGGTATCCCTGGCCGGCATGGCGGAGAGTCAGGCGTCCTTCCAGAATCAGGCCAAGCTCCAGCTCGCGGTGAAGGTGGGGACAGCGGGACTGAAGCCGAACAAGAAAAAGGTTGAGGCAGGGATAGCTGCCGGTCGGAATCATCTCATATTCATGCGGCATACAGAAACGCCTCCTTCCCGGCCATCTTATACCGCAGATACGCGGCCGTCAAGAAGGATCGCAAACTTGTGCTGTAATTTGCCGCAAATTCATACGAGACAGCGGGAGATCGGCATGTTATCATGAACGCATAAAGCAGAACACTGCATCTATCGATATTTTCTATACTTTTTATCTGAGGAGGATGATTCATGTCTCGCTTCAAGTTTTCTGTCGGCCCCTGGAATGTTCATACCGGTGCGGATTCCTATGGCCCCGACACCCGTCAGGCCATTGATCTCGAGAGCAAATTCGCCATGTTCAAAAAGCTCGGTTTCGATGCCGTGCAGTTTCATGATGACGACGCGGTTCCCAACATCAACGACTACACCGAGGAAGAGATCAGGGCCAAAGCCCGGGAGGTGAAGGCGCTGCTCGACAAGTATGACCTGAAGGCCGAATTCGTCGCGCCGCGTCTTTGGATGGATCCTCACACAAGAGACGGCGGCTTTACCAGCACCAGCGCCGAGGACCGGGAGTATGCCATGTGGCGCGCCTACCGCTCCATCGACATCGCCAATGAGCTTGGCTGCGACCTGATCGTGCTGTGGCTTGCCCGCGAGGGAACCTCGTGCGCGGAGAGCAAGAGCGCCGTCACCGCCACAAAGCAGCTTGTCGAGGCCATCAACTGCATGCTTCGCTATGACGGCAAAATCCGCGTCTGCATCGAGCCCAAGCCCAATGAGCCGGTTGACCGTTCCTTCTGCGGCACCATCGGCCATGTGATGGGTGTTTCCGCCGCGACCATCGACCCGAAGCGTGTCGGCGCCAACATGGAATCCGCCCACGCCACCCTGGCCGGGCTGGATCCCGCCAATGAGATGGGCTTCGCACTGGCCTTCAACAAGCTCTTTACCGTGCACCTGAACGACCAGAACGGCATCCGCTTCGACCAGGACAAGTCCTTCGGCGTGGAGAACCTGCGCCAGGCCTTCAATCAGGTCAAGATCCTCATGGAGAACAAATACTACGAGACCGGCAACTATGTCGGCCTCGATGTCAAGGCCATGCGTACCACCTCCGACGAGGACAGCTACGCCCATCTGGTCACTTCGCTCGAGCTCTTCAAGGCCATGGAGAAGAAGGTCGAGAAGTATGACTACGCTTATGCCAACGAGCTGATCGCCCAGCGCAAATATGAGCAGCTTGAACTCTACGTCAACAGGCTGATCATGGGCATCGAATAATACCAAAGCTGAATCGGGGCTGCCGGGAGCGACAGCCCTGACTGTTTAAGGAGAACAGGATGAAGAAGATCATTGCGGCAGGGCATATCTGTCTGGATATCACCCCGGTGTTCCCTGCGCAGCGGAGCTGTCGGGAACTCAATGAGGTGCTGATCCCCGGAAAGCTGGTGCACATGGAAGGTGCCGACGTACACACGGGAGGAAGCGTGGCCAATACCGGTCTCGCACTGAAGATCCTGGGCAATGATGTTGTCCTGATGGGTAAGGTGGGTGCGGACGCCTTCGGCACCATGGTGCAGAACATCCTGGCAAAGTACGGCGCCGGCGGCCTGCATGCGGACCCGGCAAGTTCAACCTCGTATTCCGTCGTGCTTGCCGTGCCCGGCATCGACCGCGTGTTCCTGCATGACCCCGGCGCCAATGACAGCTTTGTCAGCGCGGATATCCCGGACTCGGCACTGGAGGACGCTGCGCTGCTGCATTTCGGGTATCCGCCGCTGATGAAGCGGATGTACGCGGACGGCGGGCACGAGCTGGTCTCGATCTTCCGCCGGGCGAAGGAACACGGCCTTGCCGCCAGCCTGGATTTTGCGGCGATCGACCCCTCCTCGGAGGCCGGAAAGGCAGACTGGGAGGCCATTCTGCAAAACGTGCTGCCCTATGTGGACTTCTTTGTGCCCAGTTTTGAGGAGCTTTGCTTCATGCTGGATCGCCGCCGCTATGAGGCGCTCGCCGCACGCGGCGGAGACATGACGGCAAATCTCGATGTTGAGGCTGAATGCGCACCCCTCGCAGAAAAGCTTCTCGCGATGGGCTGCCGCTTTGTTCTGATTAAATGCGGCACCGCCGGGATGTTCTATCGCGCGGCAGGAAGGGAAGCCCTGCGGAAGATCGGCCGCCGGATCTGTGTCGATAGCGAATCCTGGGCCGGCCGTACAGGGGTGCAGCGCTGCTTTCGGGCGGAGACGGTCCGCTCCGGAACCGGTGCAGGAGATACCAGTATCGCGGCTTTCCTGACGGCGGTGCTGGCCGGCAGGACGCCGGAGGACTGCGTGGCGCTGGCCGCCGCGGAGGGCGCCTGCTGCGTGACCGCCTACGACGCGCTCAGCGGTCTGAAATCCATCCCGGAGCTGGAGGATCGCATCCGGTCCGGATGGGAAACACGGTAACTCGGAGGATTCATCATGCTTGTGAATATGAACGACGTGCTTCTTCCCGCGCGGGAAGGGGGCTATGGCGTAGGTTTTTTCAACGCAATGAATGTGGAGATGGCACGCGCCGTGATCGAAACTGCGGAAGAGCTTCATGCGCCTGTGATGGTGGGTACGGCAGAGGTGCTGCTTCCCGCCATGAGCATGAATCTGGTGGCGGACTATCTGATCCCCATGGCCGAGAGAGCTTCGGTTCCCGTGTGTGTTCACTACGACCACGGCCTGCGTTTTTCAACGTGCATGGAAGCGCTCCGTCTGGGCTTTACCTCCGTCATGTACGATTGCTCCACCGCCTCCTACGAGGAGAATGCCGCCGCTGTTGCCGAAATGGTGCGCATCTGTCACGCGATGGGTGTGACCGTGGAGGGCGAGCTCGGTCATGTAGGGGACAATGAAGGCAGCGGGAAGCTGGCAAGTCCGTCGGACTATTATACAGATCCCGGCGCAGCGGAGGATTTTGTGCGCCGCACAGGGATTGACTCGCTGGCTGTAGCCGTCGGAAACGCCCACGGGGATTACAAATTCCCGCCCAGGCTGGATTTTGAACGGATCGAAACCATCGCCCGAAAAACCGGTCTTCCGCTGGTGCTCCACGGAGGGAGCGGACTGGCTGATTCCGATTTCCGCGAAGCTGTCCGGCGCGGGATCTGCAAGGTGAATATCTTCACCGATCTGGATAAGGCGGGGAAAGCAGGGATCGAGACCGGTCTTGCCGCCGGGGCCAAAAGCATGATGGGCCTGATCGCCTATGAAATCGATGCCATGAAGGCGGTTGTCAGGGAAAAGCTCGAGCTGTTCGGCTCCGTCGGAAAAGCCTGAAAAGCGGCTGCTCGCAGGGTGCGGACGAAAAAAGCAAGGACTGCATCCAATACAAATGCAGTCCTTGCTACGTATTATGATCGGTCATTTCCCTTCGCGGTGAGAGAAGCTTTCATAGAACTCTTTCAGCATTTTCAACGCCTTCTTTCTGTTCTGTTATGGTTGTCCGGCAGCCGTCCCGGTTACTTGCCCTCGCGGTGAGAGAAGCTTTCGTAAAACTCCTTCAGCATTTCCTGCACCTTCTTTCTCTGTGTTTTTATCCTCATCTCTGTCCTGTTCCCTCAGGACGATTGTATGATAACACAGAGATTTCGAAAAAGGAAATACATATAATAGTCTGGTAATTATACGAAAAGGATATCTTGTCCTGCCATCCCGGGATTCGCGCCGGAGGAGGCGTTCTGCCAGCGTTCAGCCGTCACAGGCACGCTTTCATTTTTGCGATCGCCGTGCCGTCGATGATCAGGAACCGGTCCTCCGGCGGATACAGGCACCCGCCATAATAGATGGAGCGGTTGTTCACTGTGGAAAGGTCCGCTGCGCTTCGGTGAACCGCAACGTGCAGCTGATGTGCGCCGGTTTCCTCCGCCACGCGCCGGAGATTCCGCAGGGTAATGCCCGCGCCGGGAAGAATCTGGATTCTGTCTCCGGCATAGGCGATCATCTCGCGCACGGTGTCCGCTGCATCGCTGACATCCGGAGCCTGTCCGCTGGTCAGGATCCGCGTGATTCCCAGGTCCGCGAGCAGGTCCACCGCCTTTTTCCAGTCCGGAACCACGTCAATTGCCCGGTGGAAGACGCTTTCCTTTCCGGCACGCTGCGCAATCCCGGCCAGCCGGTGCGTCCGTTCCGGGTCGATTTCTCCCTCGGCTGTCAGAAAGCCGAACACCAGTCCGTCAGCGCCGTTCTCGATCAGCAGTTCGGCATCTTCCAGACACACGCGGTACTCCGCTTCCGTGTAGCAGAATCCGCCCTCCCGCGGACGCACCATCGTCATGACGGGAATGTCGGTCTCCCGCTTGACGACTCGCAGGGTACCGACGGTCGGCGTCAGCCCGCCGTGAAACAGGTCGCTGTTCAGTTCCACCCGGTCCGCACCGGCCTGATATGCCTCTATGACGTCATCGGCGCTCCCGCAGCAGACCTCGAGAAGTATGTTTTTCATTTCCTTTTCATCCTCTCCGCCCGGTTATTTTCCCCATTTTATCACACAGATTTTTTCAAAACAACAAAAACAGTCCGCCTCCAAACAGCCTCTGCCCTTCTCTGCGTGAAGAGCCGCCCTTCCATGCGAAACTGTCTCTTTTCCCGCCCGGTAAAATTGTGCTATAATATCAATACTGTTTCATTAAAGCAGAAAGGAGCGCCGGAATCTCCCGTCCGGCGATTGACAATTCATGACCGATTATGTGATCGCAACTTCATCGACCTCGGATTTGCCCAGAACCTGGCTTGAGGAACACCACATTCCGTTTATACCCTATACCTATACCGTAAACGAGCAGCTCTGTGAGGATGACTGCAGGGAGGAGTCCCGCGAGGCCGTCTACCGGGGGATGCGCGCCGGCGACAGGCTGAAGACCTCCATGATCAATGAATTTGTATACTATGACTTTTTCAAGGGCCTGCTCGACAGCGGGAAGGATGTCATCTTTCTCGACATGTCGCAGAAGATGTCCGTCTCGTTTGAGAACGCCAACAAGGCGGCCGAAAAGATTCGCCCGGAATACCCCGAACAGCGCCTGTATGTGATGGACACCCGCTGCATTTCCGGCGGTCTCGGGCTGCTGGTGGAAAACATGGTGCAGCAGAAGGAAGCCGGGGCCGGATGGGAAGACGTGATCGCCTGGGGTGAGGAAAACAAGCTGAAAATCGCCCACCGCTTTACCGTGGACGATCTGAACTATCTGAAGGCCGGCGGCAGGGTCTCCAACGCCTCCGCTCTGGTCGGCTCGCTGCTTTCCATCAAGCCGGTTCTCTATGTGCCGGACCGCGGTACGCTGGACGTTGCCAAAAAGGTCCGCGGCAGGAAAGCCGCCCTCCGTGCCATTATAGACGGCGTTCTGCATGACCTGAGCAAAATTGACCCCACGGGTCTTGAGTTTCGGATCCTGCAGGCCGACTGCCGGGATGACGCCGCCTATGTGCGCGATGAGATCAAAAAGGCGTATCCGCAGGTGGGCAGGATCACCATCACCGGTCTTGGCGTGGTCATCGGTGCGCATTGCGGGCCGGGTCTGCTGACGGTCTTTTACCTCTGCGAAAGCCGCCAGCCCGAATAAAACAGGAAACGCTGAAGCTGACGTTTCAGCGTTTTCTTTATCTGCGCATCATCACCCGAGGCGGGATTCCGGCGCGGTCAGATCTGCCGCCTGATAGAGCAGCGCGTTCAGGATTGCCGCGGCGACGGTGCTGCCGCCCTTCCGGCCCATCGCGAGGATGGCGGGGACGGCGTATTTTATGCAGGCTGCCAGCGCGCGCTCCTTGCTCTCGGTCACGTTGACAAAGCCCACCGGCACCCCGATCACCAGGCCCGGCCGCAGTCCCTCTTCTATATACTCCGTGAGGCGCAGCAGCGCCGTCGGGGCATTGCCGACGGCATAGACCGCACGCGGATAAAGGGATGCCGCATGCTCCACGGAGGCAGCGGCGCGTGTGACACCGCGCTCCCGCGCCGCCTGCGCAATGAAAGGCTCTGCCATGAAGCAGAGTGCCTCACAGCCCAGTTTCTGCATCGCCGGCCTGCTGATCCCCGCCAGGGCCATGTTGCTGTCGGTGATAATGGTGCCGCCGGCCAGTGCCGTATGGGCCTGCCTGACGGCGTCCTGCGTAAAGCGCAGATTCTCGGCATAGTCAAAGTCCGCTGTCGTATGGATCACGCGTTTCACAACCGCCCCGGTTTCCGCCGGCAGCGTGATGCCGCGCGCGCGGAGCCCGTGCTCGATGATCGCCATGCTCTCCCGCTCGATCTCTGCGGGTCTGATCCGTTCCATCAGGCATACTCCTCCATCATGCGATAGATCGCGTCCATATCCAGCGCTTCTCTCACGCCTGCCGCCAGCAGGTCGTATTGGCGCTCTCTGCTCTCCCGCCACGGCTCTGCCGCGGCGTTTTTCTTTTCCATCCCTCTGCGGCCGCAGAGCCAGTCGGCAAGCTTTTCCGTAAGCTCGCCGCTGTCGAACAGACCGTGCAGATAGCTGCCGAAGACATTCCCACTCTGGCAGCCCTCTGCTCTTCCGTCCTCCAGACGGCAGAAGGGCTCGCCTCTCACCGCCGTGGCGCCCATGTGGATCTCATACCCTTCAAGCGCCGCCCCGTCGAAGGGTCCGCCCGTCACGGCGGCACGGACCCGCGTGAGGGTTTTCCTGGCTTCGAACGCTGTCTCACAGGGCAGCAGGCCCATGCCGGGCAGGGACGGGCAGCTCCCCTCCAGCCCGGCGGTATCCGTGATCATCCCGCCGAGCATCTGATAGCCGCCGCAGATGCCGAACACCGGCGCTCCGGCGGCGGCAAGATGCAGCACGGCGCTCTCCAGGCCGCTTTGGCGCAGCCAGAGCAGGTCATCGATCGTGTTCTTGGTGCCGGGCAGGATCAGCAGGTCCGGTGTACCCAGATTTTTCGCATCGGCCACGTAGCGCACGCCGAGCAGGGGATGCGCCTCCAGCGGGGAAAAGTCTGTAAAATTGGCAATGTGCGGCAGGCGGATCACCGCGATGTCGATCGGCTTTCGCGCCGTCCGTTCCGCAAGGCAGGGGGCGAGGGAATCCTCGTCGTCGATCCGTACCGGCAAAAACGGCACAACGCCGAGCACCGGGACCCCGGTCAGGCTTTCCAGCTGCCGGAGGCCGGGGCGCAGAAGCGCCTCGTCGCCGCGGAACTTGTTGATGACAAGGCCCCTGACCCGGGCACGCTCGCGCTTATCCAGCAGCATCACCGTGCCGTACAGCTGGGCAAAGACCCCGCCGCGGTCGATATCCCCCGCGAGCAGCACCGGCGCATCCACCAGCTCTGCCAGGCCCATGTTCACGATGTCGTTTTCACGCAGATTGATCTCCGC
The DNA here is from genome assembly GCA_900317375.1 of uncultured Eubacteriales bacterium. GTDB lineage: Bacteria > Bacillota > Clostridia > Oscillospirales > Oscillospiraceae > Limivicinus. Next base: position 29,311 of record ONGJ01000025.1, read on the forward strand.
CGGGCTGCCCGCTCCCTCGATCACGATCACGTCGTACTCTTCGGCAAGGCTTTCATAGGCCGCCAGGATTTCCGGGACCAGCTGCTTCCTGTACGCAAAATAGTCCGCCGCTGCCATCTGCGCGCGCACCCGGCCGTTGACGATGACCTGGCTTCCGACATCGCTGGAGGGTTTGAGCAGGATCGGATTCATGCGCACATCCGGCTCGATGCCCGCGGCCTCGGCCTGCACGGCCTGGGCACGCCCGATCTCGCCCAGCTGGGGCGTGACATAGCTGTTGAGGGCCATGTTCTGGCTTTTAAAGGGCGCCGCGCGCAGACCGTCCTGCCGGAAGATCCGGCAGAGCGCCGTGCACAGCAGGCTCTTGCCCGCGCCCGACATGCTGCCCTGCACCATGATGCGTTTTACCCTGCTCATGTCAGAACCTCCCTCAGCGCCGCGATCAGGCGCCCGTTCTCCTCCTCCGTCCGCACCGCACAGCGGTACCAGCTTTCATCGAGGCCGTGAAAGTCGGCACAGCTGCGGATCAGGATCCCGCGCTCACGCAGTCCTTTATCCAGCGGCTGCCTGCTCTGAAAGAGCAGAAAGTTTGCCTCGCCCGGTATGACGCGCAGCCCGAGGGCCTGCAGCGCGGCAAAAAGCCGCGGGCGCTCGCTGCGGACAAGCGCGCGCACGCGTTCGGCATAGTCCGGCTCCTCCAGCGCCGCAAGCCCTGCCGCCTGGGCAGGATGCGACACGCTCCAGGGCGGGCCGGAGCGGCGCATCGCGTCCAGGAACGCCGCATCCGCGCTCAGCCCATAGCCAAGGCGCAGGCCCGCCATGCCCCAAAGCTTGGTAAAGGCCCGGAGAATCAGAAGGGTCGGCTCCCGCGCCAGCAGGGGTTTCCCCGTATACAGCGCCGGTTCCTCCAGGAAGCCGAGAAAGCATTCGTCCAGCAGCAGGCGCGTCCCCGCCTCTCCGCAGCGCCCGATGACTGCACGCAGCAGGGAGGGGTTGATCGTGCGCCCCGTCGGATTGTTGGGGCTGCAGAGGATCAGCAGATCCAGCCCGGGAGCAATCCGGGACAGGATCCGGTCCGTCAGCACAAAGTCTTCTCCCAGCGGAAATCGGCGTATTTCACAGCCGACAGCCTCCAGCGCCGCCTCGTACTCCCCGAAACAGGGGGCAGTCACCAGCGCGCGCTTCGGTCCGGCGGCAAAAACCGCGCGCCAGATCAGATCCGCCGCGCCGCTGCCGCAGAGCACCCAGTCCTTGGGGACAGCTTCCCGCGCCGCAAGGGCGGCGCAGAGGGCGCGGCACTTCGGGTCGGGATAGCGGTCCGCCTCCGACGCCGCCTGCCGGATCGCCGCCTGCACGCCGGGCGGTACGCCGAGCGGGCTGATGCTGGCTGAAAAATCCAGCGGCGCTCGCCCCTGCTCTTCCTGAAAGGCGGCCCAGTCGCCGCCGTGGTTTCCTGTCATCCGAATCTCCTCACAGCGATCCATCGCAGATAAGCGCAGGCAAGCAGCAGAAGGATACTCGCACAGACCATCATTCTGTCTGCGCGCAGAATATCCTCCGCAGCGCAGGGGCGGTCTGCATCGCCGAGCGCTGCCTTTTCGACCTCTCTGCCGAAGTACCGCGCCGGACCGCCGAGCTGAACCCCCAGCGAGCCTGCGCAGGCGCTCTCGGTCTGTCCGGCATTCGGGCTCAGGTGCAGGTTTCTGTCGCGCCGCCAGATCCGGTACGCACCCCGTGCGTCATGACCGGTCAGCGCCGCCGCGGCAATCCAGAACAGCGCCGCGATGCGTGACGGCAGAAAATTTGCCGCGTCGTCGAGTCTGGCCGATGCACGGCCGAAATACCGGTACTTCTCGGTTTTGTAGCCCAGCATGCTGTCCATGGTGCTGACCGCCTTGAAGGCCAGCGCAAGCGGCGCTCCGCCAAGCGCCATGTACAGCAGCGGGGAGGCAACGCCGTCACAGAAGCCTTCCGCGACGGTTTCCACCGCCGCCTTCGCAACGCCCTCGGCGTCCAGGCAGTCCGTATCCCGCCCGACAATGCGTGCCACCGCTTTGCGCGCAGCCGGCAGGTCGCCTGCATGCAGGGTCTCAAAGACGTGCCTGCTTTCCTCTGCGAGACCCCGCACTGCGAGGGCCTGGGCGCACCAGAAGCTCTGCAGCGCGAGCTCGAAAGCAGGATGGATGTGCTTTGCGAGCAGGCACAGGCCCCAGGGCAGCAGAAAGCTCAGCAGCGTCAGCGAGACGGTAAGCAGTGCTCCGCCCCACAGCTCAAAGCGCGGCGTCGGCGGGAAAAGCGGCCGGATCCGGCGCTCGTACCAGGTGATGCACTTTCCCATCCCCACGACGGGATGGGGAAGCCACACGGGGTCCCCGAACAGGAGGTCCAGCATAAAACCGATCAGCATCGCATGGAGGATCAGCATGCCGCGCTCTCCCCTTCCCGGCTGACGGCCCGCAGCAGGCGAAGCTTCCGCTCCCGCTGCCACAGCGCTGCGTTATATTCAAGCACATAGCCTCCGCCGAAGGGCGTCGGCAGTGCGAAAAATGCGAACTGCGGCTCGGAAAAGCGCTCCATCACGGCGCGCAGGGTCCCACCGTGCGCGACGATGACGAGGCTTTCCCGCCCTTCCGCGGCGGCCCGCTCCACGAGGGCGGCGAAAGCGCGGCAGCTTCGGCCGCAGAACTCTGCGCGCGTCTCCCCGTTCGGGCAGCGGGTGCTGCAGCCCTGCTCCACCCAGGCGCGGTAGGCGGGGTCCCCGGCCATCTCGTCCGCCGTTTTACCGTCGAAATCGCCGAAATCCATCTCCGCAAGGTCCCCGACTGTCACAAGCGCTGCTGCCGGAAACAGGATCTGCGCCGTCTGGACGGCGCGGCACAGCGGCGAGACGTAGACCGTCGCCGGCGAAAAATCCGCCGGTCTGAGCGCCCGTACGCCTTCCGGGGACAGCGGTGTATCCCGCCGCCCCTGATAGCGGCCCCGGGCATTATCGGCCGTCATGCCGTGGCGCAGAAGCCAGACCGTCATTTTCCTTCTCCTTTGAGCACTTTCGGGATCCCGCAGAACACCCGGATCACCGTATCCGCGCGCTCTGCAAGCAGGCAGGCAAGCCGCCCGGCGCGCTCACGGGCCTCCCTCTCCCGGGGGTCGACGGGCACCACGCCCCCGCCGAGCTCGGAGGCCGTCACGATCTCGTACTGTGTAAGCTCGTCCGCCAGCGCCTCCAGATCCTCCCGCCCGGCGGCCAGGCTCTGTACCTCGCAGGCACAGCGCGTCTCGAAGGCCGCCTCATCGCCGTGCAGGAGCTGCTTAGCAAGCTCCCGCTTCCCGCTCCACATGGGCCCGGTAATCAGAATCATCTCAGTCCCTCCAGAATCTGCACGGCGGTGAGCGCCGCCAGCAGCCAGAATTCCAGCTTCACCAGAAACCACCCGGCCAGATCGCCCGAAACGCCGCCGAAGCGCTTTCGCGCGGTCTGCCGGAAATGCAGCGCAATCGGCAGCGTCACGGCGCAGACTGCGGCCAGGGTTTTCCAGCCGCCTGCCAGCGCCGTCCCCAGCAGGCAGAGCGCCGCCGTGACCGCGAGGATGCCGCGCACCCGGCTTTTGTCTGCGGCGTCGGCGAAGCTGCGCGCCAGGCCGGAGCCCGGGGCGATGGGCAGCAGGGTCAGGGCAGCGCCCGACAGCGCGCGGGAAAGCACGAAGCCCAGGCCGAGGCAGACGAGCCCCGGCCGCGTCGGCACCCAGACGCAGCAGAGCGCAAAAAGGCTGATAAAGTATACGCACAGCCGGGTGACCGCAAACGCGCCGCAGTGCGGATCGTGCAGGATTTCCCGCATTCTCTCGGGTGAGGCATGGCTTGCCAGCGCATCGGCGGTATCGCAGTAGCCGTCGAGGTGAATGCCGCCGCTTACCAGCGCCGGCAGGACGCAGAGGACCGCCCCGCGCAGCAGCGCCGGCAGAGAGAGAAATGCGCACAGGGCCGACCAGGCCCAGCAGGCAAGAGCGAGCAGCACCCCGACCAGCGGAAAGGCCGCCAGGGCATAGCGCATATTCCGGCGCGTCCATTCAAACTGCGGCACCGGCAGCGCCGAATACAGGCCGAGCGCCACCGCCGCCGTCTCCAGAATCCACATCAGGCCGGCTCCTCCCCTTTGTAATACTCCGCCAGACCGCAGGCGACCTCGCAGACGGCGTCGGCCATCGCGGCCAGACGCCGGTTCACCTCACCCAGCACGCGCAGATACCGCAGGGTATCGCCCGCATAGTCCGCACCGCCGGAGCCGAGCTCGTTGGTGACGACGACCAGGCAGCGGCAGTTCTTCCGCAGTGCCTCTGCCCCCCGGAGGATCTGCCCGGCTGCGCCGTCGCCGCAGCCCGCCGGGTCAAAGAGCTCGTTGGCGCAGAGATTGCCGATGTCCTCCAGCAGCACCGCGCTGTCCAGCGGGACGGAGACCTCCGGCAGACCGCACGGGCATTCGCGGGTTTCAAAGCCGGCGCCGGCACGCTGTGCCCGGTGCCTTGCGATCCGGGAGGCGGCCTCGTCCCCGTAGGGCATCATGGTCGCAAGATAGATGCGCGGGGCAGAGCCGGAAAGGCGGCAGAGCATGCTCTCGGCATAGGCGCTCTTGCCGCTGGCAGCGCCGCCGCACACGAGGAGCATCACAGGCGCCTGTACGGCGCGATGCCGCCCTCCGAAAAGGTATAGCACTCCCGGTAGACCGCCAGCGCCATGTCCAGCAGCGGCATCGCCGCAACCGCGCCGCTGCCCTCGCCGAGGCGCATCCCGGCCGTAAGGAAGGCTTCCTTCCCCAGCGCGCGCAGCAGCAGAGCCCCCGCGGGCTCGGCCGAGACATGGCTTGCCAGCATGGCCTTCCCCGCGGCGGGGCAGAGCCGGAGCGCGCAGAGGGCCGCGGCCGCGGCGGGAAAGCCGTCGATCAGCACCGGGATACGATACAGCGCACCGCCGAGAAAGACGCCGCACAGCCCCGCCAGGTCAAAGCCGCCGAGCTTTGCGAGCACGTCCAGCGCATTGCCGGCATCCGGGAGGTTGACGGCGATGCCCCGGCGGATCGCCGCCAGCTTGCGCTGTAGACCCTCGTCCGAGAGGCCGGCCCCCCGCCCGGTGACGCGCTCCGGGTCCGAGCCGGTCAGGACGGCGGTGACCGCGGCGGCCGTGGTGGTGTTGCCGATGCCCATCTCGCCGCCTGCCAGCAGGCGCGTCCCGCGTTCTCTTTCCGCGCGCACCAGCTCCATGCCCGTCCGAATTGCTGCCTCGACCTGCTGCCGCGTCATGGCGGGGCCCTCGCTCAGGTCCCCGGTGCCGTTGCCGGCACGGCGGTCGAGGACGCCCTCGCAGCCGGGAAAGTCCCGGATCCCCATGTCCACGGGCACAACGCCACGGCGGCCGTGACGGCGCTGTCCGTCTGCGTCACGCCCTGTCTGACCACGCCGTTGTCCGCGCACAGCACCAGCACTGCCCTGGGCAGGAGCTGTACGTCCGCGCTGCCGGTCAGGGCCGCGATATCGCAGATTGCCGTCTCAAGCAGGCCGAGACTGCCGAGGGGTTTGGCGCAGGCGTCCCAGCGCCTCTGCGCCTCCCTGCGGGCATCCCCGTCCGGAGGCGTGATCTGTTTCAGAATCTCATGCAGGTTCATGCTTATCTCCGTATTCCATGGCCGCGCGTACAAAACGCTCCGCCAGCAGAGGGGCCCCTGCAAAATACAGGTGCGGGAAGGCGGCGTACAGGTTTTTGCCCGCACAGCCCTCGCACCAGCTTCTGCCGCTCAGCGGTTTTTCCAGGCGAAAGGCACTGCCGCTCACAGATGCATCCCAGTAATGGAACGCGTGGACGGGGAAGCGCTCGCCCGCACGAAAGAGCAGACTGTCCTCCTGTGCCAGCAGCTCTGCATAGCCGAAGCGGCGCAGCTCGCCCGTGTTCTTTGCCTCGCCCGGCAGGACAGCCGCCATGGGAAACCGCTTGCCCTCCGGAGAGAAAAGCGCCTCCGTCAGATACAGGTAGCCGCCGCACTCCGCTACCGTGGGCAGCCCCCCCTGTACCGCCTGGGCGACCGCCGTGCGCATGGGGATGTTTTCCGAAAGCCGCGGGGCATGCAGCTCGGGATAGCCGCCCGGCAGGTACAGGCCGCCGATGTGCTCCGGCAGGGCCGCATCGTGCAGGGGGCTGAAAAAGACCGGCTCGGCACCGAGGGCAGAGAGGGTCTCCAGCGTCTCGGCATAGCAGAAGCAGAAGGCCTCGTCCCGGGCCACGGCGATACGGCAGCGCGGCGGGCCGGCGGCAGGGAGCGCTTCCGATTCCGGCGCAGGGCCGTCAAAGAGCGCCAGCAGGCGCGGCAGGTCTGCGTTCTCCTCCAGCGCGCGGGCGAGCAGGGAGATCCGCCCGTCCAGATCCGCAATCTCCTGCGCGGTCAGAAGCCCGAGATGGCGGCTCTCGATCCGCGCCGCCTCGAGCCTCGGCAGGCAGCCGAGGACCGGGAGGCCCGTCTCCCGTTCCAGCATGGGCGCTAGGGTCCGATACAGCACGGGGGAGCATTCGTTGAGCATCACGCCCGCGATGCGGCTGTCCGGCCGGAAGTCCCGCAGGCCCCGCAGCTGGGCCGCGAGGGTCAGGCCCGCCCCGCGGACCGGCAGCACCAGCAGCACGGGCAGCGCCAGTCATAAAAGCCCATGGCCCCCTCGACCACCGCCGCCCCGTGGCCCCGGCAGGACCGGGCGAACAGGGTCCTGACCTGCCGGTTGTCCCCCAGGAAAAGGTCGAGGTTGTGGCTCTCGACCCCCAGCACCGCCCGGTGAAACATGGGGTCGATGTAGTCCGGGCCGCATTTGAAGGCACAGGGGGAAAAGCCGCGCTCGCAGAGCACGCGCAGCAGGGCACAGGCGACCGCCGTCTTGCCGCAGCCCGACGCGGGCGCGGAAATGAGCAGCCGGATCATGTCTGCGTCCCCCGGCAGGCCGTGACGAGAAAGACCGGGTTGTTCGCCAGCAGCAGGTGCAGCCGGGCGCCCGGTTTCGCGCGGCTCACGGCGATCTGGGTCACCTCCGCGTCCAGGCCGCGGGCGGCAAAGACCGCCAGCGCCGCGGACAGCGTCTCCAGCGCGATGGCAGGGACACAGAGACGTACCGCCGGGTTTTTCGCAAGCGCCGCATCGACGATGCCCTCGAGCTGCCCCCCGCTTCCGCCGATGAAGACCGCGTCCGGCACCGGCAGCGGAGAGAGCGCCTCCGGCGCCCTGCCGCGCACCAGGCGCAGGTTCCAGGCGCCGAAGCGCCGGCGGTTTTCCTCGATGAGGGCACAGGCTTCCTCGCGGGCATCGACAGCCCAGGTCTGTCCCCGGCGGGCGGCGAGCGCCAGCTCCACCGAGACGCTGCCGGTCCCGGCGCCGACGTCCCAGACCGTATCCTCGGGCAGGGGGGCGAGCTTTGCCAGAATGACGGCACGGAGCTCTTGCTTCGTCATGGGCACCTCGCCGCGGCAGAAGGCCTCATCCGGGATGCCGCCCGGCCGCTCGCAGGGACGCGGGGCGGCCTCCACCAGCAGAACGGACAGCGGGGCGAAGTCCGCCCCGGCACACGCTTCCACGGTCTGCGTAACAAGGCGCTCGTCCGGGCAGCCGAGCTTTTCCCCGACCACGGCCTGCAGCGCGCCGAGGCCCGCGTCCCGGATCTCGCGGCAGAGAGAGGCGGGCGTCTGCCCGCCGCCGGTGAGGAAGAAGGCGGGCTTTCCCGTCATCAGCGCCGCAATGGGGTCACAGGGCCTGCCGTGGGCCGAGCAGAGCACCCAATCCTGCCAGGGCTTTCCCAGACGTGCGGAGAGCAGCTGGACGCTGGAGAGGCCCGGCAGGACCCGCCAGGCGATGCCTGCCTCTCGCAGCAGCCCGAGCAGGCCGTCCGCGCCGGAATAGAAGCCCGTATCGCCGCTGAAGACGACACAGGGGTCCTGCGCGTCCGTCTTCTGCAGACAGGCCGCGATTTCCTCCGGGCGCGCTGCCACGATGCGCGTCTGGCCCGGGACTGCCGGCAGGCTTTGGAGCAGACGCCCGGCGCCCAGCACCAGCCCGGCCTGTTCCAAAGCTCTCTGCGCCTCTAAGGACCGCGTTTCCTCCTGCCCGCTGCCGAGGCCGATCAGCTTGACCTGCATTTCATCAGCTCCTCACATGCCGCCGCAATCTCTTCAAAGCTCTCGCCGTCCTCCTCCGGACGGCGCAGGACGATCAGCCCCGCCCCCGTCTCGCGTGCCGCGGCCGCCTTCTCGGGAAAGCCGCCCACCGTGCCCCCGTCCTTCGTCACCAGCCAGGCGATGCCGTACTGCCGGATCAACGCCGCATTCAGCTCGCGGGTGAAGGGCCCCTGCATGGCGATGATGTTCCGGTGCGGGATCCCCGCCGCCTCACAGGCGGACAGGGAGGCCTGCGCGGGCAGCACGCGCGGGCAGAGCCGCTCCGGGTCCAAGTCCCGAAAGGCAGCCAGCTCCTTTGAGCCGATGGCCAGCAGGATTTTCCCCTCGGTACGGGAGAGGTATTCCGCCGCCTCCGCCGCATCGGAGACGATGACCGCGCCCTCCGCGCCGCAGGCGGCGCGCAGAAGCCGCCGGTACGGCACGCCCGCAGACGCGCAGGCGGCGCGGAGGTTCTCCGATACCCGGAGGGCATAGGGGTGCGTGGCGTCGATGCAGAGCGCGAAACCGGACAGCAGGGCCCGCATCTGCTCGGCGTCCCGTCGCCCGGTGAGTACCCGGATGCCCGTGTACTCTCCCTGCTCTTCGCTGCCGTATTCGGTCGCCACGCAGACCGTCACCGCAGCGCCGCGGTCGGCCAGATGGCGGGAGAGCCGCCGGCCGTCGGCCGTGCCGCTGAAAATCAGAATGTTCATGCCCGATACCCTCTCGGTGTGACCAGACTGCCGCCCACCAGACGGGTCGCCGACGAGCCGATGAACACGGTGGTAAACATGTCGAGTTCCGCATCCCGCAGCTCGCCCAGCGTCAGGAGGGCTTTCTCCTCCCCCTCCCGGCCGATGTTCCGGACCCAGCCGCAGGGGGTTTCGGCCCCGCGGAAGGTCAGGAGGATGTCACAGGCCTTTCTTAGATGCTCCCTGCGCCTGCGGGAGGAGGGATTGTAGAGCACGACGGCAAAATCCCCCTCCGCCGCGCAGCGCAGGCGCTTTTCGATCTGCTGCCAGGGCGTCAGCAGATCGCTGAGTGAGATGACGCAGAAGTCATGCCCCAGGGGCGCGCCCAGCGAAGCTGCGCCCGAGAGCGCCGCCGTAACCCCCGGGACGATCTCGACCTCGACGCCGGGATAGTCCGGCAGCAGCTCCAGCACCGGGCTCGCCAGGCCGTAGACGCCCGCGTCCCCGCTGCAGACCAGGGCGACCGTTCTGCCGTGCGCAGCCTCCTCCAGTGCGTGACGGCAGCGCGCGAGCTCCTGCGTCATGGGGGTGGAATAACAGGCCTTCCCCGGGTAGAGCGGCGCAATCAGGTCCAGATAGGCGGGATAGCCGCAGAGGAGCTCCGCCCGGTCCAGGGCGGCGCGCGCCTCCAGCGTCATGCCGTCGGGCTTCCCCGGCCCGAGGCCGACCACATACAGCTTCGCCTGCGGGCTAACTAAACGCCAGTCCAGATGCCGCTGCTTTTCTGCAAGGGCAAAGGTGACGCCCTCACCCGCCTGTTTTCTGACCCGCAGCGGGCCCTGCGCCGCCTTTGCCGCCGCGCGCTCGCAGATATTGTCCACACCCGTCGTCTGTTCGACAAAGGCGGAGGCGCTGTATTCCCCCTCGAGGGCGGCCAGCTCTTCGGCACTGAAGAAGCGCAGCGGCCAGCCGTGGGCGGCGCAGAAGTCCTCCAGACCGCGCTCAAGGCGCTTCAGGTCAATCGTCGCCGCCTCGCAGACCGCCTCGGGCAGAATGCCCGTCTCGCGGCAGAGGGCGGCAAAGCGCGCTTCCAGCGTTTCAGGCGCTGTATTTCTCCGGCAGCCGACGCCCAGCACCAGCACGGGCGGAACGAGGGTCAGGGCATCGTGCGCGCGGACATCCACCCACACGTCGGCCTCCCCGCTCTCAGTGAGGCACACGCCCTTCGGAGGCTCGCCGTCGATGGGAAAGGCTGAGCGCAGCGTGACGGTCTCCCCCGCAAGCAGCTTTGCGGAGACCGCCCGGATGCGCCCGGGGTCCGCGACCCTCAGGCCCTGCACGCGGGCCCATTCGTCGAAGGCAAAGACGCCGTTTCGGTCGGTGGCGGTGGTGATGACCGCCTCGGCACCGCAGAGAAGGGCGATCTCCCGCGCCAGCGCGTTTGCGCCGCCGAGGTGCCCGGAGAGAAGGGGGACCGCAAAGCGCGCGCACTCGTCCACCGCCACCACGGCGGGGTCGGCGGCCTTGCCCGTCAGATACGGCGCGGATGCGCGCACCGCGATGCCCGCCGCGCCGATGAAGACCAGGGCCCTGCTCTCGGCGAAGGCCTTCCCGGTCCAGTCACGCAGCGAAACGCCGTCCCCCGTATACGAGACCTCGCCGCCGAGGGAGGCGCAGAGCCTCTGCGCCAGGGCGCGGCCTTTTTCGGTGAAGGCGAGCCAGGCGATCTCTCGGCTTTTCATGCTCTCCCCTCCCGATAGCCCGTGGTGAAGGCCGGATCATAGAGCCTGCTTTTCTCATAGGGCGCGTTCAGAAAGCGCCCGACGAGGACCAGCGCGGTCCGGTCGATCATCGCATCCCTGCCCGCCCGGGCGAGCGTCCCGACCGTGCAGCGGACACATCGCTCGTCCGGCCAGGTCGCCTTATACACCAGCGCCGCGGGCGTGTCCGGGGCATAGCCGCCCGCAAGGAGCCGCTCCTGCACGCGCTCCAGCATCCCGCCTGATAGGAAGAGCGCCATGGATGCGCCGTGCCGCGCCAGCGCATCCAGCGCCTCGCTTTCCGGCACACCGGTGCGGCCTGCGAGGCGCGTGACGATGAGACTCTGGCTGACGCCGGGCAGCGTGAACTCAGCGCCCAGCGCGGCAGAGGCGCCGAAGAGACTGCTGACCCCCGGGGTCACGTCAAAGGCGATCCCCCTCTCCCGCAGGGCGTCGAACTGCTCGCGGACCGCGCCGTAGAGGGAAGGGTCCCCGGTGTGCAGACGCACGGTGGTCTTTCCCTCCGCCTCGGCCCGCTCCATGACCTGCAGGACCTCGTCCAGGGTCATGCGGGCGCTGTCATGAATCTCGCACCCGGGCCTGCAGTTTTCCAGCAGCGCGGGGTTCACGAGGCTGCCCGCGTAGATCACGACGTCCGCCTCGCGCAGCAGCGCCGCCCCGCGCAGCGTGATGAGGTCGGGGGCCCCCGGCCCCGCGCCGACAAAGTGCACCATTACGCCCACTCCTTCCGCATGCGCCCGGCCTCGGCCGTTTCCCCGAGGGCGCCGTATTCGTTGGAAAAGATCGCCGCGCCGACCTTCATCCGCCCCGCCGCGCGCCGGTCCAGACGGGTCTGGATCGCCGTGAGCAGGCTCGCCAGCACCGCTTCCCGCAGCCCGGCCTCCGCCAGCAGCTTCAGGCAGGCATCCGCCGTCACCGCCTCCATCAGCGCCCGGCAGAGCGGGGCTTCCGCGCCGCAGAGGGCGGCGTGGGCCGTGAAGAGCTCGGCACGGCAGTCCGCCTGGGCCGAATGCGTGTTCATCACGCCGCCTGCGAGCTTGACGAGCTTCCCGACATGCCCCACCAGCAGCACCTCGGAAAAGCCCTGTACCGCCGCTGCGTCCAGCGCCTCGCCGATGAAGTTGGAGCACTTGACCACCGGTACGCCCAGCGCATCCAGCCCGATGGCGTGCAGATACGCTTCGCCGTAGCTGCCCGGGGTGAGGATCAGGCGTTTTTCACCGCCGTGGCCGGTATCCAGGGCGGCCGCCTGCCGCAGTGCGAGCTCGACGGTGTCGATCAGGGCCTGCTCGCTCATGGGCTCGACAATGCCGGAGGTGCCGAGGATCGAAATGCCCCCCTCGATGCCCAGCGCCGGGTTGAAGGTCCGCCGGGCGATCTCCGCGCCGCCGGGGACGGAAATCACCACCGAGAGGCCGCCGTCGTAACCGAGTTCATCGCAGACCTCTTTCACGGCCTCCGCGATCATGCGCCGCGGGACCGCGTTGATGGCCGCCGCGCCCACGGGCTGATCCAGCCCCGGCTTCGTCACGCGGCCCACCCCGGCACCGCCGTCGATGCGGATGCCGCCGGGGTGGGCATCAGCGTTGGGCTGCAGCCTGCTCACCGCGGCGCAGACGAGGCAGCCGTCCGTCACGTCGGGGTCGTCGCCGGCATCCTTGCGCACGGCGCAGCGGGCCTCCCCGCCGTCCAGAACGGCCTCC
>ONGJ01000027.1 GCA_900317375.1 uncultured Eubacteriales bacterium
GCTGTTGCCGGTCCGGTCGTACATATCGCGCAGCTCACGCTCGTTTTCTTCCTCTATGCGCTTGCGCTCGAGCTCTTCGGCACGCTCGATTTCCTCGATCAGCTTCGCCACGGACACTCTTGCGATGCTGCAGTCATATTTCGTCAGCTTTTTGGTCAGCACATCGCTGTTCTTCTCGTCCGCCTGGAGAACGAGCACGGTCGCACCCTTCGGGATGGCGGAATAGACGCAGTCAACCAGCGCGAAGTCTCTCACAGCTTCGCCCGTGTCTTTGATCCCGCCGATCGCAGCGCCTACTTCGCTGCCGTAGAGAGCGCCCAGAGGTCCGCCGAGGAGGCCGACCAAAGCGCCGATGAAGCCGCCCTTCAGGGTATCGTTCACGGACTTCTCCAGTCTTTCAGCCTCGTCCTTGATCACATACTCACCGTTGTCATTCTTGACGATTGCAGCCTGCGAGATGAAATAGTGGTCATCCACGAAGTCCTCTTTCAGGTCGTGAAAGACCTGATAGGTATCGCTCTCATTCTCGTATTTTACGATCAGCACGTTCTCGGAAACCTTTGCGTTGTAGAGCTTCTTCAGTCTCTTCATTTCCTCATTGTATTTCTTCTCTTCGGCTTTCTCCTCAGCCTTTTCGGCACGCTCCATTTCCTTTACCACTTCAGCCGTAGTAAATCTTGCGACGTTGGCGTCATAGCTGTTCAGCTTTTCGGTCAGAGCGGCGTCGCCCTTTTCATCGGCGAGGAGAAGAAGAACGGTTTCACCCTCTGCAACGCACTCGCTGACGCGATCCATCACGGCGAAATCCTTCCAGGAATCGTCGGTATCCTTGGCTTCGCCGATCAGCGCGCCGACGCCGCCGCCGACGAGAGCACCCACAGGTCCTGCGAGGAGCCCGACCAAACCGCCGATGAGGCCGCCCTTCAGGGTGTCATCCACAGACTTTTCCAGTCTTTCTACCTGATCCTTGACAACGATCTCGCCGTCTTCCTTCTTGACAATAGCCGCCTGGGAGATGAAATAGTTGTTATCGACGAATGCTTCCTTCAGCTCGCTGAAAGCCTGATAGGCCTGACTGTCCCTCTTGAAATTGACGACCAGAACGTTCTCGGATACTTTTTTTGCCATGTTTTTCTTCCTTTCTGTTGCTCTTGTTGAGCATTTTATGTTTTTGAAACGCAAAAGATTCACATTTTGTGATCTTTTTTTGCTTCTTCTCTTATCATCTTAGCATACTCTGCAGGCAAAATGCAAGAGTGGTTCCAGAATGTCAAGTCCCACCTTCCTGTTTCCAGGTTTGCAGTGTTTTTCATCCGTCGGCAGGGATCAGGTTTCCTGCCACGTCAAACACGAAAGATTCCGAATAGTCCTGAAAGGGCCAGACCTCCACAGTCTTCTTCTCGTTATTGTAAATCGCACTGTACTGTGTCATGGAAACACCGGAAGCAGCCGTGTAAGGGTTCTGCACCACGCTGCGGAGAATCACCTGGGCAGCCGATTCCGGCATCACAGTATAGTATTGCTCTTTGGTCGTATCCCAGTAGCATTCCAGCTGCGCCAGAATCGTCGCAAAGCGATGATAACCATGACCGTAACCGTAATGATAATCCGGCGTCATGTCTTCTTCGGTCATCTTGACAGCCTCTTCGCGAAGGCGGCCATTGCGATAGGAATCTTCCATATCATCACTGGCCAGGTAGAAGTTCGTGCAGATATCGGAGGGGATGACGCTGATCACACTGTTCCGGCTCTCGATCACTAGGCTGCGGCCGGACGGATCGCTTACCATAAAATGACAGTTCTGCCAGTCCTCCGGCACCATGATGCCGGTTTTTGTTTTCCTGACCGCTTCATCGACATCTGCACAGTCATCCAATATAAAACGCAGAAGCATGCTGGACCCGGCCGGGAATCTCGCCGGCTGCTCCCCTTCTTTGATATCCACGCGCTGGATCGACACATAAAGGCCTTTTTCATTGATCCCGTCCATACACTGGTAGGGCAGAATATCAAGCCAATCCGGATCAAAGCCCTCCTGATCCGGCCCAAATCGCTGCAGCAGCGGATTGTCTTCGCCGCACCAGACAGCATCTGCCAGGGCAATCGACTCATACTTCCCCTCCGGTCTGCAGTGAAGAACGATATTCAGCCCGGTCGGGGAAGGATCCTCTTCTGACACGCAGTGCAGCACATCATAATTTCGACAGGTGATAGGCTCACCCTCGGTATTATGGGTAAAGAAAGCCGAGCAGCCCGGGTCGATATAACCCAGCTTCCGCATAGCATCCATGACTTCCGGACTGTAATAGTCCTTTTTATAATCCATGAAGTACAGGTAGCCGTTATCGTCCAGCCGCGTCAGGCCACCGTGATCCCAGGCCCCGGAAGCACAGGCAGAAGGAGAAGCGACGATCAAAACTGCCGCCGTCATCGCGGCCATGAAGAAAGATTTTCCTCTTTTCCTGATCCAATCAGTCATAACAGTTTTCAAATTCCTTTCTGTTCAGAGCAGCCAAAGCAAGTTGAGTTCTCTGATAAAATGATCATATTCTCTCTCGCAAAGCTGTCAGCCTCAAACGCCATGCAGGAAACACATAAGCAGGAGAGCACAACGGCAAAATTTTTTTGCAGACCTTTCTCCCTCATTTTATGCGTGGCGCGGTGATCTGGAGGCAAGAGCTCAGCTATGCTTTCGCACAATGGCAGTAATCCATATTCGGGCGCTCCCACGGAAGCGGGTCCGCTATGTAGCAAGGGGATACTCGTAAAGGTCGAAATCCGCCCAGCCCGTGTCCTCATAAAACATCGGCAGGGTATGAAGGTATCGAAATCCCATCCCGGTATAGAGCTTCCCGGCATTACGATTGCCCTTCAGAACATCCAGTCGGATCACCTTCTGATGATGATCCCGCGCATAGTCAATGGCAAACCGGACCAGCTGTTTTGCATAGCCTTTCCTCCAGCATGTCGGCCGAATCGCCAGCGCATGGATCACGGTCACCTCTGTTTCTTCCGCCCGAACTGGCCAGTGAAACGACCTGTATGCATCGTTGAAACGATGATTGAGCACCATCGCCCCGACGATCCTCCCGCCCTCCTCAGCAAGGAAAAGTTCGCCGCAGCAGATAGATTCAAGCAGAAAATCGGGTGCGGGGTAGATGTCCTTCTTCCACGCGACACTGTCATCGGCGCCGCCGACAGCGTCAATCACTTCGTAATAGAACTCTTTGACTGCCTGAAGCTGGTTGAAACTGGCTGTTTTCACATTCATTTTCTCGCCGCCGATCCCGAAGGCACAGGAGTCATGCGTTGTGTTCGCGCGTTTCTCCCCTTTGCATCTGCGAAAACATAGGCATCCTTTATCCATGAAAGCAGTTCTTCATCCAATTCCTCCGGCCTGCTGACGACAATATGGTGCGTCCATCTTCCGGGGTACGGCTCTGTCTTCACCGCAACGCGTTCCGAATTCAAAGGAGTGGGAAGTCCGAGGGTGATCACCATATATTCCTCAGGCAGTTCGGCTTTCCTCTTCACCCGCGCGAAAGAGATGCATGCAAAGACATGTCGGTTGTAATAGGTGATCTGTGTCTTTTGAATCCGTCTGTCCACATCTGGGAAGGTCTCAAAGAGAATCGCATCAAAAGCCTGAAACAGAGGAAGCACATCCGGATGAGGATCAAAAAACATTATGGTATCCATATCAGCTTTCCGCACGCCGCACCTCTTCCCCTTTCCGCCTGTTTTGATTTGAAATTAATTATAGTCTTCCTCTCGCAGCGCTGTCAACATCCAAAGCGGGCATATAGCTTTCAAACGAAACGCGGTAGAAGCAAGTTCCGCTCACGTCACAATCGACAGATGCAGTTTCGCAAGCCGGAAGCCTGTATTGTGAGCATTTCACAAATACGCTGTTGTATAGCCTGTTTTTTGTGCAATTTCGCCATTGTCTTTTCCCTGTTTTGGGCTATAATGCGGCGAACTCAGAAAGGAGTGAAAAAACATGTTGACTGTTAGAAATAATGAGGAGCTTAAGCTCTTTCTGGATACGGTTGATCAGTGCGAGGACGTGATCCTTGTCACGCCGGACGGCATGGAATACAACCTGAAAGACCTCCGCGAGCGGTTCATCGGCCTCGGTAAGGCCATGAACGCCGAAGAGAATCCGGAGCTGGAAGTCTACAGCCAGAACCGTGAGGATGTCGCAAGGCTGTTTCACTACATGGAAAGCATTGAGACAGCCGCATAAATCCGCAGCGCTTACAACTGAAACCGGGAACCCTCGCTTTATAAGCGCCGGGCTCCCGGTTTCTTTAACGCCCGGTTCTCTATGGACGCCCCCTGTGTTCTGTATTTCTGATTATCTATTCAATCCATGTGTATGACGACGCGCGGCCGGCCGGTCAGTTTGGCGGAGTTGTAGTTCGGCAGGTAATCTATGAGGACATCCGATGCCTCAGCGGCCATTTGAGCCGGCTGGCCGTTCTGTTCGACCTCTTCCCGGGAAATGCCGAAATTTGTCTCCATCAGTTTATAGTGATACCCCTCCAGCGCAGCCAGAAACATGTCGTCATCCTGCACTTCCTTGCCGTTCATCGTCAGTTGCCGGATAAAGGAGTCCATCACTTTGCAGTCAGCCTGCTTTCCAATGCTCTGGAGGATATCCGGCAGAGCAGGCGGAACTCATAGATAGGCGATTTCGTAGATGGAGGTCGCGGAAGGGCGTCCGTCGGCGGAGCAATAGCAGTCGGCCTGAACGACGCAGACGCGGTGTCCTCTGCGGATCAGGCGTGCTTCGGCCCAGAGACGCTCGCCGGCAGCCGGGCGCAGATAGTGGATGCTGCAGTTTTGGGTGACGATCTGGTGGGACCAGTCGTCCGCCTGCAGGGCCATCAGTCCCGAGGCAACGTCGAGAACGGTCGCGATGAGCCCGCCGTGCACGTTGCCGGCGGGGTTGAGAAGCTCCGGACGAAGCGGGCAGCTGATCAGGCAGCGGTCGCTCTGCAGATCGTCAAAGACAATGCCGCAGTAGGATGTAAAACCGCTGAGCCGCTCGTTGAGGCGGGAAGTGTCGGGAATACGGTCAGTCATATTTCATTTTTATGGCTTTTCAGCCAGGTTTCCGCACGCAGGCGGGCATTCTCACGGATGTTCAGATAGAAGAAGGAATAATCGCAGCCATGATAGCTTGCCGGGCCGAACACCTTCTCCAGGTCGGGCATCCCGGTGAGCGCAGTAATGGTGTACCTGTCAAAGTCGGGATTCATGACCATGACCGTGCCTCTTTCCGGATCGATGACGGCATCGGCCCCGACCGGCAGTTCATCCATCCCCGGATTCAGGAGATGGGGCACAAAGCTTCCGAGATTCAGCTCGGGGCCTGCAGGGGTATCATCGGTGCGCCAGTTCAGAGGGTTGATGGACATCGCCCCCCGCGCAACGACCAGAGAGGCCCTCCCCCGGTTGGCAGGCCCCTCCGTATTCCAGGAGACGACGACGCCGAGATCATCCGCCGTCTGCGCTGCCTTCACATGGGGATTCTTTTCCAGATACTCTCCGGTCAGAGAATCGCCGATGCAGTAGGCGGCGATCATATTGGCGTAATAATCCGGGTGTTCTTTCATATACTCCGACAGGACCATGTACGACAGGCGGGAGCCCTGGGAGTGGCCGGCAAGGAAATACGGACGGCCTCCGTTCAGGTTCTCAAAATAATAATCCAGGGCCGCGTAGACGTCTGTACGCGGCTCGGCCCATTCGGCCGCATCCACCTCTTCAAAGCTCATCGCGGAAAGTTTTGTTGCGTTCACCTGTCGCCAGTATGGGGTGAAAAGATTGGCGACCGGTTCAAACGCACTTGCCTGCTGTTTGAAGTTTTTTCGGGCCGTCAGGCGCATAATGGGGTTGTCGACCGTGCAGATCGTGTCTGCAAGGGGATCTTCGCAGCTTGAGGGATACAGATAAAGCAGGTCTGCCGGCTTATCCGGCGTTTGCGGTCGGGAAAGCCAGTTTTTCTTCTTTGCATAGTCCGACGCGGTTCCGACAAAGGGTTTTATATACACGGTTATCGCCTTCCTCTCATCCGGTTCATATTGCGGAGATTGCT
Source organism: uncultured Eubacteriales bacterium (assembly GCA_900317375.1). Classification (GTDB taxonomy): domain Bacteria; phylum Bacillota; class Clostridia; order Oscillospirales; family Oscillospiraceae; genus Limivicinus. The sequence goes on from ONGJ01000027.1 coordinate 6,104, forward strand.
ATTATGCAGAACAGCACCGGGACAAATTATAGTCCAAAGCGCGGAAGATTGCCAGCGGTTCCTGCAGAGAATTCGAAATCTGCGATTCGGTATCGGCATTGGAACTTGCCTTACGCCTGATCTGATGGTAAGATCATTTTACAAAGAATATGGAGAGGACAGAGAATCATGAAAAGAGTATTCACCTTCTGGCTGGCGCTTCTTCTGCTGGCAGCGCCTGCTGTTTCCTCCCGCGCAGAGAGCGGGGAAACCGCATCCGGCCAGCCGGAAACAGCGGCAGAAAAAGAGACAGTCCCGGAGGACCTGGTCCGGGATCAGAGTTTTTCGCTTGCCATGGCCGCCTGGCTCGGCGGATACCCGGAATATGTGGACGACGACCTTCTCCGTCTGGACGCGGCCGGCTGGTATGCCGCTCTTCAGGCGCGATACGGCTATGATCTGATATCCGAAGAGGAACTAAGGGATTATCTCCGCTCCGTGGGATATTCAGGTGACCTGCGGTTCCCTGAAAGCTGGGAGGAATACGGCATCGTGAACGTCCTCACCAGCAGGGACGGGCGAAGATACTACGACTTCGCCAACCATAAGAATCAGCTTGCCGAACTGCTTGGCGTCACGATGGAATACCGTCTGAAAACAGCCGGCTGCTCGGTGCTCGTTACCATCGTTCATCATTATGAGGACGGCAGCACGGCGGAATGGTCTTACGAGCTGAGGTATGTTCACAATGAGGATGCTTCAGGCACTTTCCCCTACCGGCTTGCCGAGCTGAAGGTCTGCCCTTTTGTGCCGAAGATCGGCGGAAATGCTGATTTTGACTGGGAGGACCTTCAGTATGCCAACCGGCTGGATACGGTCCTGAAGTTCTGTCCCGCCGTGCACATTGAAAGCGATGTGGGGGGATATACGGAGCGGTGGCTGTTCCGCACGGAAGAGAAGACGGTCGATATCTCCCAGAACGGCAGTCTGTCCTACGGTCAGGTGAACGGTATCGACTTCCGGAAGGAGGATGCGGGGAGCCGTGTGCAGGTGGGGAAGATCGACCCGCCCGATGCTGCCGAGGAGAACTTTAACCGCGCGCTGCCGCAGGTTTTCTCAGACATGGTCCGAATGGAGCTTGTCCGCACGGAGGGAGAGAACAGCGTCCTGAACTGTAAAACGCGAAGCGGGCAGCGGGTGATCATGACGGTCAACAGCCTGACGCTGTGGATCCAGCAGCTGGACGGAATCGCGGAGGACGGCTCGCTGCTTTACCGGTATACGTTCGGTTACGACCGGCAGCCGCCGCGCCTTTCTCTGCTGGAAGCCTGGGACGGTCCTCTCAGAACCGTGACGCTGGTCTGGGAAGACTTCCGCAGCGGCGTTTTGATCACCCGGACAGACTTTGTCCGCGTCCCGGCCGACTGGGAGGTCCTGCCGTATGAAGGACGCTGGGGCGACTTTACGATCTATACGGACCCCGGGCATACCAGCCTGTATCAGTATCCCGGAGACGGAGCGGACTATACCCTTTATCTGAGCACCGCGAAGGAATGATCCGCACGCCTGTCATTCCATGTCCCTGAAGGTCCTGTTCAGCGCCCCAGGAAGAAAATCAGGGCTGACATCAGGGCAATTGCCGCGATCAGCACCGCCATCCACAGCACGGTTGACCCGGCGCTCTGCTGTTTCACACGGAAGAAGGGATACGGTCCGTCAAAGAGACCGCGGTAGTTCAGCCAGAGCATGACGGCACCGTAGATGAATGTGATCACCGTCGGGACTGCGATCGCCGAAGGAGACTTCACATGCTGTTCGATCAGAAGATAGGAAGCAATGGACAGGATCGGGACCAGAAGATGGTGATACAGGCCGTTGCCTGAAAACAGAAGCTGTTTTGCATCCCCGCCCATCGGAACCAGGACACAGGTCGTCACGATAAAGGTCATCAGCAGCATGCAACTGCTGATATACCGCTGATAGACGGTCCAATCCGTCTCACCGAACACCGAATAGGATGACAAGCAGAGCCGAACCAGCAGTAATGATATTGGACAGTTGGGTGTAGAATGCGAATATCTTCCAGCCGCGCTCACGGATGCTGATCGACAGCCCTATGGCCTCCAGCACAAGGATCAGCAGGCAAATGATTCTTATCATATCTCCTCCACAAACAGGATCCTGCTTTTCACGGTATTCTGCGCCTTCATACATCCGTCGACCATCAGGCCGGTTCCTGCTGCCGCCTCTTTTCTGAAAGCGCCTCGTCTATCATAAATGCCGTTCCTGCCTTTGTCAATGAAAGCCCCCTTCGCGGCCGTGGTGCGAAATCAGCTGTCCGCAAATTGAGGACAGCTGATTTTCATATGTACTCGGCAGCACCATTCTCTGGGTGGAAACAATACTGCATTGTTGCTTCCTTATGGTGGCGATTTACCCGCTGGGAGATCACAAGCATGTCGACATATACTGGAAAGGCAGCGACGGTGAGTATGTCGGCGGACAGAACAAAAGGAATGATTCCAAGTACAGTATCCGGATTCCGCTGGAGTAGGAGCGTCGTAGGAGCAGCCGGCTTTCAGACAGACGCAGATCAGCCGGAAAGGCGCTGCACCGCATAAGCGGGGCAGCGCCTTTCAGGCTGAACTTTATTTGTCTTTGGAGGGTACCTCATCAAATACGGAGAAAGCAAACTTATAGGCGAGAGCGTACAGGCAGTAGGTGATGAGGACGCCGAAGCATACATCCGTCAGGAAGTGGGCGTTCATATGAATCCTGTTATAGCCGAGTACGACGATCCAGACGACCGCAAATGCAAAGAGCAAATTCCTGAGATAGGCTTTTCTGCGCTTGACAACGTCTGCCAGCATGGGAAGCGTCAGCATGATCGTGGCCTTGGTCATGTGACCGCTGGGCCAGGAGCGGAAAGCACTCTCATCCTTGAGATAAGGGGTCATCTCCCACCAGTTTCGGTACTCGCTGGTGGGATCGTCAAGGGTAAGCAGATACTTGTATCTCGGACGGCCGGCGAAGTCTTTGAGCTCGGCGTTGATAAACTCGCTGAAAATGCCGCCGATCAGGATCACGGAACCGATGGCAAGCAGCAGATCCGCTTTCTCATCGTCGAGGATCAGATTCGCCAGCCAGGCCGTCAGACATGCCAGGGCAATCCAGGTCAGCATGCTGAGCGTCAGGGGGAGAAAGGAACCGGCCTGCCCCGGTTCATAGCCGTAAACCTCGCGAAGGTATTTGCCGCTTGTATCGAGAAAGCTGTAAAAGGTCCAGAACAGGGAGAAGCCCAGCACGCCCCAGGCCAGGGTGTTGAATCTTTCCCCCTTTTTCTTCAGCCCCTTGAACAGACACACGCCTGCAATGACATAGAGCAGATGGGAGATGATATTGCCGTAATGCTGATAAAAATCGCCGATTCCGGTCGTATTGGAAAGCGCCACGGAAATCTGATAATCGTAAAAGCTGCCGATGATGATCCCAATGACCAAAACGGAACAGACCACATAGAATACCGTGCGCGGCATACCGAGAACCGTCTTTTTTGTCATGCCGATAACCCCATTTCTGATTTGCGGCAGGCAAAGCTGCCCCCCAGTTCTGTCACCATTATAAAAATGTGCAACCTATTTTATTCATTTTTCCACTTTTCGTCAAGCGCATTCGGCCATCCCGCGTGAAAACTGTGTGATTGTCTTGTGACAGAAGCTGTGGTATAGTATGCCTGCATATTGGGAAAGTATTTTCAGGAGGTGCTGATATGGAAAAGAACAAGGGTAAAGTGCAGCTCAGCGACGAGCTGCTGGATCCGATCTCCGGCGGTTATGAGGAGGAAGGCAGTGAGGAAGTGACCGGCGGTATGATCGAGATTTGCCGTTACTGCGGCCGACCGATCCGCAACGGAAATCTCATGGATCATGACGAAAACTGCTATGTCGTAAAGACGCGTCAGCTTCAGCCGTTCTGAAAGGAGTTCATCATGAAAAAGCTGAGCCTGCTGTCCGCCCTTCTGTGCGCCGCCGCGCTGCTTTTGTCGCTCTGCCCCGCATCCCTGGCGGCGGAGACGGAGGCGCTGGATTATGCTTTGCCCGAAAACTGGGCCTATTATGATCTGGGTGAAGACAAGCCTGTAGACGTGTTTCTGATCTGCCCGACAGTGGACACCAGAAGCCCGACAAACACCTTTGACCTGAACGAAAAGATCAAAGGCAGATTTGTCGGCGCCCTTGACGGGGAGAAGGGCATTTATGAGGAGACGGGAAGGCTCTTTTCCCCTTACTACCGTCAGATGTCGATCAACGCCTACCGCCTGTCGGAAGAGGAGCGGGCCCCGTTCAGGGAGATCGCCTATTCAGATATCTCGGCTGCGTTTCGCTGGTATCTGGAGAACGAGAACGACGGGCGCGGGATCATCCTGGCAGGCTTTTCCCAGGGTGCCGATATGTGCCTGCAGCTGATGAAGGACTATTTCTCGGATGAGCAGCTGCTCGAACAGCTCGTCTCTGTCTACGCGATCGGCTGGCAGCTCTCGCAGGAGATGACAGAGCAGTATCCGCAGATCGTGCCCGCCAGGTCCGAAACAGACACCGGCGTGGTCATCAGCTACGACTGTGAAGACGGCAGTTTGACCGGTACGATCATCAACCCGGCGGGTGAAGTGGCGCTTTCCATCAATCCCCTCAACTGGAAGACGGACAGCACCCCGGCCGATAAAGCACTGAATCGCGGCGCGGTCATGAGCGTCGGTGCGAATCCGATCCCCGAATTGTGCGGCGCCTATATCGGCACACGCGGAGAACTGGTCGTGACCGACATCGACGCTGCGGATTATCCCCCTCTGCTGGACATTTTCCCTGCAGGCTCGTACCATGTGTATGACAACCTATTCTTCTTCACGAACCTGAAAGACAACGTGGCGAAACGCACAGCGGAATGGATGGCCGCACAGCTGGATGAGGAGCTGCCCGCCGCCGCCTGAAACGGATATAGCCAAGTAAAAAAGCTGACCATTGCCGAGGCAATGGTCAGTTTTTTTATCCGTTTACATGCCAATGATCAGCTTCCTGTCTGTTCCGTCTGATCGGCAGTACCGTTTACGCAACAGGAATACGAACGCGGATCGCCGGGTTGTCAACGATGTAGGAATAATCATAATCGATCTCCTCGGCGTTCTTGTCCATGTCAAGCTTCTCAAAGCTTTCGTCCAGGAAAGCCCGGTAGGGATCCCAGGTCGTCAGGATCAGCTTGAGGTGATGCCCGGGCCGAACCGTATAGACGGTGGGAAGCATATAGATCGTATAGTCATAGAATTCGCCGGCCGTCAGAAGAGAGGTCGTCGTGTATTCACTGGAATCATAGCCGCAGCCGGGGTTCGTCAGGTCGGTCCAGCCGTAGGAAATCACCTTCGCCGCCGTGCTGTCCTGCACGTACTCCACAATCAGGTTGGATTTCCACGCGGAGGCGCCTTCATACTCGCCGATCGTCCGGACCGGCAGCCTTCGCCCCATTACATCCTTCAGCATATAGGCGTCAAAGGGCTCTCCGTCATCCGCCGTATCCGCGAGGACCGCCGTGATCATCAGGCCTTCGTACTCCTGAATCTCGCTGGAAAGGTGCAGGTGGATCTCCGGCACGCCGCAGATGTCCGTTCCTTCCGGCAGGTCAATCACATATTTTGCCGCAAGCCTGTCATCGAGGTCCAGATAGAAGGTGTCCTGCCCTTCTACGCAGGCATCATCCGGACTGGTGGTGCCCAGCGTGGCCTGGACGTGATCGGCCATGCCTTTGGACTTGACGACGGACCGGTCCTGATCATAGTGGACCGGGGCGTCCACATAGGTAAAGTCCCGCCAGGAATCCATCGTCCTCCAGCTGCCGTCCAGGTTGGACTGAACAAGCACCGCGGGCATGTCGGAGGTCTGATTCTCAATGCCGTACAGCCAGTAGGCAAGCCAGCGGGTCAGGATCTCGTTCCACAGCTCGCCGTTGACCATCGTGTTGTCGAGCACGTTGTGCCCGTCCTGATGCAGGACCAGGGTCCAGGGCTTCCCCGCCTTTTCGAAAGCCTGCACCATCAGATCCGCCTGTTTTGTATTCACGTTGAAGTCATTCAGCCCCTGCACGATCAGGGCGGAGCACTGAATGTTCTCCCAGTCCTTCGAATAATCGGATTCCTCCCAGATGGGGGCGTAATTGCCGTTGGTATTCAGCTGATCCTGGGCGATCTGCCACAGCCAGGAGCCATATTCCCTGTTCTTTACCGTCCACTTGTTGTCCAGGAAGGTGCCGCCGCAGTTGAAGCCTGCCAGCGCGTTGGCATAGCTGACGTCAAAGATGGTCGGCACGCCCTGGGAATTCGTATAATCGTACCAGCTGGCGATGCCGGAGGAGGGGATGATGGTTTCCAGACCGCGGACGCCGGTGGTGGCGACCTCAAAGGGCAGCGTCCCGCCGTAGGAGCAGCCGGACATGGCGACTTTTCCGTTGGACCAGTCCGCCCGGATCTCGATGCAGCCGGTCTTGTCCGTATAGGCTTTCCGATCGCCCGTCAGCCATTCCACCACGGCTTTGTGGCAGTCCCGCTCGAGGTGGGTACCGCAGAGCTCAAAGCCTTCGGACCCGTAGGTGCCGATGCCGCTGGCCTCCACCACGGCAAAGCCACGGACCAGGTAATAGTCGTAGTTGATCAGGTAGCTGTAGCCCTGTTTTCCGGACGACTGCGGTACGGTATAGTTCCAGTCCCTGTCCGGACGGGCCGCCAGAGCGCAGTCCATGGTGCTCATCTCTCCCGCAGGGGTCCTTTTTTCGCAGGCACGGTACAGGCTGTCGTAATCAAAGGGCGTTTTGCTGAACATCGATTCGGGATCGTTATACGCCTCTTCATAGGTCCCAACCCCGTAAGGGGTGGGATCATAGATGGTCGCCGCCTTGAATTTCCCCTCGACAGCGGCGCGGGGCACCTGGACCAGCGCCTTGACCAGGTCCGCCATCCCGTCGTTGTCCGTGTCGTTGTCTGTCTCCACATACACGCAGAAGCGCAGGATGTCGCTGTTTTCATTGCTGTACTTGGGATCCCTGGGGTCGGAATACTCACACATCGGAAGCAGCGTACCGTCCTCGATGCGGAGGCCGCCGTCACCGGGCAGCGGTTCTTCCGCCCAGGCCGGCACGGCGCAGGCCGCCAGCACAAAAACTGCCAGCAGGGCTGTAAGTATCCTGATTCTATGATTTCCGTGTTTCATGCTTTCCTCTCCATTCAGGCTCCGGGCGTGTTGTTTTCTGTCGGAATGAACGGGCAAAGCCCGGCATTCATCCCAGGGACATATCATCTGTCCGCTTTAAATGTGATTGTAACTCTCGAACTGACAGTCAGTTTTGCCGCCTGTACAAAGGTCTCGGTATCCCCTGCGGCTTCCACGGAATTAAACATCGTGCTGACACCTTTCTCAGAACTGAAGGTTCCCTGTTCCACAATATCCTCTATGCCGAAGATACTGAGCCCGGCTGCGTCAGCGTAGATCTCGGCCTTTGCCCGGGCATCCTCTACCGCCAGGCGCATGGCTTTTTCCTTCGCTTCTTTTGTGTCTGTCGCAGAAAAACTGATATCATTCAGTGTGTTGGCCCCTGCCTCTAAGGCGGTGTCTATGATCTTCCCGACCAGATCGATGTCATTCACGCGGACGGCAAGCGTCGAATTGGCATTGTATCCGACGATTTTTTCCGTCTCGCCGGAATAGTCATATCTGGCGTAAATACTGATATAATCCGTATTGATATCCGACTCATCGACCCCTGCCGAGATCAGGGCCTCTCTGACCGAAGCGATCGCCATATTCACGCTGGCCATTGCCTCAAGGACATCGGGATCCGCAGCAGTGACCCCGAGGGATACCACGGCGGTATCCGCCGGGACCAGTACCTCCCCCGTCCCGGAAACCGTAATATCCGAATCCGCGAAAGCGAAAGCCGGTATCAGAGACAGCATAAAAAGAACCAGAAGCAGAGATGCAAGCTTTTTCATGGTCGTTTCCTCCTCCTTTTTGTTATCCTGAATTGTACGACGATCGCTGTACAGAAATCAACACGATATTCATGAATTCAGAAATCTTCAGAAATTGCGCAGCCGGGCAGTCGATACTCATGCAAAGCAGAAGACGGTATAGTTGAGATTCAGGATATACTGGTACTTCACGGAAGAGGCGGTCTTCCTGATCATGCTGTAATTTGTGATCAGCTCCTTCGTTTCCTCGTCTTCGTCGAGCATGATGCAGCGTCCGTCGTCCATGATCGTAAAAATACAGCTGTCCGGGAAGAATTTGATCATCAGCTGGTTGCGGACGTCCCTGCCTCCGTTGGCGGAAACCGCGTAGTGGATCATCTCCTCCATGCACAGCGCGGCACGATAGGCAAGGCGCTTCGGGTAACCATGCACCTCGGCATAGCGGCGGACGCATTGGGAAGCCTCGATCGCATCCTCCGGCGGGACCGTGAGATAAAGGACCGCTTCTTCCGGCACCTCACTCTGCATGTCTGTTGAGACACAGAAAGCGTAATGCGCGGCATTGATGAGGAAGAGGAGGGACTCCGCCGCCAGATAGGCGAGCCAGAACAGCGGCGCATACAGATGGGACAGCAGGAATGCGAAAACCGGCAGTGTCGCATAGCCGATGACCGTCACGACGGAAGAAAACCGGCTGTCTCCTCTGCCTGCAAAGTACAGGCGGAAGATACTGTTGAAACCGCGGAAGATGAAATGCGTCACGAACAGACGGAGGCAGAGGAGCCCGGACGCCGGTATTTCCAAAACGCCGTTGAGGAAAAAGACTGTTTTCGGAAACAGGTACACGAGAAGCGTGATCGAACCGACGATGGCAAGGACCAGCAGGAAACTCCGGCGGACCAGCATGCGGAGGCCGACGACCTCCCTGGCGCCGTTGTAGATGCCGGACAACGGCCGGGCGGACCCCTGGATGCTCTGGATCGCCACACTGGCAAAGACCAGAGAGAAACGGCACACCGCGTTGATTGTACCGCCGGATTCGCCGAATACGGCAAGGAGAATCTTCAGCATGAGTATGCCCTGAAGCGCCATCATGGCGCTGTAGGAGGCGTCCACGCTGCCCAGTCTGAAGATCCGGACGACATCCTTCATGCGAAGCTTCGCATTGCCGTACTGAAAGATCTCTGTCTTTCTGCGGAGATAGAGGATACTGAGCACGCACCGGACCATATTGGCGGCGGCGGTACCATAGCCCGCGCCTGCGATGCCCATGTGAAACACGCCGACAAACAGCAGATCCAGCACAAGATTGACGCAGCCTTCCGTTATGGCAAACACAGTCAGGATTTCTGACTTACCGAGTATCATCAGTTCATGGACGCATACCGTTGACGCCAGACCGAAAGGCATGGAGATCAGAATCCCGATGCCGTACTGCCAGACCATGCCCTGCATATCGGGGGTAAGATGATAGGAACGAACCAGAATTGCCGCAACCGGGAACTCTAAGACGGCGACCGCCAGGGCGGAAACGATCGTCACGGTCACGGCCGCCTTTTTCAGCGGGGCAAGGTCTTCGATCCGGTTGTCGCCCATGCCGGTCGAGAGCGCCGTGGAGATGCCGGAGGCAACCCAGGTGCAGACAATGCTGATGACGAACGTGATCGGCATGAAAATGCTGACGGCGGAAAGCGCTTCGCTGCCCACCAGATTGCCGACCACAACGCCGTCTACGGTTGACAGGAGCAGCGTCGCCAGATTGGTCGCGATCATGAAGGGGAGATAGCTGAGCAGTTTGCGGTGCACCAGGGAATCGTTGCGGCGGAAGCGTTCCAGCCCTTCGGAAGCAGTCAGTTCACTCAGTTTTGTATATTTCCTTCTGCTCATTCTGCCGTCACTGATTCCTTCCTGTTCTGTCCCTGAAAAACACCGCTGCCCGTCTGAAGGGGTCAAAGAAATTTTAGCCGATCATGCCCATCAAGTCAAGCCGGGAAATCGGATGCTGTTAAAAGTTGTTCCCGCCGTCCCGGTATTCTGCTGCGGCCGTGCCGGGGTCATATATCTACACAGAAAAGAAGAATGAGAAAGCCTCAGACTAATCCGAGGCTTTCTCATTCTTCACCTGGAATCAGGCGCTCACACGCTGATCCAGCCGTGCAGCGGGCACTCTCTGTGCGTTTTCTCCGTCTCAAACGGTCCCAGCATCCCCTTCTCAACGATTCTGTATGCCGGTCCGCCGCAGGTCGGGCAGGTTCCGTCCTCATACCGTTCCGTCGAGAGAATCACTTCCTCGATGCCGCCGGAGACATGATCCAGCTGCTCGTCGTCCAGTTTTACGATCCCTTTGCTGTTATCCATGATGACACCCTCCTGAAAAAATTTCCCAAGTATATGTGTATGATATCACAGGTTTTGTCACAAAACAATCACACAGTGCGGCGGCGGCAGCGGGAACGCTGTAAACAAGGGGGACTGCCGTCCGTGAAGCCGGAAAAGACCGCACGCAGAACCCGGGAGAGGCTGCGGCAATGAGGCAGGCGCAAAAGCCATTCTTGCAATACCTGCGAATACGCTGTAAAATGTCGGCAAGTAAAGCCTGTACGGAAACAGGAACAAACCTACCCTCGAGGCGATAGCATATGAAGAAAAACAACGAATTTCTGAAGGCAGTTTTGGTCTGGGTCTGTGCCGCCGGCGTGATCCTCGCCCTGCTGGTGCCCTGCTTCTCCCTGATCTGGCGGGACCGCAACCGGACACACACGCGGGACGAGTGCAGGCTGCTGGCCGACGCGATTCTCAAGCAGAGTAATGTGGAGCAGAAGCGCATCCGGAAAAACGAGCAGTTTCTGCAGACCTATCTGTCCACGCTGAACGCGCTGAGCGGCTGGGCGTATGCCTACGGCGGGACGGATGAGCAGGAGCTCGCGCTGATCCACGCCTTTACGGCGCATCCGCCGAAGGGGATCGCCGTGCTTCAGGACGGGACTTACCGGGTGCTTGCAGGGACGTTTGCGAGGCCCGAGTTCGACGCGGCAGCGGCAGCGCGGGAATCGCAGACGCCGCAGGACGCCGCAAGCACTTCGTTCTTCACCGAAGAGGGCGGGACGGCGTATTTTTCCTCCGTGCTGCCCGAGGCCGGGGCGCTTGTCATCAGCAGACTGCCGGACATCCCCGAGCTGGCCGGCAGCGGGGATCAGGAGCTGGACCTCATCAAGCTCGCGGGATCGCTGCTCTCGGACACGGGCATCGGCATCGCCATGGTCCGGCTGTCGGATCATCAGGTGGTTCAGGTTTACGGAAATCCGCAGCTTCACGAGGGCGAGACGCTGGACGCGGAGCCGGACGGCAGCGGACTGCTGACGATCGGGGATACCCGTTACATTGCGGGAGCAGCACAGGACGAAGCCTACCGGATCTACGCGATGGTGCCGGTCTCTGAGATCGGCACGAAAATGGTGGTTTCGCCGGTCTCGCTGGCGCTGATCTTTGCCATGCTGTTTCTCCTGACGGTGCTTTACGCCTGGTTCCTGCGGACGGATTACCTGCGGGGGCGCGTGGAACAGGAAAATCCGACAGGCCGGAACGAGCCGCCCGGCACGGTGCTGCTACGGCATGTCCGTCTGGTTTTCCTGCTTTGCTCGTGCTGCGCGGCGCTGCTGATTCTCCTCACCTGCGCCCTGCACGCCGTCGACACGAGCCGGGTATGGGGGAACCGGATCCTCGACGATGTCGAGCGGTATTTTCAGGCTGACGACCAGAACGCGGATCTGCTCGCCGCCTACCGGAAGGAGCATAAGCTGTCCGTGCTGGACATCACGCGGACGCTGATGGAGGCCTCGGACGGGAGGCAGACGGATCAGGCGCTGTCGGATCTGAGCAGTGCCGTCGAGCGGGATCTGTACGTGCTGGACGAGGACGGGACCGTGCTTGCCGGTTCGCGGCCGGAGTATGATTTTTCGGGCATCGACGATCCGGATTCCTATCTGTATGCCCTCCGCGGCGTCCTGGACGGGAAGGCAGATCACCTTGCGGTCACCATCCCAGAAGGAGAGACGACCTCCCTGCTCTGCTGGGCGGCGCGGTTCAAGAACAGCGGAGGCGTCCTGGTCTCGATGGACAGTCTGACACAGGCCATCTCCTTTTCCGATTTCTATGCAGACTATCAGGTCCCGCCGGGACTGATCCTGCTCGTGACGGACCTGACAACGGGCGAGATTCTGTCCGCCTCGGACCCTGCTTACACCGGGAAGGACGCCATGCGCGTCGGCCTGACGGAGGAGGTCCTGAAGGCCGGCTTCGCCGGGGATATCGTGCTCAACGGGAAAAGCTGTTTTGTGCAGACCAACGTGGTCGATGACCGGGCCGACGTGATTGCGTCAGATCTCGGGTATCTGGCGCGCGTGTACCTTCCGGTGGTGCTGGGCACGATCGCGGCCGGGCTGCTGGCGGTGGCCGTGATGCTCGCGCTGGTCCTGCGGCTGCAGAAGCCGCTTTGGACCGATCTGCCTCAGCGGGCGGTGCATGCGGAGAGCCGGGAGGATGCCGACTCGGAGTTCTACAGGGAACAGGACGGGAATCTTTACACGGACCGCTCGGCCGCAGGCCGGTGGCTGGATCTGCGCATGCCCTTTCAGAGGCAGTCGGCGGACGAGAAGTTCCGGACGCTGCTGTGCATGCTGTTCCTTGCGCTGCTGGCCGGAGCCTGGATCATCCACCAGCACCGGGACGCCGGCGAGCTGATGGACAGTGCCTTCACCTACCTGCTGCAGCGCAGATGGCGTTACGGTCTGAACATCTACGCGGTCACCTACGCCCTGATGCAGTTCTGCCTGATCATTGCAGTCGGTCTGATCCTCCGCAGGCTGATCCTGGCGGCAGGCAGCAGGCTGGGGAATCGGGGTGAGACCATCGCGCGGCTGTTCGGCAGCTTCATCGCTTATGCCTCCGTCATCTTTGCCTTCGCAAGAAGCCTCGTCTTTGTCGGGGTGAATTCCACCGCCATCCTCGCCTCGGCCGGCATCATCGGCCTGGCCGTCAGTATCGGCGCCAAAGACCTGATCGCCGACATCCTTGCCGGTATCGCCATCGTGTTTGAGGGCGTATTCCGGACCGGCGACATTGTCGAGATCGGCGGCTACAGGGGCACCGTGGAGGAGGTTGGGATCCGGACCACCAAGGTCATGTCCATGCAGAATGTCAAGGTCTTCCGCAACAGCAACATCAGCGGCGTCATCAACATGACCCAGCGCTATTCTTTCGCGCAGGTTTCGCTCGACGTAAGCCGCACGCAGCCGCTGGAGAAGGTCGAGGCCGTCTTCCGCGATGCGCTTCCCGAGATCCGCAGCCGCATCCCCGGAACGGTCTCGGACATTGAGCTCGTCGGCCTCGACCAGCTCAACGCCAAAGGCATGGTCCTGCTGTTCCAGACCAAATGCCGCGAAGCCGACCGCGTCCGGGTCGAACGCCAGCTGAGACGGGAGCTCGTGCTGGTGATGGAGCGGGAAGGCATGACGGCGGTCCAGGCGGCATCATCCAGTTAAAGGCGGTTTAAGCCTATGACACTGACCGGCAAAGAACTTGTAAAGAAAGTCCAGGAAGCTGGCTGGGAAACGAAACCGAATGGGTTCTGATACAGTATTTTTACAGGAGATTTACGATCATGGCGATGAGTGAGAAAACAAAAACCGCACTTTCTGCTGCCGTTGACCCCATGAAGGCGAAGGAACATGAAATCATTGAACAGTATCTGGAACAGCTTCATGCCGATTATGATCCTGTTTACAGCATGCTGCTGAACTACGAGTGTGCTGTGATGGAAGTGGAAACGAAATTCAATATTCTCAATAATCGGCTTTCCATCCAGGGGGAACACAATCCGATCGAATCCATCAAGTCGAGAGTGAAGAGTCTTGACAGCATCATCCGAAAGCTGGAAAAGCTCAACTTACCGATCGAGCTTGAATCGGTGGAAAAGAACCTGACGGATGTTGCCGGCGTACGGGTGGTCTGTTCTTTTGTTGACGATATATACAGAATAGAGAAGTGCTTCCTCGAGCAGGAGGATGTGACGCTGATCACGCGGAAGGATTATATCAAGAATCCGAAACCCAGCGGCTATCGGAGCCTGCACCTCATTGTCCAGACGCCGATCTATACGGAAAACGGGAAAAAGGATATGTTCGTCGAAGTTCAGATGCGGACGATCGCAATGGATTTCTGGGCAAGTCTGGAACACAAGCTTCGGTATAAGAAGAATCTCAATCCGCGAACCGCAGAAGAGCTGGCCGAAGAGCTGGCAGCGTGCGCGGAAGAAAGCGCAGCTTTGGATGAGAGAATGCTCCGGGTTCGGGAGCGTATTGCGCAGGATTGATGGAATCAAACAGGACCGTGGACGAATATTCAGGGAGATAAGAAGAATTGTCAAGTCAGGGTCTCTCCCCCTCCGCAGCCGCCATCCATAACAAAACCCCGGATTATGCTCCGGGGTTTTCTCATTCTCCACCTGGAATCAGCCGATGGCAACGGCGCGGGCATGCTCGGGAGGCATATTCCCGGCAGTCATGACGAACCTGCAAAGAGAACCATCCCTTGTGTTCCTCGGGGAACCGTCCCCTGCGTCATGTCCTGATCACAGCGGAAAGCGTTTTCATTCTTATATAATATAACAGCGAATCAGACTGCAGGTTACTCTTTCTCCCGAATCGTTTCCCCCACGGACTTTTTGATCTCGGAATACAGTTCATCGACCTCGCTTTGGGTGTAATTCGGCATTTCATAGCTTTCGGAAAAAACGATCTTGATGCTCGCAAGCCGCCCGGCCAATCGCCTTTCACAGCGCAGCTCATACCCGGTCAGGAAAAGATAGTCGCACAGGGTCTCCCCCGCAAACCAGAACAGGATGTACAGCAGCTCGCGCGGTTCGTCCGCCAGCGGATGATCTCGATCTGCCGTGTAGATTTTGCGTTTTTGATGATCATGTCTGCTTTCATGGGAGTTCTTCCTTTCTGTAGACCCACTCTCCGCCCACCATGGTTCCAAGCACGGGCGAATCCTGGATATGCTCCGGATCGCACTTGGTAATATCATCGCCAAGTACCACAAGATCCGCTTCCTTCCCGACAGTGATACTGCCCAGCCTGTCATCACAAAGCATCTGATAAGCCTCATTAATGGTGGTCGCTTCTATCATCTGTTCTATAGTAACGCGCTCACCCGCATTATGCAGTGTATCCGGACGACCGGGCTGCTGGCGTATCACACCCTTCTGTATGCCTGTAAGCGGATAGGCCGGATTTGTAACAGGGTAATCACTTGCAGAGGTTACCGTAACTCCGGCATCAAAGAAGGCCTTCATCGGAAGCTGATTTTCAGCACGTTCTTCGCCCAAAACAGCGACCATCATTTCAAAATATTCCGGTTCGAAATCAAACCAGTGGGGATCTGTGGAAGCTATAACATTCAGTTTAGCCATACGGGGGATATCCGCCCTGTCTACCACCTGAAGATGGGTTATGGCATCCCTGTAATCATGAGGTCCTGTCTGCTCCAACGCTTTCTCTATGGCATCTAAAGCCATGCAGAGTGCCCCGTCTCCTATGGCATGAGCATGTACCGTAAATCCCAGCTCGTGAGATTTTTTGTATATTTTAACAAGTGTTTCCATGTCAAAGCGGAGCTGCCCGTGATGTTTGTGCTCGACAGACCACGGATCTGTGTAAGGCTGCTTCATATATGCTGTTGAAGGTGTCCCCGGCATCATACCGTCTATCTGTATCTTAATATTGTTAAGCTCGAACATGCGCCCCTTTGTCTTCTCTCTTAAGCTTGCTGCATGTTCTATCTCTCCCATCGTATCAAGACCTTCCGCCTGAAACACCTGATAAGCAGCATAGATATGCATCTTAAGCTTCCCTTCCATATCAAGCTCATGGTAGGCAAGTGCGGCATTGTCGGTAGTATCCCAGTTGATTATGGGATCAAGGATCAGGGTCTCTCCCTTAGGCAGATATTCTTCCTGATAGTGCAGGAATCCCTCCTTATACTGCTCAACCGAGAACACGGTAAGCTCCTTTAACAGATCCATGGCACCTTCACGGAAATAACCGGTGGGATTCCCCTGATCATCACGGGTGATTATTCCATCACTTATATCCGGCGTGTTCTTATCGATCCCCAGTCGCTCCATTGCGGCATGATTAACCCAATAAGAATGATGACCTATATCCGCAAGAACGATCGGTTTATCTGTCAAGCCGTTAAGCAGATCCGCAGTGGGACCGTTTGGTCCCATGTCCGGTGTGGGTATGAAGCCTGAACCCTGAATAACATCCAGCTCAGGGCGTTCCTCAATGAATTTCTTTAACGCTGCAAGATGTTCTTTTAAAGTACCCATGGGACTTAAGTGTACAAAGAAAAGCGCTTCCGTTCCTCCGGGTGCGATATGACCGTGTCCCTCTCCAAATCCCGGAAGAATGATACCTTTATCATACCGGATCTCCTCCGTGTCCTTGTCAATATATTCCTTCACACCCTCTTCGTCGCCCACATAGACGAACTTGCCGTCAGAAATCGCAAGCGCCACAGCCTTGGGATTTTTCTTATCAACTGTATAGATATTACCGTAGATGACTTTATTTGCCTTCATTATCTGTATCTCCTTTCAGATGAATTCAATTTATCTTTTCATATTTCGTTCCCCTTTCGTGATGCTAATTTACTTTCTTTCCTGCAAAATACACATCAGTAGGCTTGTTATAGCTAAAGCCCTCATGCTCCGCAGAAAGCAGGTCGTTATCAAACACAAGGAAATCAGCATCCTTACCTCTTTCGATAGAGCCCTTGTTATCTTCTATACCAAGCTGCTTTGCTCCGTTTATCGTATATCCGAGTATCATTTCTTCTATGCTCATTTGCTCATCTACGGAAGGATTCGCTCTGACGGTCCAATCTGTTTCAGCGGCTCTGGTCTTCTCATTTATCCACCTTGTCATACCAACCTCCATACCAAGGTACGGACTCCAGTTGTTAAAATCACCGTAGAGGATATCATCACTGGACCATGTGACATTGGCACCGGTCTTCCAGACCGACTTACAGCGGTACATCTTATTTGCACGCTCTTTACCAAGCAGCTCACACCAGTTCTTATAAGGATCTCCGCCCATATTTCCCGCATGCCACCATGGCGTATAATTGGCGTTAACATCTAATTTTGCGAAACGGTCAATATCCGCATCATCCTGAATCTCAAGATGTGCACAGGTGACCTTCACACGGTACTTATCCCCAAGCTCCTTCTTAGCCAGCTCCACACCGTCAAGTACATTACGGGAGGCTCCTTCACCTACAGTGTGCAGGTGCAGGTCAAGTCCTGCCTCATTAAGCCGAATAAGAAGCTCTGCGATCTGATCCTTATTGAAAGCAGCCGTTCCCTTGTCCCCGGTATCTTCGTAAGGTGTCACAAGTGCTGCCGTTTCTATCTTTAAGGTCCCGTCATTGAAAATCTTTAAGGTATGCACCTTAAGGTGTTTCGTATTAAATTCACTGTTAAAGCGCTTAAGCTTTTCTATCGCCTCCGGCACCTGGCGGGGCTGTGTGATCACATAGCAGCCGTCAATATAAACGGGAAGCTCTCCTTCCTCGTCCATTTTTTTCAATCGTCTGTAAACTCTCTCATGAAAATCATTGCATTCCGGAATACCGGCATCAAAGACACCCACGACCCCTGCATTTACAGAAAAATCGATCCAACGTTTTAGCGCGGCATCTATCTGTTCATCTGTCAGTTTTTCCGCACCATCGATCAGAAAGCGGGTTTCCGCAGCCGCTTCGAATATATTTCCGGTCACATGTCCATCCTTACGCACATAGTAACTAAGCTCCGGTACGGGATCGATGACATCATCCGTAATGCCGTAACGCTCAAGAAGTTTGGAATTTGCCCATACGCTGTGTGCTTCGCCCTCTAAGATCATGATCTCACTGTCGGCACAGACAGCATCAAGATCTTCCTTTGTGATCTCTTCACCATGCAGAAAAAAGCGCTCCAGTAGGAAATTGTAACTCTCTCTGCCCGGATTGTTCTTAATATGATCAGCTATAAAGTCAAGAGCTTCCTTTTTACTGTCGCACATAATATACTCACCCATATCCTTATACTCAAACCCGATGGGCATAGTAACATGAACATGACTGTCGATGATTCCCGGCATTATGAATTTGCCGCCGAGATCCGTGACCTCGCCCTCATAGGCTGAAAGCCCGGCCTCATCGCCCACGTAGACGAATTTGCCGTCCTTCACCGCGAGCGCACTCGCCAGCGGATGATCTCGATCTGCCGTGTAGATTTTTGCGTTTTTGATGATCATGTCTGCTTTCATGGGAGTTCTTCCTTTCATAACAGCTTTTGTATTCAATCTGTACCGTGATTATATCGCATTTCTCCGGGCAGGCGCAAGGGGATGTTCCAGAATGGCAAATCATAACTTGCTTTTACGGCCCCGCTGGATTATCATACCTGTGAGCTGAAAAAAAGGGGATGGATCACGTGAACAATGTATTTGCGGAAACCCTGCGGATGCTGCGGACAGCGAGAGGTCTGACGCAGAGGCAGCTCGGAGAGCAGCTGTTCGTCTACCATTCCACCATTGCCCGCTGGGAAAACGGCAGCCGTCTGCCGGACGCCGCGATGATCTCCCGGATCGCCAATTGTCTCAGTGTTGATGCGGGCGAGCTTTTCCGCCTTGCGGCACAGAGCGATGAGATGCCGAATGTCATCATGGCAGACGACAACGAGATCATTCTCTCCCAGGGTCTGACCGTCCTGGGGTCGGTCATGCCGAATGCCGCGATCACAGGCTTTATCTGGCCGACGGAAGCGGTCGAATACGCAAAAATGAACCGGGTCACGCTGGCTGTTCTCGATATTGAATTGGGTACGGTCAGCGGGCTTGATCTCTGCCGAACGCTGCACGAAATCAATCCCTGCACAAACGTCATTTTTCTGACCGCTTACCCCGACTATGCCCTCGATGCATGGAAAACCGACGCCATTGGCTTCATGCTCAAGCCTATGACCCCGGAAGGCTTGGAGGAACAGCTTAAAAAGCTGCGCTATCCGTTTTCGGCGGGAGGAGCGGACGCGTGATTGGGTGGAATGATTACTTCTTCGGTCTCATCATCGGCGCGACACTGCTGCTGAGCGTCCTGGGACTGAGGCTCACCGCCATCATGCCCGGGATCGATGGCTGGAACAAGCGCTTCTTCCGATCCTTTTTTATCGTTCTGATCCTGAACGGCTGCTCTTCCCTCGCCGATACCGCCGCGTATTTTTACGGCACGAGCACAGTGATCCGCTTTTTACAGGCTCCTTTCTGTCTTTTGATGGTACTGCCTCTGACCATGCTGCCGGTTTTGCTGCTGCACTGCTGCGGTGAAAACATCCGTGAAAGTCGGCTGCTGAAAGCCGTGACCGGCCTGTGGATCGTCTATTTTTGTCTGGTCACATGCGGTCTGTTCACGGATGCGTTTTTCTTTGTAACACCGGACAGGCTGGCACGGCGCGGGCCCTGGTATCCGCTGATGCTGCTGCCTGTGAACGGGATCACGGTGCTCAATCTCGCAGCTTTGATCCGGCGGCGAAAGAAGCTTTCTTACAATGTGTGGCGGAGCTTTCTCATCTCCCTGCTGCCGATGGCAGTCATGATCTTCGTACAGCTGTTTGTCGATGTGATCCTGCTCCTCGGTATCTGTTACCCCCTCTTCGCCCTGTCCATGTACAGCATTATCACGTCTGATCAGATCGAGCAGGATATGCGGTACCGGCAGGAGATCCTGCGGCAGCAGACGGAAATCGCCCATCAGCGCGCCAGCGTCATGGTGCTGCAGATGCGGCCGCACTTTATTTACAACACCATGACAAGCATCTATTGTCTCTGCAGCCAGGACCCGGAGAAGGCCCAGCAGGTGGTTCTGGATTTCACCACCTATCTGCGCAAAAACTTCACCGCCGTTGCAAGCGCAGAACCTATTCCCTTTACCTCGGAGCTGGAACACACCCGCGCCTATCTCGCCGTGGAGCAGGCGCAGCACAGCAAAAGCCTCTTTGTCGAATACGACACGCCGCACACCTTCTTCCGCCTGCCGCCGCTGACCCTGCAGCCCATTGTGGAAAACGCCGTCAAGCACGGCAGAGACCCCGGCGCAGGCCCGCTGCACATTTCCATACGGACCCGGATAACGGCCTCCGGAAGCGAGATCACCGTATCGGACAACGGCCGCGGCTATGTCCCCGCCGATGACGGCGAGCCGCATATCGCCCTGAAGAACATCCGGCAAAGGCTTGCAATCATGTGCGGCGGGAACCTGACGATCACGCCGGGAGACGGCGGCGGAACCGTGGTGACGGTGACGATCCCGAGCAGCGCTTCGCCGAAAATGAATCCGTGATTTTCCCGATGAACAGATACGAATCATAAAGAACCTCATGAAAAGCCTGAAGCAGTCAAAGGCTTTCATGAGGTTCTGATTCTCAATAGTGATACTTCTTTTGCAGAACAGCCATATATATACTTCCTGTGACAGCTGCCATCATCTCTGCGAGAACGACAGAATACCATATGCCGTCCACGCCGAACAGCGGCGGCAGCAGGAGCACGGCCCCAAGTTCAAACACGAAGGTCCGCAGAAAGGATATCCGCGCCGATACCAGCCCGTCGTTCAGAGCGGTAAAGAAAGCCGAGCCGAAAACAGCCAGTCCCGCGAACAGGTATGACACCGAGACGATCCGGAACGCGTGTACGGATTCCGGCAGCAGATTCTCCGCACCCCGCAGAAACAGGGCGGAAAACGGACGGGCAAGCGCTTCCGACGCGGCAAACATCGCGGCGGATGTCAGCCCGATGATGATGAGGCTTCTTTTCAGCAGGTTCCTGAGCTCCATGTGATTCTGCGCGCCGTAATGATAGCTGAACAGCGGTCCTGCCCCGTTGGAATACCCGACAAACACGGCCGAGAAAATCAGGCTGACATACATGAGCAGACCGTAGATGATCACGCCCTTTTCCCCCGCATACTTCAGAAGCTGGATATTGTAGATGATCCCTACCAGAGACCATGCGGCTTCCGACATGAACTCCGAGGTTCCGTTCGTGCAGGCTTTGAGAACCGCCCTGCCGTCCCAGACCGGCTTCACCAGCCTGAGGAGACTGTTATTCTTTCGGCTGAAGTAAACAAGCGGGAACACGCCGCCAACGACCTGTGTCAAAGCCGAGGCTGCCGCTGCGCCCGCAAGCCCCCATCGGAAGCCGATGATGAAAAGCGCGTCAAGCACAACATTGCAAAGACCCGCGCAGACTGTGACGGCAAGCCCCAGCCCCGGTTTTTCAGCCGTGACGAAGAAAAGCTGAAACTCATACACCCATATCCATGCGGGCAGCGCCAGAATAAAGATCCGTCCGTACAGCACGCTGTCTTCAAGGAGCTTCCCTTCCGCGCCCAGCAGGCCTGCGATCTGCGGCATCAGGATAAAACCCGGTATCATCAGCAGGACACCCAGGCCGGAAGTCACCAGTACGATCAGGGAAAACAGGCGGTTCGCCCGCTCATGATCCTTCTCCCCCAGCGTCTTTGCAATCAGCGCACTGCCGCCTACCCCGAACATATAGCCGATCGTGCCGAGAATATTCAGCACAGGCATAATCAGGTTGACAGCCGCAAATTCCGTCTTGCCCGCAAAGTTTGCGACAAAATATCCGTCCGCGACGATGTACACGGAAGCAAACAGATTCATCACGACAGACGGCAGCGTAAAGCGCAGCAGTTTCCTGTATGTAAAATGCTCTGATAAATGAATGCGTGATTTCATGTTTCGTATTCCCGATTTCTTTCCATAAAACAAGAAGGGCAGCCTGCGTTTCGTCAGGCTGCCCGAAGCATCGCAGGACGCAGAAGCTCACGCCCTGCGGTATGCAGCTGCCGGACAGCGGGGAATCTGTGTCCCTGCACTTTTCTCCGGTCAAGTTTTACCTGGAGAATACTTTTTTTCCCTCAAAGTAGGTCGCCCGGGGTCTGGCTGTGTGAATCTGATCGACCGGGCAGGACAGCACGTCCCTGTCGACGAGGAGGAAGTCGGCGTATTTGCCTTCGCGGATGCTGCCTCTCTCCTCTTCAATGAACATCTGCCTTGCACAGTTGATGGTCAGGGCCGTGAGGGCCTGCTCGCGGGTCAGAGCCTCTTCAGGCCACCAGGGCTCCCCTTTCACGACAGGGTCTACGCATGTGACCGCAATCTCCATAATGCCGAACGGGTCGTCAGGACAACCGCTCAACGCAGGATAATCCGAGTGGGACGACACGTTGATGCCGTAATCGAAAAACGATTTCATGGGATATGTCTTATCCTCCATGCCCGCAGGAACCAGGGATTTCAGGGTCTCAGCCGCTCCGGTCTGCATACTATGCCAGAGCATGCCTGCGGTTGCATAGATCTGATGATCCGCCATACGCTGCCAATCCGACGGGAGAACGTTGCGCACATGAACGACCGTATTGCGCATTTCATCCTTCCCGCCGTTGATGAAGGCATTGACGCTGCGATTCACGGCTTTGTTACCCATTGTGTGGATGTGCATGGACAAGCCTTTTTCGTTGGCCTTGCGGGTAATCTCAGCGGTTTCCTCCTCCGTCCAGTTGACGAGCCCCTGGTGTCCGTCGGGATATAACGGCTCCACAAAGCCGGTACCGCCTTCCACCGTGCCGTCCATAAAGAGCTTGACCCAGTTCGGCAATACGTGCCTGGTGGCATATTTCCTGACCTCATCGGCTTTGGCGAGGGCCGCATCCACATCCATCCAGCTCTCGATCTCATAGCTCAGGCCCAATATGAAGTGCATGTCGTCGGCATCATCCATCTGCCGGGCAGCCTGATAGAGATGGTCGTTAAAGAAATAGGGCGACCAGCCATCCATATACATGGTGTAGCCCTCTGACAGCATCTGCTCTTCAATCGATTTGATCGTCACCTTTGCCGTATCAACGGAGAAGAGCCTGTCGTTATCCAGGAAGGAACGCACATAGGTCCCGGCCTGTTCCTTGAGGAAGCCGGTAGGCGTGCCGTCGGCGCCCATCGCGATCTCGCCTCCGCGTATCTCTGTTTTGAGCACGGTGCCGTCTTCCTTCATGATGCCCGCGTTGACCAGGCTGATGGTGTTCACCACGCCCTTGTGGCCTTCCTCATCCGCAAAGTAGATGGGGATCTCATCGCATATGGCATCGAGCTGCTGGCGGGTCGGAAGCCTGTCATGGATAAGATGGTAATCCCAGCCGAAGCCGAACACCGTATTGATGCCGTTGGCCTTTGCCTTCTTCACTGCGTCCGGAACGATCTCCGTCAGGAACTTGTCCACGTCGTCCTTCGCGCTGACGACCGTCCCGACCATCGGCATGGCATGGCCGGTAAAATAATGCGCATGGCCGTTGCCGCAGGAGGGCATCACGAGCCCCTGCCCGGTATAGTCCAGAACCTCTGTCTTTCCTTCTTCAACGAAGGCTTCTGCGCCCTTCCTGCCGCCCACATAGATGAATCTGCCGTCCTTGACGGCAAACGCTTCGGCAAGGTGACTGTCTTCGGCAGTGAATATCCTGCCAAAGACGACAAGGTCAGCGCACTTCCTGTTTTTCATAGGTTTCTGCTCCTTCCCGATTCCGGTTTCTTCCGTTTCCTTTTCCATTTTTCAATCTTCGTCATACTACAGTTCTGCCCCGTCATTACAGCAAATAGTACCTGACCAGGAAATGGCTCCTGTTCCAATCGACCATCTTTACCTCGGACTCTTTTGCCGGATGGATGTCGAACTCATCGAGGACCATCACATTTTTGTCCTTCAGGTCGTAGAGCGGCCATTCCTTTTGAATAATGCATCATGTATTTGGATTTTGAGAGGGGCTCATACCCCCGAAAAGGCTGAATATTGTCTTTTTATAATAACATCTTTGCATTTCTGATGTCAATATGATCATCCTGTGGAGGCGGCTGGAGAAAAAGGATGGCAAGAGACAGAGGACGGTTCTCTGTCCTGACTCAGGGCCAGGGGGTAAAAACGAATGACTGCTTTCCGGAAATCTTCTGCAGAAAATAATACGATAAGACCATGTGACAACGGAGACGGTTCACAGGAACCGTCCCCGATTTTTCTAGAAATCCGAGGTTTCTTATTGAACACAGGAAGCCGTCCCCGTTCAGATCGCTTCCGCCAGCTCCTTCAGCTCGCGGTACTCGCTATGATTGTAAAAGAAGGCGCTGTCGGAAAAGTCGATGCCAAAGCATGGGACGGCTGTTTTTTGAAAGCACTCCCGGAAAGCCCGCCGGGCTGCATCCGTCTGCAGCGAACGATAATTATAGCAATAGCAGGAACAGAAATAGTTAAGCAGAGACCGGCGGAGCGGTTCCAGCAGGCAGGCTTCGGCAAGACGCTCCCACAGAATCTGATGCGCCCTGAACGGTGTGAGCGGAGCGGCATCTTTGTTCGTCTCAAGAGAATTGGGGTTATCGACGCGATGGAACACCAGCAGGTCTGTCGTATAGGCGATGCGTTCTGCCGCAGCCATCGCGAAGCGGCTGAAGGGCACATCTTCCGTTCTGGGCAGAGAAGGAAAGCGTATGTTCCATCTGTCCAAAAACGCCTTCCGATAGAGCTTGCCCCAGGATGCGCTTGAGGTGAACTGGAAAAGATAATGGCTGTTTGTCTCAGCGGAATACGGATTCGATGCCGGCAGGTACATGGGATTCAGGAAGAGGCTGTTTTCCTCCATACCCCGTCTGCCTGTCCGGAAATTACGGCCGGAGCACAGGACAAGCTCTGCCGCGTACTTCTCGGCGGTCTCGTACAAACAGGCCAGGGCCTGAGGAGCAAAAATGTCGTCACTGTCCAAAAACGTGATATATCTGCCTTCGGCGGCTTCGATCCCCGCATTCCGGGCCGGCCCTGCGCCGCAGTGCTCCCGAAGCAGTACGCGAAGCCGCATGTCCTCATCCTGAAAGGAGCGCAGAAGCCGCGCAGATGCGTCCGTTGACCCGTCATCCACGCAGATGATCTCGATGTCCTCCATGGTCTGGTTTACAACACTGTCCAGGCACTCGCGCAGATACGCCTGCGAGTTGTAAACCGGGATGATGACCGATATCTTCGGCTGCTTCATTGGGTCCCTTCTTTCTTCCTTCACTGCGCGTTCTGTCACAGCGGCACCGCAGCCTGCCGCTTCTGCCGCCGCTTATACAGAGTAGCATACTTTTCCCTTATTGAACAGTACTTTTCACAGATCTCCGATCCTCCCGTCATGCCAATTGCGCGGCAGTATTGATTTTCGCCCGGTTTTTCTGTATAATTTCCGCGGTCGAAAGCCCCGGCGGGCTAATCCTGCCGGGTATGCCGGAGGATTCCTCCATGGTATCGTCAAGGAAGGACCGGTAAATACATTTTTC
Organism: uncultured Eubacteriales bacterium; assembly: GCA_900317375.1. Classification (GTDB taxonomy): domain Bacteria; phylum Bacillota; class Clostridia; order Oscillospirales; family Oscillospiraceae; genus Limivicinus. The sequence continues at coordinate 31,570 of ONGJ01000027.1, forward strand.
TCGGGGGAATTACAGCTTGATCATCAAAAAGACAGTCGGCGTCGTGCTCGCGGCAGCCCTCGCGGGCTTTGCCGGGGTTTCGTGCTATGCCCTTTTTCTGCTGAAAAAACGGCCGCCGCTCAGCCTGTATGAGTCGCGCAGAGCGCAGCCTGACTTCCTGCCCCTTGAGAAGATCCCTCCGAAGCAGATTCTGCTGATCCTCAGGCAGGAGGACCGCGTCTTCTATGAACACCCCGGATACAATATGAAGCTCATCCGCAGAGCCTGGAAAACGAATCTCCGGGAAAAGCGGTTTGTCCGCGGCGGCAGCACCATCACCCAGCAGCTCGCCAAAAACCTGTATCTGCGCTTCACAAAGAGCTTTCGGCGAAAAGCGGCAGAACTTCTGATCGCCCTGGCGCTGGAGCATGAGCTCGGGAAGGACCGCATCCTGGAGCTGTATGTCAATATCCTCTATTTCGGCAACGGCGTTTACGGCATCAGCGATGCAGCCGGCTTCTATTTCGGCAAGGATGTCTCCGCGCTGAGTCTCAATCAGATGATCATGCTGTCCCTCCTTCCTCAGGCGCCGACTGCCGGCAACCCGATCCAGCACCCGGAGGTATTCGAGCGCCTGCGCAACAGGAACCTTTATCTGCTCACACAGCGTGAGCCGCCGCTGATCACCCCGACGGAGGAGGCGGACATTCTCTCCCGCGACGCCGCCCATCTGGATCCAGAGCTGAGGAAGCAGGACGATTTCACCCGGAGCTATCCCCAGACCGTGCCTATGATCAACGAGCGCTTCGGCCCGTTTTCCGGGTGGCCAGACATATGACTGCAAGCGTCTGCAGAAAGACGTGTTTCGGTAAAAGGGGTCTGCATATTGAAAAGGACAGTGAAGCGGCATAAAACAGAACACGCAAGAAGGGGCTGTAGCAAAACAGCCTGAAAAGAACAAGAAGTCGAGACGACCCAAAAGGGTAGCCTCGGCTTCTTGTTTGTGGTAAAATAAGTTTGTGAAAA
>ONGJ01000018.1 GCA_900317375.1 uncultured Eubacteriales bacterium
ATTGCCGCCCTGGTCATCTATGCCAGCGTGGCCCGTATGGTGGATGAACAGTCCATCCTCGTCGGCACCACCAAGGCCCTCGGCTTCTATAATAAAGAGGTCATGGCCAAGTACCTGATCTTCGGCGTGCGCTCGACGCTCCTCGGCGTCATCGCCGGCATTCTGCTGGCCTATTTTGTGCTGCAGACCCTGTGCCTGAACATGTATGCGCCCTACTATACCGTGCCGAAGGCGCCGCCCTGCTTCCTGCTCGGGCCTTCCGTGCTCCTCTTCGTCGGCGGCCTTGCGCTTGCCGTGGCGGCGGTTCTGATCGCCTCCTACAGCCTGATGAAGTCCACGGCGGTCACCCTCATGAAGGGCAAAGAGCCGAAGCAGCTTTTCAAGACCGGCAAAAGCAGCAAATCCTCCTCGAGCCTTTACACCCGCCTGATCCTTCTGAACATGGGCTCAGACCTGACCCGCGTCATTGTCACCATCGTCAGTATCGCCGGCTGCTGCATCCTCCTGATGGTCGGCTTTACCCTCAAGTTCGGCGAGGACCGCGTTGTTCAGCGCCAGTACGGCGAGGTGATGACCTTCGATGCCGAGCTGACCTTTGACCCCGACAATCCCGAGGCCGCCGAAAAGCTCAAGTCCCTTCTGGACAGCAGCGGTGTGGAGTCGATCCTTGTCTATCAGGACAATCACGCTTTCTCCGACGGCGACAGCCTGAGCGCCTGCAAGCTCATCAGTGCCGAGCCGGACGCGCTTCCGGGCTGGTATAACCTGCGCGACGAGAATAATGAGTCCCTCGTCACCGAGTCCGAGCACGGTGTCCTGATCACCAAGCGCATGCACGAGACCCTTGCCCTGAACCCCGGCGACACCATTACCTTCTATAACGAAAGCATGTCGGCCTTCCCGACCGAGGTCACCGGCATCTTCAACAACTATTTCGGTCAGATTTCCTTTGCCTCGCAGAGCGCCTTCCGCGAGATCTTCGGCACCGACCCGGTTCCGAACTGCTTCTTTATCAAGCTCAACGGCTTCAGCATCAACGTCCTCCGCGACGACGCCAGATGGCTGCCCGGCTTTATCAGCCTCGAGGACGCCGCTGCCCGCCGTGCTCAGATCGAGTCCACCGCCAAGGCCATGGACGTGCTCATCATCGTCATGATCGTCGCCGCCGGCCTGATGGCCTGGTTCATCCTCGACAACCTCTCGGGCAGCTACATGCTGCATAAGAAGAAGGAACTCACCGTCATGCGCGTCAACGGCTTCACGACAAAAGAGTGCGTGCGCTATGCCGCGTCCGAGCTGATTATCACCACCGTCCTCGGCATCCTGCTCGGCGTTCCGCTCGGCGCCCAGATCGGCTACCGCGTGATTCGCCTGACCGAGCAGAGCTTCCTGCAGATGGACCGCACCCTGGATATCCGCAGCGTGATTTTCTCCGCCCTCATCACCGCCGTCTTCGCCCTGATCATCAACGGCAGGGCCCTGAGCAGGATCCGCGATCTCAAGCTCTCCGACGCCGCCAACTGACTTTTGGGAGGTACCTGATATGAAAAACCTGCTTGCCCTTCTTTTGGCCCTCATCATGCTGGCCGCTCCCGTCCTGGCCTGGGCCGATGAGGCCGATGACCCTGTGATCAAGGATCCCGAGGCCGAGATCGACGCCGCCATGTCCTTCTCGTTCGACTCTTCCGATGAGACCACCGACGATCCCGAGGTCAAAGCCCGCGGCATCGCCGCTGTCCAGGCGACGACCTGCTCCGACCTTGTCGTCCTCCCGCAGGACGGCAGCTGGCTCAAAGAGTGGAAGACCGGTTATGCCCGCAAGGCCTTCAAGGCCCCCTGCCTGCGGGTCGAGCGCATCTCCCAGCTCCATACCGGCCGCGACGTCATGCCCTATATTTATGAGGGCACCGAGGCCACCGTCCTGGCGGAAGAGAATAAGATGTCCCTCATCATCTACCGCGGCTCGGACGACCGCTTCTATGCCGGCTGGATTCAGTCCATCCGTATCCTGGACGACTTCCCGGGCGACCATTATACGATTGGAAAGGAGCCCTCCGGCGATCTCAGCTTCCGCGATGACATCGCACTGGACTGGTCCCGCTGCTCCTGGCTCAACACCCAGCAGAACTACACCGTCCTTTCCGAGGAAGTGAAAGACTGCATCGGCTTCACTCTGGACTATCAGATTATTGCCGAGAATACCAACGTCTGGCAGAACATCCTCGGTCCCCGCAAGGTCTATGTCAAGACCGGCGGCGAGTGGGTCGAGGTGGGCGAGTTCCCGTATCCCGACTTCGGCGCCGTCAAGGTCCAGGTCTGGCTGGATCACCCCATGGACATCGATGCCGTCGGCACGATTGCCCAGTGCCGCCTGCCGAACACCTTCTGGTTCCGCCAGGTTGTGACCGATTTCGCATCCCCCTCGGCATAATTCGAAAACCGTACACGGCACCGGAAGCATCTTCCCGGTGCCTTTTTTTAAAGGAGTGTGTTTGCCTTATGGAACAGATAAGCTTCCGCCGGAATGAAGTGATCTTCCGCCAGGGCGATCCTGCCGACTGCATGTACGCCGTGCGCAGCGGCGCTGTCGGGGTTGTGCTCGATTACGGCGGCCCCGACGAGACGAAGCTGACCGAGCTGCGTGCCGGTCAGTACCTCGGCGAGATGGGCCTGCTGGATTCCGCCCCGCGTTCTGCCGCGGCGGTCTCCCTCTCCGATGATACCGTGCTCGAGCGCATTGCTGAGTCGGATTTTCAGGCCTTCTTTGATGAGAATCCCGAGCTTCTCCTCAGCATGCTTCAGCAGATGTCCTCCCGCCTGCGCCGCATCACCCGCGACTATGCCGGGGCCTGCCGCACCGTGGCCGACGTTGTCGAGGCCGAAAAGGCCGGGCAGGATTTCAGCGCTGCGCTCCGCCACCGCATTGCCAAGACCCTCGCCGGCTATGAAAGCGCTGCGCCCGCCGATGGCGCTGACGAATGAGAGGAGGGGAGTACATACTGTGAATAACAGGACTTTTTCTCTCGGCGATATCATCTTCCGCCAGCAGGACCCTTCCGATCTGGTGTATGAGATCTGCCGCGGCCGTGTCGGCATTTTCCTGGACTACGAGACCGAGAATCAGAAAATGATCGCCGATCTTTCCGACGGCCAGTTTTTCGGCGAGATGGGCGTCATCGAGGCCAGCCCCCGCTCGGCCACGGCCGTTTCTCTGGCCGATGGTACGCTCCTCCGTCCCGTCACCGAAGATGAGCTTCCTGCCTTCCTGCGCGAAAACCCGGACCGTCTTCTCACCCTGATGAGGCAGCTCTCCGCCCGCACCCGCGAGCGTACCCTCCAGTATCACGAGGTCTGCCGGGCCCTGTCTGCCGCCGTGGCCGCCCATAAGCAGGGCGCCGAAAAGGACCCCGCCCTGAAGCAGGAGCTCGAGCACATCAGTCAGGCCGCCGAAAAGCGCACAAAGAAGAAAAGCTATAATCCCGCGGTGAATACCGCGCTCTTCCGCTATGTTCTCGACGACCTTGAGAAAACCGAGGGCAATCGCGAGCTTGTCCGTGTCGGCTTTCTCGAGCGCCGCCGGGTACGCCACCTCTCTCCCCGCGAGCTGCATGTCAACCCCGATGACGAGTTTACCGACCCGAATATCGGGCCCAGCGACCGCATCATCTCCGAGTACATGGACCTGATCCGCAACCTCCAGTTCCAGCACAGCGACATCTTTGACGAGCCTGTCCTCGTGAACAGGATGAAGGCCGGCGGCTATATGATCCTCAACGGCCACCATCGCTGGGCAGCCGCGCTCCAGCGCGGCCTGGACTGCCTCCATGTGCAGATCATGAATCCGGAGCAGAAATGAGAGTATCGTTTGATCTGGACGACGTTCTGTTCGTCTCTCCCGAAAGATTTGAGACCGAGCCGCCCCCGCACGCGCCCTTCGACCTGATTTTTAAGGAGCGCCTGCGCAAGGGCACCGTCGATCTGATTCACACGCTCCAGAAGGAGGGCTTCGAGGTCTGGGTCTACACCTCCTCCTTCCGGTCTGAGCGCTACCTGCGCGCCCTCTTTTCCCGCTACCGCATCCACTTTGACGAGATCGTCAACGCCCAGCGCCACCTGCGCGAGGTCCAGCGCGACAGGCCGCAGATTCTGCCCCAGAAAATGCCCGGCTTCTACCGCATTTCCCTTCATGTCGATGACGAGGATGTCATCCACGAAAACGGCCGCCGCTACGGCTTCCGCACCATCCGCGTGCGCGAGCCGGACGAGCATTGGGCCGAAAAGGTCCTGAACGAGGCCATCCGGATCCGGAATCTGGAAGAGAAAACCCGCTGACGGCATGCAGATTGACGCATAAAAACATATTTTCCTGCATATTGCTTGCATATATGCATTTATTAACAATTAGTTCACACTTTGTGCGAAAAAACTCTTTTCAAATCCGCATTTTTCTATTATAGTTATCCCATCTTTTTTCCCGGAAACATTTTGTATAAACAGGGGCCCCGTTTCCGGCCGGAGATGATCAGCTTTGATAGAAATCGGCAGTATTCAGGAGGGTAAGGTAACCGGCATCATGAATTTCGGCGCTTTCGTCGCTCTTCCCGGCGGCAAAAGCGGCCTGATTCATATTTCCGAAATTGCGCATACCTTTGTTAAAGACGTGCATGACCATCTTCAGGTCGGCCAGCTCGTGAAAGTCAAGGTCCTTGACATTAACGAGCAGGGGAAGATCAACCTTTCCCTCAAACAGGCTGCTGAAGAGGGCGGTGCGCCCGACGGCGGCGATGAGCTTCGTGCGCCGGCGCCTTCCGCGCCGTCCGCAAGGCCGCGTTCGCCCGAGATGGGTGAGGTCGCCGGGCCCTCCGGGGACGCAAGCTTCGAGGAAAAGCTCAAGCGCTTCATGCAGACCTCTGACAGCAAGAACGCTGATAAGCGGCGGAATACCGAACGCAAGCAGCATGCACGCCGTCGCTGATGAATACACACGAGGGTGTCAACGGGTTTCTTTCCCGTTGGCACTTTTTTTGCGAATTGACATCCCTTTCCGAAATGCATATAATAGGCGCGCGAAGCTAATTTCTTATTATTGATGATATGGAGGATTGTATTATGATTGCCATCGGCTGTGATCACGGCGGCTTTCAGCTCAAGCAGGAGATTATGCAGCATCTCGAGGCGCGCGGCGAGCGCTTTTACGATTTCGGCACCTATACCGAGGAAAGCTGTGACTATCCCGACTATGGCAAGGCCGTCGCTCACGCGGTTACCTCCGGCGAGTATGACCGCGGCATCCTCATCTGCGGCACCGGCATCGGCATTTCCATCGCCGCCAATAAGGTTCAGGGGATCCGCGCTGCCGTCTGCGGTGACTGTTTTTCCGCCGAGGCCACGCGCCTGCATAACGACGCCAACATCCTGGCCCTCGGCGCCCGTGTTGTCGGCCCCGGCCTCGCTCTCAAGATTGTCGACACCTTCCTGGATACCCCCTTTTCCAATGACGAGCGCCACCTGCGCCGCATCGGTAAGATTGAATCCTGACGGGCCTTCCTCCCGTCGGAAGAGGAGTACGCTTTGGCAAGAAACAAGGATTTCTATCAGGGGCGCCGTCAGCGCCGCAATTACTGGCTCATCCCTTTCATACTGCTTCTCGGCCTGATCACGCTTCTCGTGGTGCTCTTTTACGGGCTTCAGAAATACGCCGTCATCTCGGACAAAGGCGTCCGGGTTTCCTTTACCGACACGGCCGTCGGCGGCACGGGCGAGGGGGATGCCGATGCCGGGCAGCTGAGCTTTGACACCGTCATACCCGAGATCGTTTTTCAGGCGCCCGACTATTCGCGTGTCCAGGCCGTCGCCGGCAAAAACGTCCGCCCCGTCCGCGCGGTCTATATCTCGGCCGGTGAGGTCACGATCGAGCGCCTCCAGAACGCCGCGGCAAACCTTGTCGACGGCAACGCCCTCATGATCGAGATGAAGCCGCGCAACGGCCAGCTTCTCTGGAACTCCAAGTCCCCTGTCGCCGTCAGCTACGGCAGCACGCTGGATAACGAGTTTTCCGCCCAGCTCGAGACGCTGATCCCCGCCCTCAAAGAGCGCGAGGACGGCAAGCGTGTCTGGCTTGTCGCCCAGATCAGCTGCTTTATCGACGAGCTGCTCGCCAACCGCTCGAATCAGTACGCCCTGCGCTCGGCGGCCGGCTTCAACTTCACGGACGAAAACGGCTCCTGGCTCGACCCCTACAACCCCGAGCTGCGCAACTACATCGTCGACCTCGTCCGCGAGCTCTATGACCTGGGCTTTGACGAGGTGGCCCTCGCCGATGTTATGCATCCCGTTGTCGAGGGCATGCAGGTCCAGAATGCCGAGGGCGAGATGGAGCAGTCTCCCTTCCTCTATACCCGCGAGATGTCCACCGAGCCGGACCCCGTCACGGCCATCTGCGGCTTTGCCGTCTATGTCGCCGACCAGCTCAAGGACAGGTCCGGCCTGCTCTCCATCTATGTTGACAGCCCCCAGGCCCTCGTGCGCAATAACGAGCTCAGCGGCCAGAACGCCGTCCTCTTCATGAAGATCTATGACCGCGTCTATTACCGCACCGACCGCTATACCTATACCTATAATCTCCAGGATATGGAAGGCAGCGTCCCCTACGGCGACGTGCACGACCGCTTTGTCCCCGTGGTCATCAACCTGATCCCGCACGACAACAGCTCCTGGGTCTATATCGAACAGCTTGCGGAGGAACAGGCATGATGACCGAACGCTTTACCGTCCCCGGGGACCCTTCCCGCATTGCCGGGCTCTTCCGCATCCTGCAGGACGTCTCCGGCCATGCGGCCGCCTGCTGGCACGCCTCGGGGCCCGAGCTGATGGAAAAGGGCCTCATGTGGGTTGTCACCCGGTACGAGCTCAGCCTCGACCGTGCCCTCATCCCCGGCGAGGCGCTCGACATCACCACCTGGGCTTCGCCCGTCCGGCATATGCTCAGCCAGCGCAATTATCTTCTCGCCGATGCCGGCGGTCTTTCTCTCGGCCGAGCGGCCGGTTCCTGGGCCCTCGTCGACCGCGAGACCCGCGCCATGGTCGACTGGACCGGGCGCCTCGATGCCTTCGAGACCGAGGTGACCGGGCTCGAGCTGCCCCGTCCGGCTGCCCCTGAAAAGCTCGAGCCTCAGTTTTCCCGTGTTTTCACCGTCCCCGCGTCCTGGCTGGATATGAACGGGCATATGAACAACACCCGCTATTTCGACCTCGCCCAGACCTGTATCGCCCCCGAGGCCGACGGGCTCGTTTTGAAGACCGTCCGTGCCGCCTTCCTCAGCGAGGCCCTCGCCGGGGATGCGCTCACGGTCTCCTGGGCCCGCCGCGATAACCTGTGGTCCTTCTCCGGCGTCAAAAACGACGCCCACTGCTTCCGCCTCAGCCTCGAATTCGCCTGAGCTTTCGTCTTTACTTTACCGTGTTTATTTGTTAAAATAATCAATACGCGAATAGATCCCTACCGATCATAGTCTGTACATTCAGAAGGAGAGTTGGTATGTACAAGGTTGTCACCAAGCGTTTTCTCAATGACGCGAAATCCATCTGCCTCTTTGAAGTGGAGGCGCCCCTGGTTGCCAGGCACGCGAAGGCCGGGCAGTTTGTTATTTTCCGCCTTGACGAGCAGGGCGAGCGCGTTCCCGTTTCCGTCGCGGGCTATGACCGCGAAAAGGGGACCGTCACCGTCATGGTCCAGGCGGCCGGCAAGACCACCAAGATGCTCCACACCGTCGAGCAGGGCGACTATATCAGCGACTTTGTCGGCCCCCTCGGCAAGGCCACCGAGATGGAAGGCCTGAACAAGGTCTGCGTTGTCGGCGGCGGCGTCGGCTGTGCCATCGCCTATCCCATCGCCAAAGAGATGCACGAGCGCGGCATCGAGGTCACCTTCATCGGCGGCTTCCGCAGTGCCGATATCGTCATCCTCAAGGACGAGCTCAAGGCCGTTTCCGACAAGCTCATCATGTGCACCGACGACGGCACCTACGGCGAAAAGGGCTTCACCACCGTCTTCCTCAAGAAAGAGATCGAGGATAACATCCACGACGGCAAGCCCCAGTTTGACCGCGTCATCGCCATCGGCCCCGATATCATGATGAAGTTCCTCGCCGATGTGACCCGCCCCTACGGCATCCGCACCATCATCTCCCTTGACCCCATCATGGTCGACGGCACCGGCATGTGCGGCTGCTGCCGCGTCATCGTCGGCGGCGAGACGAAGTTCGCCTGCGTCGACGGTCCCGACTTTGACGCCCACCAGGTCGACTTCGACAGCCTCATCAAGCGCGCCGCCTTCTACACCGACGAACAGAACAAGGCATCAGAGCACATCTGCCATATTACGGGAGGGAAACGCAATGGCTAATCTGAAGGTCAATATGAGCATGACGAAGAACCCCATGCCGGAACAAAACCCCGTTGTCCGCGCCGGCAACTTTGACGAGGTTGCCCTCGGCTATGACGCTGACACCGCCATGAAGGAGGCCGCCCGCTGCCTCGACTGCAAGAACACGCCCTGCCGCGAGGGCTGCCCCGTGGCCGTCAAGATTCCCCGCTTCCTCGAAAAGGTTCGTGAGGGTGACTTTGAGGCCGCCTACGAGATCGTCACCTCCACCAACTCTCTGCCCGCCGTCTGCGGCCGTGTCTGCCCCCAGGAAAAGCAGTGCGAGTCCAAATGCGTCCGCGGTCTGAAGGGCGAAAGCGTCGGCATCGGTCGGCTCGAGCGTTTTGTCGCCGACTGGCACATGGCCCGCGAGGATAAGCCCGAGATGACCGTCCCAGTGCCCAACGGACACCGTGTCGCCGTCATCGGCTCCGGCCCCGCCGGTTTGACCTGTGCGGGCGACCTCTGCAAGATGGGCTATGACGTGACCATCTTCGAGGCATTCCATAAGAGCGGCGGCGTCCTCGTCTACGGCATCCCGCAGTTCCGTCTTCCGAAAGAGATCGTTGCCGCCGAGATCGAGAACCTCACCAAAATGGGCGTCAAGATCGTCAACAACGCCATCATCGGCAAGTCCATCACCGTGGACGAGCTTTTTGACGACGGCTTCGAGGCTGTCTTCATCGGCTCGGGCGCCGGTCTGCCCCAGTTTCTGCGCATCCCGGGCGAGAATCTCCTCGGCGTCTACAGCGCCAACGAGCTCCTGACCCGTACCAACCTCATGAAGGCCTACCGCGACGACTATGACACCCCCATCAAGCACTTCCACCGTGTCGCCGTCGTCGGCGCTGGCAACGTCGCCATGGACGCTGCCCGTGTCGCCAAGCGCCTCGGCGCCGAGCATGTTTACATCACCTACCGCCGCGGCCGCGACGAGCTGCCCGCCCGTAAGGAAGAGGTCGAGCATGCCGAGGCCGAGGGCATCGAGTTCGAGCTTCTCAACAACCCCTGCACCATCCGCGGCGACGAGGACGGCCATGTCACCGGCATCGAGCTCATCCGTCAGGAGCTCGGTGAGCCCGATGAAAAGGGCCGCCGCAAGCCCGTTGCGATTAAAGACTCGAACTGGGTCCTGGATGTCGACACCGTCATCATCGCCATCGGCACCAGTCCGAACCCCCTCATCCGCAACACCACCGACGGCCTCACCTTCACCAAGAAGGGCGGCATCGAGGCCGACGAAGGCGGCGTGACCGCGCGTCCCGGCGTCTTTGCCGGCGGCGACGCCGTCACCGGCTCCGCCACCGTCATCCTCGCCATGGGCGCCGGCAAGGCCGCCGCCAAAAGCATCGACGAGTATCTCAGAAACAAAAAGTAAGCACGAAAGCCCTGCCTTACCCGGCAGGGCTTTTCTTATCCGTCTATTTTCTTTCATATACCAGGATGCGGAATTCCGCCGTCAGCCCCAGTTCTATCTGCTCCGCGAGGCGCTCGACCCCTTCCTTTGGCGTTTTCCAGGCGTAGGGTGTCATCCGGAACAGCGCCATGATCTCCTCCGTCTTCTCCAGGTGAATTCCGAAGCTCAGCGGGACCGTCTCCTGCAGTCGGAAGCCCTCGTATGCCTCCTCCCGCACCTCGTTTTCGTATGGCTGCTCGTAGAGCACCTCCTTCATCTCCCAGAGATGCCTTGCCCCTGGCACGACGTACAGAAAGTGCCCGCCGTCCTTCAGCACCCGCCGGTACTCTTCCTTTGCCAGCGGAGAAAAGCAGTCCGTCACCATGTCGACCGACCCATCTGCCAGCGGCAGGTGATACACCGATGACACCGCGATCTCTGCCTCCCGGCATCGTTTTGCGGCCTTTTTGACTGCTGCCTTTGACAGGTCCGCGCCGCCTGTCCGTCCGCCCTTTTCCGCGATAACGCGGCTCAGCCCCTCGGTGTAATAGCCTTCTCCGCAGCCAGCGTCAAGCAGCGCTGTCCTTTCGCCCGCATATTTCGCTGCCAGAGCGCACAGCGCTTCCTTCAGCGGCGTGTACCGGCCGCTGTCCAGAAAGGCCGTCCGCGCCTTCACCATGTCTTTGTCGTCGCCCGGGGCGCTCGCATGCTGCCGATTTGCAGGCAGCAGGTTTACATAGCCTTCCTTTGCTTTGTCAAAGCAGTGTCCGGAAGTACAGCGGTAAACCTGTTCATCAATCGCCAGCTTCTCCCCGCAAAGTGGGCAGGCGAAGATCGATAGCTGTTTCGCATCTCCCATGCCTGCACCTCCTTTCCTTATCAATTGGCCATTATAGAGCGCTTTCTTCAAACAGTCAATTATGCCTCTTTCACATCCCCAGAGAAATAAGAATTGACAAATTTGTTACAATTAGCTATAATTTAACGGCATTCTTAACAAGCGCAGAGGGAGAACAGGATATCTATGAAACACTACTTCCAACTGAAAACCTGCGCGTTCCTGCTGACCATTCTTGTGCTCGGCTGTTTTTGGCATGTTCGGGCGGCAGCAGAAAACGACAATGACGGTTGGGTTAAGGAAGATGACAACATCCTCTTTTTTGACGGTGGAAGAATGCTGCAGGGCTGTATTGCCGAAATTGACGGTGAATACTATTTCTTTCGGAGCGATGGTACACTGCTGAAAGAAGATGAAACGTGTTTGATCGAAAGCAGTGACGGAAACGCTTTCTGGATTCGTGCAGGATGGGACAATGTCCTTATCGCTGGAGACTGGTATACCGATGAATCGGCAGATCCGGCTGATCATTTTTATTACGGTGATGACTTTGCTGCGGTTTGTGGTCCGGCGCATGTGGATGATACGTTCTATCTGTTTGACAACCAGACAGGACGGCTTCTGTGTAATCGGATCGTTTTAATGAATGGGGCCTGGTGGGAGAGCGATTATCAGGGAATTCTAAGCCCAATATCCGAGTCACAGCTGGAAGGAAAAGCTGTGGACGGCTGGATTACCGATACCAATGGGGATCTGTATTTTTATCTTGATGGGAAACCTCTTGGCGGAGGTTTTTACCAGATCGACGGAGAGTATCGGTTTTTCCACGATGACGGACGGATGGCTAAGAACGAGAGCCTATACCTTGACAGCCACTGGGTACACATTGATAAAGACGGCCGCATTCTTTTGGATAGCGGCGGAGAGAATTCAGATTCCTCTGATCTTGAGCCGGAAGGAAATTCCACTGTTTCAGATGATGATACTGAACCAACTGCCGATATTCTCGTTCCTGGATCTGGAACGAATGTATCGGAGGATGCTGCTGATCCGGGGACTGTCACTCCATCCATCGAGGATTCTGTTCCCGGACCGGATGATACGAGTCTAGCGGAGGGTTCTTCTATTACAGGGTCTGGTGAAACGAGCACTGTGGAAGATTCTTCTGTTACAGGGTCTGGTGAAACGAGCACTGTGGATGATTCTTCTATTACAGGGTCTGGCGAAACGAGCAATGTAGAAGATTCTCCTGTTTCGGTGTTAGATGATACAAATTCTTCAGAGGACAGTTCCGCTCCTTTGGATGGTTGGGTGACAGTTGGTACTGAGAGGTATTATTACCGAAATCAGAAACCAATCTCTGCAGGACGGCATTATATTGAATGGAAAGAGTATTACTTTGACGAAAATGGCAGAATGCTGCATGATTGTGTCATAGATGGACATCAGCTGGATTCTGATGGCAGCGTGATTAGTAACAAACCAGCCGGAGAAGCTGATTCTGCCGAGCCTGCTGTGCAAAGTCCAGCGGATCAGCAAGATGTCCAGATGAAGCAGGATGATATTTTGATTTCTGCCGATGGATGGCGGAATGTCAATGGGGAGAGATATTACTACCGAAATCAGAAACCTATCTCTCCCGGGCGGCATTCCATTGAATGGATAGAATACTATTTCGACGAAAATGGCAGGATGCTGCACGACTGCATCGTTGACGGCCGTGTTCTTGATTCTGACGGCTGCGTTGTGCAGGGCGGGCTGGTAAATCAGGGAGATTATCAGTATTATGTAAACCCAACAACGCATCTGATCGAAAGGAATACAGAGGTTATTATTGACAGCATCCTGTATCTTGCCGATGCCGATGGAAGGCTGCAGAGAAAGCCTCTGCCTGCAGAGGCGGGAACGGAATCCACGACTGAGAACTCTCGGGAGGACGAAGGCTCCCCGGAATCCCAACGCAGCTCCGAGCAAAGTCCTGAACCGGACCCGGATGCGGACTATGTTCCGATAAACGAAACAGACTCTGCGGAACAGAAAGAATTACCAATGGGCGGCAGTATTCGGTACAGTGACGACTATCTTCCGGGCGAGGTTCCTGTCGCGAGCGTTTCAGAGCCGGGTTCATCTGCAACAGACAATCCGACATCCGGGATCCTGCTTTGGAGCAGCGGTGCTTGGCAGGAGTTTCACGGCAGTCCGGCAAAGCCGATCAGAATTCACATCTATGGAAAACAAGCTGCGATCCTGGACAACGGGACGGTCCTGAGGGATGCCTTCGTATACAGCGCAGAAGGCGTTTTCGGCTTCGATCGGGATGGAAATGCGCTTCCGAAAGGCTTTGCAGCACGTTACGGGAAGCTGTTTTATGTGACCGCGCCGGATCCGAATGGTGAGATGCTGGTGCTGCTGATGTCATGAAGCGCAAAACAGACAGGTGAAAGCATGATCAAAACATTTCAGGCGGGCAGCTGCGAGGTTGCCGTCATAGGGGCAGGACATGCCGGGATCGAGGCCGCACTGGCGGCCGCGCGTCTCGGCATGGATACTGTCTGCTTTACAGTCAATCTGGACAGCATCGGCAACATGCCCTGCAACCCGGCAATCGGCGGGACCGGCAAGGGACACCTGGTGCGGGAGCTGGATGCTCTCGGAGGCGAAATGGGGAAGGCAGCTGACGAGGCCTGCATTCAGTATCGCATGCTGAACAGAGGAAAAGGCCCGGCAGTTTACTCGCTTCGTGCCCAGGCCGATCGCAGGCGGTATCAGGAGGTCATGAAGCACCGCCTCGAGAAACAGGAGCACCTGCGGGTGATGCAGGCCGAGGTGGTCGATATCGGCGTGGAAGACGGCTGCGTCTGTTCCGTGACGACAGCGACGGGTGCCGTGTATGCCTGCAGGGCGGTGATCGCCGCGACCGGCACCTATCTTGACGGGAGGACGATCGTCGGCGAGCTGCTGCGCTCGTCCGGGCCGGACGGGCTTTCGGCGGCGGTTCCGCTGGCCGTCCGCCTGAGGGAGCTGGGGCTCTCGATGCGGCGTTTCAAGACCGGGACACCACCGCGCGTGAACGCACGCAGCATTGACTTTTCAAAGATGGAAATACAGCCCGGGGATGAAAACCCCGAGCCGTTCTCCTATTCGACGCTCAAGACACCCGAAAACAGGGCTGTATGCTATCTGACCTATACCAATGAAAAGACGCACGCCATCATCCGGGCGCATCTGGACCGCAGCCCGATCTACTCCGGCGTGATCGAGGGCGTCGGGCCGCGCTATTGCCCGAGTATTGAGACCAAGGTCATGACCTTTCCGGACAAAACACGGCATCAGCTCTTCATCGAACCGATGGGCCTGAACACGGAGGAAATGTACATCCAGGGCTTTTCATCCTCCATGCCGGAAGAGGTGCAGATTGCCATGCTGCACACCGTTCCGGGCCTGGAACATGCCGAGATGACCCGCTGTGCCTATGCGATCGAATACGACTGCATCGACCCGACCGAGCTGAAGCCGACCCTGGAGAGCAAAGCGATCGACGGATTCTACGGTGCCGGCCAGTTCAACGGATCCTCCGGATATGAGGAAGCTGCCGTACAGGGCTTTGTAGCCGGTGTCAACGCGGCAAGAAAAATCCGCTGCCAGACGCCCTTTCTGCTGCGGAGAAGCGACGGCTATATCGGTACGCTGATCGACGATCTTGTCACCAAGGGGACAAACGAGCCGTATCGCATGATGACCTCGCGCAGCGAATACCGCCTGCTGCACCGACAGGACAATGCCGATGAGCGCCTCCGCCGCAGGGGCTGGGAGATCGGTCTGGTTTCCGCGCAACAGCTCCGAAAGACGGAAGAAAAATACGCCCTGGTAGATGCGGAGCTTCAGCGGCTGGAAACAACCTATCTGCCGCCTTCCGATGCGCTGAACAGGCTTCTCCGTTCCCGCGCAACGGCAGAGATCGCCACGGGGACGTCGCTTGCCGCGCTGATCCGGCGACCGCAGATTTCCTATGCGGATCTCGAAGAATTTGACGGAGAACGCCCTGCACTGCCGGAGGCGGTCAGAGCGCAGGTGGAAATCCGCCTGCAATACGACGGCTATATCCGGCGGCAGCTGCGGCAGGTGGAGGATTTCCGCCGCATGGAGGACAAAAGCCTGCCCGCGGACATCGACTATGACGGCATCGCGGGGCTGCGCCTCGAGGCGAGGGAAAAGCTCAAGCGCATCCGGCCGGCCAGCTTCGGCCAGGCAAGCCGGATATCCGGCGTTTCGCCGGCGGATGTGGCGGTTTTGATGATCTATGTGGAGACGAACAGAACAGGGAAAATGAGGCCATCTTCAGAAGCGAAGAAAGCCCGTCCTGACGGTGCGGATACCGGCGAATCATGAGCATGCTTGATCTGGACAGCCTCCGTGAGGGGCTTTGCGATACCTTTCCGGCGTGGTCGAGATGGATCGCGGGGGTCCGAATCGACGAGTCGCCGAAGGCGCTGCCGGTCGACAACGACGGACGGGGCATCTTTTACAATCAGCGCCTGATGCGCTACTATACGCCGGAGACCCAGCGTTTTTATCTTGCTCAGCAGCTTCTGCACCTGCGCCTGAATCACTATGAACGCGGCAGAGACCGCGACCGGATCGCCTGGAAACGGGCCAGCGACGCCGTAGTGAATCAGATGCTGCGGCGGGAAGGCCTGCAGGTACCGATGGATGCCGTGCTGGTTCCTGCCGCAGAGGAGAAAAGCGCGGAAGAGCTCTATGAGATCTTCCTGCTGAACCGGGAAAGGGAAAAGCCCCTCCTGACCGAAGAGGAAGATCAGCTTCCGGCACCGGTTCCGAAGAAAAAGGACAGAAAAGCCGGAAAGGGGACGGAAGGCGGCAGAAGGGATATCGAGGATCCGGGCCTGGCCGTGGCGGTAAAAGGCCTCTCTTCCATGCTGGAGCCGAGCCTGCAGACCGATTATGACTGGTTCCCCGGAAATGTCATACGCGACGGCATGCTGCCCTATCAGTTCCGTCCGTATCCCGTCGCCTATGCCGAGGTCCTGCTCGACACCAGCGCCTCGGTCGAGCCGGAGCTGCTGCGCGCCTTCGTCAAAGGGGTAAAGGGCCTGATGCAGGAGGACGCGGTGCTGCGGGTCGGCTGCTTCGACACCCGGTTTTACGGCTTCCGTGAAATCAGGACCGAGAAAGACATCGACGCGCTTGAACTGCGCGGCGCCGGCGGGACGAATTTCACCGTCGCCATCAACGCCTTTACCGGGGATGCCGAAAACCAGATCGTCTTTACCGACGGCTATGCCGAGATGCCCGAACAGCGCTGCGATGCCATCTGGGTTGTCTACGGCAATATGCCCATCCATCCTTTGGGCGGGCGCGTCATCTATGCCAAACGACCGGAGGAGAAGGAAAAGTATGAAATCGACTTTCTTATCACATGAGCAGGTTTTCGAAAGACCGCTGCGTGCCCTGAAGGCGCTCGGCGCGGCGGCGCCGGCATCCGATCTCGCGCGTATGACGGCCGTGGACGACGGCTTTCTGACAGAGGATACGGGCGGCATCAACTATTATCTCGCCGGCGGGAAGACGGTCGACCGTTTCGGCCGTTCCGACCCCTGCGCAGTCTGCGCCGTGCGCCCGGTGATCCTGCTGGAGGAAGGCGACGAAAACCTCCTGCGGCGCATCGAGGAAAAGGGGAGCGTTACCACGGCGGAATACGGCTATTACCCCACCACGGTGCTGGACCGCAGCCTGCGTGAACTCGCGGAGAAGAGCCTGAAGGACAACAGCCTGCAGGAGACCGGCCGAAGCGTGACCGTCGCCGGTGAGAAGCTGCCTGTTTATCTGCTTTCCTCCCGCGAGGTCATCCTGCTGCCGCTGCAGCAGGGCGGCGCCAACGGCTATGTCCGCCTCTCGGATGGGACGGTTGTCAGTGAGGGCGATCAGGTCTTCCTTGAGATGAAGCCTGTCCGCTGGATCTATGACCGCGAAAATGCCCTGCTGCTGAGCGCGATGGCTCTGTTCGCCGGTCTGGACAGAGAGGCGGCCGAGGCCTATCTGAAGGAGGGCTTTCTTGACGATCTGCAGGCCTACGGCACACAGACGCTCAGGAAGAACGCGCCCTTCCGCGTGGAAAACCACGATGAGCTGAGCCTGATCCGCGCCTATGCGGAGGCCAACATCCCGGTGTTCATTCACGGCCTTTCCGGGGACGGGAAAAGTGACCGCGTCCGCGAGATCGACCCGGACGCCCTGGATATCGAGCTGGTCAACGAGACGCCCGAGACCATCAACGGCCGCGCGGTCTACAACGAGGCCAAAGACGAAATCATCGATATCAAACCGGCCTGGCTCGTTCGGCTCGAACGCCTCTGCCGGGACGGCAGGCTGCATATTCTTTTCTTTGACGAACTGACCAATGCGACCAAGCAGACCCAGTCTGTCATCTTCAAAATCGTCCTGGAACGCTTTGTGAACAACCGCTGGGCCCTGCCGCCGAATGCCCGCATCGTAGCTGCAGGAAATGACCGCTCCGAATCCAGCGCCTCGCATGATCTGGCCGAACCGCTGTTCGGACGCTTTGCGCACATCTATATCCGGACAACCGTCGAAAACTGGATGCCCTGGGCGGTACGAAAGAAGCTGAACCCCTTTGTGATGGAATTTCTGGCCAATAACGACCTCTATCTCCGCACCCCCTATACCGGCACCGAGGCCAATGCCGACCCCCGGCGCTGGGAGATGGCTTCCCGGGCGCTGGACAGCTCGGGGAATGACTTTTCGCTGCTGGCACCGATTGTCGGCCGCGATGCCGCCGAAAGCTTTATCACCTTCTTCCATGCACAGCAGCAGATCAATGAGCTGGCACAGTATTCCGATGAAGAACTGAGCCGCCTCAGCATTTCGCGCCGCTACCAGATCGCCCAGCAGTGCCTCTATTTTTCGAAGGAGAACGAGAAGGAGGCGCGTGCCCTGGTTCACAGGCTCGGCGCCGAATACGAGGCCTGGTTCCGCTATATGCTGGAGAGAAAGAAAAAAGCCGGGCTGAAATAAAACCCCGGTCTCTCTGCGGTTTTACACTTTGGTAACCAAATGACAGGGAATGCGATTTACAATATCACAAAAACTTGAATGCCCAAGAAAGGTTTGGAGGATGACGGAATGAGCAAGCGCTGTTTAGTTGTTGAGGACGACCCGAATATTGCCGAGCTTCTTCGCCTGTACCTGACAAAGGACGGCTTCGATGTCATGATTGCCTCGGACGGCAACAAGGCGGAGGCTGATTTTGATCTGTTCCAGCCCGATGTGATTCTGCTGGACATCATGCTGCCCGGAAAGGACGGCTGGGAGGTCTGCCGGGCCATCCGCAAGAAGTCCTCCACGCCGATCATCATGCTGACGGCGAAGGGCGAGACCAACGACAAGGTGACCGGTCTCGAGATGGGGGCGGATGATTATATCACCAAGCCCTTTGAGGTCAAAGAGCTTCTCGCCCGCGTGCATGCGGTGATGCGCCGGACGGATCATGTCGGTCCCGTCGATAAAAAGCTGACCTTTGACAAGCTGGTCATCAATCTGGATTCTTATGAACTGGTTGTTGACGGGAAAAAGGTCGACACCCCGCCGAAAGAGATGGAGCTGCTTTATCATCTGGCCTCCTCGCCGAACCGGGTCTTCACCAGGAACCAGCTGCTCGACGAGGTCTGGGGCTTTGACTATTTCGGTGATTCCCGCACGGTGGATGTTCATATCAAGCGGCTGCGCGAGAAGCTCGAGGGCGTCAGCGACCAGTGGAATCTGAAGACCGTCTGGGGCGTCGGCTACAAATTCGAAGTTACGGAATAAAATTGACAGACAAGCGTCAGCACCGGTGTTTCGCCGGTGCTGATTTTTATATTGTAGAATGCGGGAAAAGAGAGTATAATACCTCTGTTTAGGAAATTGCGGCATTCTGGGAACCGTCTTCCGACACGGCGGGGAGGGAAACGGCGATGAAACTGAGATCTCCTGCGTCCTTCAGAAAGCGGCTGCGGGAGCGGCGCAGGAAGAAAAAAGACAGAATCCGGAACGATCTCGAACGGTACGGACGGACGATCCTCCGGTCCGACGAGATGCGCCGGGCTTATCAGCAGACGCACCATACGCGCTCTACCGTGGGCGAGCATATCCAAAGGGTCGCAGAGAAGAGTCTTGCTATCTGCTATGTGCTGGACAGGCTGCACATCCGCACGGATATCCCGGCGGTCGTGGCGGGCTCGCTGTGTCACGACCTCGGCATTCTCGGCCGGGACGAGAAATACGGCTCCGAAAAGGAATGCTATCGGCGGCATCCGCTGGATTCCCTCGCTGTCGCACGGAGGCTCATGCCTGCACTGCCGGAGAAAACACCGGATATTATCGAGCGCCATATGTGGCCCGGCGCCGGGAGCAGGGTGCCCAATTCCCTGGAGGCGTTTGTCGTTTCGCTGGCGGACAAGGCTGCGGCGGCTGAGGATTTCATTCGAGGCAGCAGGCTGAAGCACGTCGGATTCAGAGAGACCGTTCAGAATATCATGAAGAGGAGTGCCCACCGTGGAAAACATCCAGGAAAATGAAAACGTCGTCAGGCTTGCCAAACCGCAGAGAAAGGGGATCCTTCGGCTCATCTTCAGCCGGTTCCTGCTGATTTTTCTGCTGCTGGCGCTTGAGGTCGGGCTGATCATTTACGGCTTCTACTATCTGGACGATAAGTTCCCGAATCTTGTCTATATCTGGCGTCTGTTCTCGGTGCTGATGATCATCTATCTTTTCAACTGCCCGATGGACTCCTCTGCAAAGCTGAGCTGGATGCTGCTCATCTCGTTTCTTCCGATCGCCGGCACGGGCATCCTGCTCTTCACTCAGTCCAACCTCGGGCAAAGGACAACGTGCAAGCTGATCGACCAGCAGATCAAAAAAAGCAGGGGCCTCCTTGTCCAGCCCGAGAATGTCATCAAAGAGATCGAGCATGACTGGTCCGGAGTGGACGACCTTTGCACCTATCTCAACAGATCCGGCCACTTTCCGCTGTACGACCGCACCAGCGTCACCTATTTTCCCATCGGCGAGGACAAATTCCGCGCCATGCTGGAGGAGCTGGAAAAGGCGGAGAAGTTCATCTTTATGGAGTACTTCATCGTCGAAGAGGGATACATGTGGGGACGGATCCTTGATATCCTGATCCGCAAGGCGCAGGCCGGCGTGGATGTCCGGGTCTTATATGACGGGATGTGCGAGATGTCCACCCTGCCGGCAGACTACTGGAAGCTGCTGGAGGCAAAGGGGATCAAAGCCAGGCCTGTTTCCCCGATCACACCCTTCGTTTCCTCGCACTACAATTACCGCGATCACAGAAAAATCTGCGTGATCGACGGGAAGGTGGCCTTCAACGGCGGCGTCAATCTGGCGGATGAATACATCAACCGTATTGTCCGTTTCGGCCACTGGAAGGATACCGCCGTCATGCTGAAGGGCGAGGCGGTCAAAAGCTTTACCGTTCTGTTTCTGCAGATGTTCTGCCTCGGCAATGACAGACCGGACTATAAGAGCTTCCTGCCGGAGACGGCAGACACTGCGCCGGAATCTGACGGCTATGTCATGCCCTACGGGGACAGCCCGCTGGACGAATACAAGGTGGGCGAGCAGGTCTATATGGATTTCCTGAACCGGGCAAACGATTACGTGCACATCATGACGCCCTACCTGATCCTGGACGATGAGCTGCGCACCGCGCTCTGCTTTGCCGCCCAGCGCGGTGTCGATGTCAAGCTGATCCTGCCGGGGATCCCCGACAAGTCGATTCCCTACGCCCTTGCCAAGACCTATTACAGAGTGCTGACGAAGGCAGGCGTGAAGATCTACGAGTACACGCCCGGCTTCGTCCATGCCAAGGTCTTTGTCAGTGACGACAGCAAGGCCGTAGTAGGCACGATCAATCTGGATTACCGCAGCCTGTATCACCACTTCGAGTGCGCCACCTATCTCTATAAGACCTCCTGTATCCCGAGCATTGAAGAAGACTTTCAGCAGACCCTGGCCAAGTGCCGGGAAGTGACCGAAGACACCATCAAAAAGCAAAAGTTCTCCACCGTCCTGCTGGGCTCCCTTGCCAGGCTGGTGGCACCGCTGCTGTAAAAGAGAGTGCGCTCTGGGCCCGCCAGTCGGCAGGCCTGAAGAGCGCAGAGAGTGAAACATGAAAGTCTACAAAAAGATAAAAACCAGAAAGGGAACCATTGCCGGCAGAAGCATCCGAAACCTTGCCTTTCTCGGCATCTTCCTGATCCTTGGGGTCGGTTTTATTGCCGGCGAGATGCTGTACCGGCGAAATCTGGACATCTATACCAAATATGTCTATTCCTATGGCCACATGATCGCCGACAACATCAGCGGCATCGCGCCGACGAAGTTCCTCGAGACGGAAACAAAGGACGACGAATATTTCGACATCCGCTACACGCTCATGACAGCGGGCATTTATGAAGACGAGTTCAAGGATTTCTATCTGGTGGTTCCGACGGAGGACGATCTGATCTACATCAGCGAGATCTATCACAATCTGCCCGCCGGAAGCGAGGACCTGTCGGACGTGCAGGCAGAGTTCCTGGAGCACCGGCTATACCGCCCCGACGAAAAGGAAGCCATGATGCAGGCGCTTTCCTGTACGAAGATGCCGGAGGAAGAAAAGCTCTTTGTCGGCCTTCGCGAGCTCGGGGGAGAGCGGCTTGCTACCGCACTGGTGCCCGTCCGCAGCATGGAAAACGAGGTGCCGGCCCTGGTGGGGATCGATGTGTCCATCGCCGCCATCTGGGAAGCGCAGATGAACCTGTACATCATGCTTGCCCTTACCATTATCGTGATCACCAGTGTCGGCATTGTCATCCACTATCGGGTTCTTGAGCGGACGACGATCCGCCCGATCCAGTCTCTGAAGCAGGATACGGACCAGCTTGTCAGCAAGCTGGACAGCAGCGAGGAATATGTATCCGACGTCCGCACCGGCGACGAACTGGAGGCGCTGGCCCATTCCATTGAAGAGATGGACCGGAACCTGAAACGCTATATCCGCGAGAACACGGCCATCACCGCGGAAAAGGAACGCCTCAGCACCGAGCTTGCGCTGGCTGCCCGTATTCAGAAAGACATGCTGCCGCGCGAGTTTCCGCCCTTCCCGGAACGCTGCGAGTTTGATCTCTATGCGTCCATGGACCCCGCAAAGGAGGTCGGCGGTGACTTTTACGACTTTTTCCTGTTCGATGAGGACCATTTGGGTCTGGTCATCGCGGATGTCTCCGGGAAGGGGATCCCCGCGGCACTGTTCATGATGAAGGCCATGATCCTTCTGCGAAACTGCGTGCTCGCCGGCCTGGATCCGAAGCAGGCCCTGGAACAGCTGAACGAACAGATTTCCGTCAACAACTCCGACTCGATGTTCGTGACCGTGTGGCTGGGCATTCTGGAGCTGTCGAGCGGCAGGCTCACGGCCGTAAATGCCGGGCATGAATACCCGATGCTGAAAGCGCCGGACGGAGTCTTTGCGCTTTATAAAGACCGGCACGGTCTGGCCGCCGGGACCGTGGAAGGCATCCGCTACCGCGACTATGAACTGCAGCTGGAGCCGGGCAGTATGCTCTTTGTCTACTCCGACGGCCTGCCGGAGGCAAACGACAGCGACGGCCGCCTCTTCGGGACCGAGCGCACCCTGAACGCGCTGAATGAAAATCCCGCCCGGCATCCGGAGGCGACGCTGAATGCGGTCAGGGAAGCCGTGGATGCCTTTGTCGGGGAAGCGCCGCAGTTCGACGACCTGACCATGCTGTGCCTGGCCTATTACGGCCCTGACGGAAAAACAGGAAACGAGGAAGCTGAACATGTCTGATCAAAATACGATCCGGCCTCTTTCCGATGAGGAACTGGCATCTGTCTCCGGCGGGACGACCAAGGACTACCGCGCCGCGGTTGACCTGATGAACGGGGTCTACGGCTCGGGTGCGGACGCGCAGAAGGCCGTCGGCGACCTGGGCCTTGATTACTGGAGCGTACAGCACATGGCAAACGCACTCTCCCAGGGCTACGGCCGGGTGGCGCAGGACGTCATCGACGGCAGATACGGCAAGGACGCGGCCCGCTTCAAGGCCCTGACCAAGGCCGGTTACGATCCGATTCTTGTGCAGCGGATCGTCAACGGCATGGTCCTGGATGATTGATTTGAAAGGAAAAAGAAAATGCGATGATGCAGCTTATGATCAGGCAAGAATCCGATCTCTACAACCCGTATGACCCAACCCAGACGCGGATCAATGACGGGGTTTATCAGTATCTGAAAAACTACTGCACCGAACTGCACTACAGAGACCACCTTCATGACACGCTTCGGATCTGCACGGACGGCCCGGTTGATGCGGACCGGTTTCGAACGGCGCTGCTGGATGCCGTGCAGGAGGACCGCAGCGAGTTTGACAGAATGCTTGCCGAGAACAAGCGCAGGGTGATCTGGGAATATGTCGTCGGGATCCTGCTCAGCCTGCTGGGCGTGGGGCTGTCGATCATTTTGGATCAGGTCCTGCTTGCCATTATTTCCTTTCTCGGTTCCATGGCCATCAGCGATGCCGTTACGATTCAGACGAAGGTCAACCATGACATCAAACGCCTGAGAAGACTCCTCGAGCCTTTCAGCGATTTCAAGCTGGAAGTGATACAAAAATCCGAATAAAGAAGGGGACAACGTGAAGTATTATCTGGAAGACACAGAAAAGGTCCTGCGTGAGCTCGAAAGCTCCGAGCGGGGGCTGAGCTCCGGGGAGGCCGCCGCAAGGCTGCAGCAGAACGGGAAAAACGTCCTGATCGGGACGGAAAAGACCCCGATGTGGAAGAAGATCCTCGAGACGCTCACAGACCCGATGATCATGATCCTGCTGGCTGCGGCCGTGGTGCAGGTTGTCGTCACGATCCTGGAAAGCAAGGGGAACTTTTCGCTCGGCTCCTTTGCGGATGTGTTTGTCATCCTGGCGGTCGTCATTATCAACTCCGTCATGACCGTCGTGCAGGAGAGCAAGGCCGAGTCCGCCATGGAAGCGCTGGAAGAGATGACCGCCGACACTTCCCGCGTACTGCGTGACGGCGAGCTGGTCACCGTCAAGAGCGAGGATCTGGTGGTGGGCGACATCATCCGCTTTGAAGCGGGCGATACCGTGTCCGCCGACTGCCGCGTGCTGGAGTCCTACAGTCTGAAGGCGGAGGAGTCCGCCCTGACCGGCGAATCCAGCTCGGTGGAGAAGTTCATCGATGTCCTCATGTGCGATCAGGGCCGCAACGACGTCGCGCTCGGCGACAGAAAGAATATGCTCTACAGCGGGTCCACCGTGGTTTACGGACGCGGCACGGCTGTGGTCACCGCCACGGGCATGGATACCGAGATGGGCAAGATCGCCGGGGCCCTGAGCCAGGCCGAGAAGGAAGAGACGCCGCTGCAGCAGCGGATGAACGAGCTCTCCGCCTTCCTGACCAAGCTGGTCATCGGCATCTGTGTGGTGGTCTTTGCCGTGGGCGTTGTTCAGAACGTCGTTCTTTCCGGCAAGCCCTTCTCCTGGGAACAGCTCGGCATCACCGCCGTGGACAGCCTCGTCGCGGCGATCGCGCTGGCGGTGGCGGCGATTCCGGAAGGCCTCTCGACGGTGGTTACCATTGTGCTGGCCATCGGCGTGACGGAGATGGCCAAACAGCAGGCCCTGATCCGCAAGCTGACCGCGGTGGAAACCCTCGGCTGCGCCCAGATCATCTGCAGCGACAAGACTGGCACGCTGACCCAGAACAAAATGACGGTCGTTCAGGAGTATACGGATGACGCGGGCTTGATGGCGAAGGCCATGGCCCTCTGCTCTGACGCCGAGCTGAAACGCGATGCGCAGGAGGCGGAAGGGGAGGCCACCGAGGCCGCGCTTGTCAACTATGCCAATAAGATCGGCTATCCGAAATACGAGCTCACCGAGGCCCAGCCCCGCGTTGCCGAAGCACCCTTTGATTCCGTACGCAAGATGATGTCCACCGTGCATCGGACCGAAAAAGGCTTCATTCAGTACACCAAGGGCGCCTGCGATATGATTCTGGAGTGCTGCGACCGTGTTCTGGTCGATGGGCAGCCGGTCCCCATGACGGATGAGATCCGGGACAAAATCCGCGGCATCAACAAGTCCTGGGCGGATCAGGCGCTGCGCGTCCTGGCGGCCGCCTGCCGCACCTATGATGCGGTGCCGGCGGATACAAGTGCCGCCGCGCTCGAGCAGTCCCTGACCCTGATCGGTCTGTACGGGATGATCGACCCCTGCCGTCCGGAGGCCGCTGAGGCCATCGAAAAGTGCAAAATCGCCGGGATCCGCCCGATCATGATCACCGGCGACCACAAGGATACCGCCGTGGCGATCGGCAAACAGCTCGGGATCATCTCCAACGCCGACCAGGCTGTCGTCGGCGCCGAGCTGGACAAGTATACGGATGAAGAGCTTGTGGAGCTTGTTCCCCGATACTCCGTCTACGCGCGCGTCCAGCCCGAGCATAAGACCCGCATCGTCAACGCCTGGCAGACCCGGAACATGGTGACGGCCATGACCGGCGACGGTGTCAACGATGCGCCCTCCATCAAGAAGGCGGACATCGGCATCGGCATGGGCATTACCGGCACCCAGGTCACGAAGAGCGCGGCGGACATGGTGCTGGCGGACGACAACTTCGCCACCATCGTCCGCGCGGTCGAGACCGGACGCAAGATCTATGACAACATCATGAAGGTGGTGCAGTTCCAGCTCTCCACCAACCTGGCGGAAGTACTGATCATCTTCTTTGCCTCCATCCTGAACTTCACCATCCTCACCTCGGTCCAGCTGCTGTGGATCAACATGATCACGGATACGCTGCCGGGCCTGGCCCTGGGCATGGAAAAGGCGGAGGGCGAGCTCATGAAGCGCAAGCCGCGCGCCAAGGACGAGAGCATCTTTGCCAACGGCGCGGGCGGGGCCATGCTCTGGCAGGGCACCTATCTGGCCGCCATCGAGATCGCCGCATACTACATCGGCTACTTCCTTGAGAACGGCTCCTTCAAGGGCATCGTGAACGGCAGCTGGTGCGAAAACGCCGTGGTGATGGTCTTCCTCACGGTCAGCTTTGCCGAGATGCTCTGTGCGGTGAATATGCGCTCGCGCCTGGGCTCCATTTTCCGCCGCGAGATGTTTGAGAAATTCAACTGGTGGCTGGTCGGCGCCCTGGTCGTGACTGTCGCTCTGACGCTGGCGGCCGTGTACGTGCCTGGCTTCAGGGGCCTCTTCGGCATTACCGGGCATATCTCCTCGAAGGAACTGCTGATCACCGTTGCCCTGGCGCTCTCCACGATCCCTGTGTTCGAACTGGGCAAAGCCATCCAGCGCGCAAGTCTGAGAAAAAAACAGGCTTAGGAAAAGTGCGTAGGTTGCTCTGGAGAATGTGATTCCCGACTATCTGCACATGCTGCACAGCGATTTTCGTGTAAACCATTATTATCTGAATATAAGTAAACGGCAGATATAAGCATACGAGGAAAAGACGTTTTAGTGTGATTGAAGAGAGGAATAGAGATGGCAAACAACAGAATTGCCCGGACGAATGACGATATCCAGCGGGTGCTGTCCGAGCTTTTGAGAAGCGTCAAGGACCCGCGGGTGCAGCAGGGCATGCTCAGCGTGACCCGGGTCGAAACCACCGGGGACCTGCGCTATGCGAAGGTCTGGATTTCGGTCTATGGCCTGCAGGATGAGAAAGAGTTCAGACGCGGGCTCAAGTCGGCCTCCGGCTGGCTGCGCAGAGAGCTGGCTAAGTCCCTGTCGCTGCGCTATACGCCCGAACTGGTGTTCGAGCTGGACCACAGCATCGAGTATGGCGCCCATATCAGCAGCCTGCTGAACGAGCTGGACATCCGTCCGGATGAGGAAGAGGGGGACGAAGCAAAGTGACCGTACAGGAATGCGTAAAGTGGCTGGCGTCCCACGACAACTATTTGCTGGTGACCCATAAGAATCCGGACGGCGACACGGTGATGAGTGCCGCCGCCCTTTGCCGTGCGCTGCGCCGGAAGAACAAGAAGGCCTGCCTCTACCCGAATCCGCAGATCACGGCCAAACAGCTGCCCTTCGCGGAAAAGCTGTTTGCGCCCGAGGGCTATGAGCCGGAGTTTGTGATTGCGGTGGACCTCGCGACCGAGAACCTGTTCCCGGAGGGCTTTTCGGCGCCTGTGGATCTCTGCATTGACCACCATCCCTCCAACACCCATTATGCTTTGAAGGGCGACCTGGTGCTGCCCGAGAGCTCGTCCTGCGGCGAGGTCATCCTGCAGCTCATCCTGGACTGGACCGGGAAGGTGACGAAGAACGAGGCGACCCTGCTGTATATCGCCCTGACCACGGATACCGGGGCCTTTCAGTATGCCAACGTCAATGCTGCCAGCTACCGCGCGGCCGCGATCCTGATGGATGCCGGTGCCGAGCACACCAAGGTGATGACCCACTTCTTCCGCAAGACCAGCGAGGCCCGGCTGCGGCTGGAGGGCATGATCTATTCCGGCCTCCATTTTCGGCGGGGCGGCAAGGTCTCGGTGGCCACCGTCACGCAGGAGATGATGAAGAAGGCCGGTGCGACCGAGGACGACCTGGACGATCTGGCCGGGCTTTCCGGCAGGGCGGAAGGGGCGCTTCTGAACGTCACCATCCGCGAGCTTCCCGACGGCGGCAGCAAGATCTCGCTGCGCTCGGCCCCCGGCGTCAGCAGCGTGCGCGTCTGCGCGGTCTTCGGCGGCGGCGGGCACGAGCTGGCCGCCGGCTGCACGCTGCAGGAGGGACCCGAAAAGGCGGAGGAGCTGCTGATGGATGTGGTCGATTCCGTCCTAGGGGA